>JBJLDI010000001.1:0-20351 GCA_045567235.1 Candidatus Pelagibacter sp.
TGGAAAACCAATAATTGTTCCTAGTCAGGATATGATTTTAGGAATTTATTATTTATCTCAAGAGCCGTTAACAGATAAATCAGCAGGTTATTTTACTGACGCTGACCAAATTGAATTCGCTTTATCATCTGGACAAATAAAGGTTCATACTACGATAATCTCTAGATTTGAGACAATAGATGATAAAGGTAACAAAAAATTTGAAAAATATACTTCAACTGCTGGAAGATTTTTATTAGCTAATCTATTACCAAAAAACAAAGATATTAAATTTTCTTTAATTGATAGATTATTGCCAAAAAAAGTTGTCTCAGAAGTGATTGATATTGTATTTAGATTTTGTGGACAAAAAACTACAGTTATTTTTTGTGATAAATTAAAAGATTTAGGATTTAAACACGCTTTTAAAGCAGGTATTTCATTTGGTAAAGATGATTTAGTTATTCCAAAGAGCAAAACTCAGCTTATTGATGATACAAAAAAATTAATTGCTGATTATGAAACTCAATATTCAGAGGGTCTAATTACTAGAGGTGAAAAATATAATAAAGTTGTTGATGCATGGTCAAAATGTACTGACAAAGTAGCTGGCGAAATGATGAAGGGTATCTCAGCAACAGAGAAAACATCTGAGGGATTAAAAATTAATTCAGTGTTTATGATGGCTGATAGCGGAGCCAGAGGTTCAGCGGCACAGATGAAGCAATTAGCTGGTATGAGAGGATTAATTGCAAAACCATCAGGAGAAATTATTGAAAGTCCAATTATATCTAATTTCAAAGAGGGTTTAACAGCTTTAGAGTATTTTAATTCTACACACGGTGCTAGAAAAGGATTGGCTGATACAGCTTTAAAAACTGCAAGTTCAGGTTACTTAACTAGAAGACTTTGTGATGTGGCACAAGATTTAACAATAACAAAAAAAGAATGTGATTGTAAAAATCCTGGATTTATAGAACTTTCTGAAATTTTAGAAGGTGGAAACGTTGTTGTAAGTTTATCAGAAAGAGCTTTGGGAAGAATTACATTTGAAGATATAAAAAATCCTATAACAGGTGATATTGTTATTAAAAAATCTACTATGATTGATGAAGCAGGATGTGATCTAATCGATGCTGCTGGAGTAAAATCAATTAGAGTTTATTCAGTAATGACTTGTGGAAGCAAAGAAGGTGTTTGTGCAACTTCTTATGGAAGAGATCTATCAAGAGGTAAAATGGTTCATGTAGGTGAAGCAATCGGAATGATTTCTGCCCAATCAATAGGTGAACCAGGAACTCAGTTAACGATGAGAACATTCCACGTTGGTGGAACAGCATCAGTAAAACAAGATTCTCAAATAGTAACTAAAAATGAGGGAACATTAAAAATCATTAATTCAAATATTTTAGAAGATTCTAAGAAAAACTTAATTGTAATGGGAAGAAATACTCAGCTATCAATTGAAGATGATAACGGGGTTCAAGTAGCAATATATAAAGTTGCTTATGGTTCAAGATTATTTTTTAAGAATGATGATAAAGTAAAAGCAAACACTAAAATCTGTGAATGGGATCCTTACACTACCCCAGTAATTGCGGAAAAAAGTGGTGTTGCGAGTTATGTTGATTTAATTGACAATGTTTCAATTCAAGAAACAACAGATGATGCGACAGGTATTTCATCAAAGTCTGTTGTTGATTGGAGATCTCAATCAAAAAGCACTGATTTAAAACCAAGAATTACTTTAAGAGATGAAAAAGGGAATGTTATTAAAAAAGCAGATGACAATGAAGCTAGATACTATTTGGTTCCTGATTCAATTTTATCTGTAAAAGATGGACAAAAAGTTTCAGCTGGTGATGTGATTGCGAGACTTCCAAAAGAAACTACAAAAACTAAAGATATCACTGGAGGACTCCCAAGAGTTGCCGAACTATTTGAGGCGAGAAAAGCAAAAGACAGTGCTATAATTGCTGAAAATGATGGACAAGTTGTTTTTGGCAAAGAAGTAAGAGGAAAACAAAAAGTCTCAATTGTCCCTGAAGATGGAGCAGAACCATCAAATTATTTAATTCCTAAAGGAAAACATATTAACTTTAATCAAGGTGAAAGAATTAAAAAAGGTGAGTATCTTTTAGATGGTCAACCTTTGCCTCATGATATTTTAAGAATTATGGGCATTAAAGATTTAACTGAATATTTTGTAAATCAAGTCCAAGAAGTTTACAGATTACAAGGTGTAATTATTAATGATAAACATATAGAAACAATATTAAGACAAATGTTGAAAAAAATTGAAGTTAAGAATTCAGGAGACTCATCATATTTACCAGGTGAAATTGTTGATAGAATTAAATTTGATAATAATAATGAGAAACTTAAGTCAGAGGGGAAATTGCCTGCTGTTGGTGAACGAGTATTAATGGGTATCACTAAAGCGTCACTCCAAACAGAGTCATTTATATCAGCAGCTTCATTTCAAGAAACAACAAGAGTACTTACAGATGCTGCAATAAAAGGTAAGATTGATCCACTAAATGGTCTTAAAGAAAACGTCATCGTTGGTAGATTAGTACCTGCTGGAACAGGTAATATTAAGAACAAATGGAACAAAAAAGCTCTAGAAGATGACAATAAATTTTTGTCAGAACAAGAGAAAATTGAACCTTCAGAAAGCCCTGTAAATCAATAAGAATTTGATTATCTAAACTTAGTTTTAGTTTGACAAAGTCAAATTAATAAGTATTTTGGCGGTGTTTTTGGTTGGAATGTAGTGTTAATCTTAGACACTAAACGCTGCCATAAATAACCTGTCAGTTATTTCCCTCAAAAACAATTAATATTAAAATTTAAAAAATATGCCAACTATTAATCAGTTGTTAAAAAAAAGAAGAGTAAAACAAATTAAAAGGAACAAAGTTCCTGCTTTGGAAAAACAACCTTTAAAAAGAGGAGTTTGTGTTAAAGTTTATACAACTACTCCTAAAAAACCTAACTCTGCCTTAAGAAAAGTTGCAAGAGTTAGATTATCCAATGGCTTTGAAGTTACAGCATATATTCCTGGTGAGGGTCATAACCTTCAAGAACACTCAGTAGTTTTAATCAGAGGTGGAAGAGTTAAAGATCTACCTGGAGTTCGTTACCATATCTTAAGAGGTAATCTTGATACTCAAGGTGTAGCGAATAGGAAAAAAAGAAGATCTCTTTATGGAACAAAAAAAGGTAAATAATGTCTAGAAAAAAAACACAACCTAAAAAAAATGTTGTTCCAGATCCAAAATTCAATTCAACAATTATCCCAAAACTAATAAATAATATAATGTATGATGGTAAAAGAGGAGTTGCAGCAAAAATTGTCTATGATGCCATCGATAAAATTAAAACAAAATCGAAAGATGAACCTATTAATATTTTCAATGAAGCAATTAATAACATTAAACCTACCGTTGAAGTAAGATCTAGAAGAGTAGGTGGTGCAACTTATCAAGTCCCAGTAGAAGTAAAAAGCAAAAGAGCCCAAGCTTTAGCAATTAGATGGCTAGTAGACTCTGCAAGGAAAAGAAAAGATAAACTTATGTCTGACAAAATTTTTAATGAACTTTTTGATGCATATGAAAAAAAAGGTGCTGCAGTAAAAAAAAGAGAGGATGTGCACAAGATGGCTGAGTCAAATAAAGCTTTTGCACATTTTAGGTGGTAAAAAATTATGGCTAGAACTCATACACTTGACAAATATAGAAACATTGGGATCATGGCCCATATTGATGCTGGTAAAACCACTACTACTGAAAGAGTTTTATACTACACCGGTAAAAGTCATAAGATTGGAGAAGTACACGATGGTGCGGCAACAATGGATTGGATGGAACAAGAACAAGAAAGAGGTATTACAATCACTTCAGCAGCAACAACTTGTTTTTGGCAAGATCATAGAATTAATATTATTGATACACCGGGACACGTAGATTTTACAATTGAAGTTGAAAGGTCATTAAAAGTTTTAGATGGTGCGGTAGCAGTTTTTGACGGTGTGGCAGGTGTAGAACCTCAATCAGAAACTGTGTGGAGACAAGCTGATAAATATAAAGTTCCAAGAATTTGTTTTGTTAATAAATTAGATAGAACTGGTGCTGACTTTTTTAGATGTGTAGACATGATAAAAGACAGATTGGGAGCGAAACCATTGGTGGTTCAAGTTCCAATTGGGATTGAGGCTTCATTAACAGGTGTTGTTGATTTAGTTAAAATGAAAGCTCAAGTTTGGAAGAATGAAGCTTTAGGAGCTGAGTGGGAATACAAAGAAATTCCAGATGATTTAAAAGAGATATCTCAAAAATATAGAACTGAGTTAGTTGAAATGGCTGTGGAACAAGATGAGAAACTAATGGAAGCATATCTTAATGGAGATGAAATTAAAGAAGAAGATCTAATAAAATGTATAAGAAAAGGTACTTTGAATTTTAGTTTTGTACCAGTTTTAACGGGTTCAGCTTTTAAAAACAAAGGTGTTCAACCTTTACTTGATGCAGTTATAAATTATTTGCCTAGTCCAATTGATATTGGCTCAATAAAAGGAACAAAACCAGGGTCTGAGGAAGAATTAGAAATGAAATTTGAGGATGGTGCTGGTTTTTCAGCTCTTGCTTTCAAAGTCGCAAATGACCCATTTGTTGGCTCACTTACATTTATTCGAGTTTATTCTGGTACAATAAAAACAGGTACTGGTATTTACAATTCTTCTAAAGAAAAAGAAGAAAGAGTTGGCAGAATGCTTTTGATGCACGCTAACTCTAGAGAAGACATTAAAGAGGCTAATGCGGGTGATATTGTAGCCTTAGCAGGATTAAAATACACAATAACAGGTCATACACTTTGTGATGAGGAGAAACCAGTTCTATTAGAACCAATGGAATTCCCAGATCCAGTAATTGAGATTGCTGTTGAACCAAAAACAAAAGCTGACCAAGAAAAAATGGGTGAGGCTTTAGGCAGATTAGCTAAAGAAGATCCTTCATTTAGAGTTACATCTGATGAGGAGTCAGGGCAAACAATTATAAAAGGTATGGGCGAACTACATCTAGATATAATTGTTGATCGAATGAAAAGAGAGTTTAAAGTTGAAGCGAATGTGGGAGCTCCACAGGTAGCTTATAGAGAAACATTGCAAAACGCTTCTGAGGTTGAATATATACATAAAAAACAAAGTGGAGGTGCCGGTCAATTTGCAAAAGTTAAATTACTTGTTGAACCTCAAGAACCAGGTTCTGGTAGATCTGTAGAAAGTAAAATCAAAGGTGGTGCTATACCAAAAGAATTTATACCAGGTGTAGAAAAAGGAATAGAAACAGTTTCTGATACTGGAATATTAGCAGGATTTCCAATGATAGATTATAAAGTTACTATTTTAGATGGATTACATCACGATGTAGACTCTAGTGTCCTTGCTTTCGAACTAGCTAGTAGGGCTTGTTTTAAAGAAGCATGTACAAAAGGTACTTTAAAGTTACTCGAACCAGTTATGAGAGTTGAGGTAGTAACCCCAGAAGATTATATGGGAGATGTTATAGGTGATTTAAATAGTAGGAGAGGACAAATAAATACTCAAGAGCAACGAGGAAATGCAACTGTTATCACAGCGATGGTTCCTTTAGCAAATATGTTTGGATATATAAATAATTTAAGATCTATGTCTCAAGGTAGAGCACAATATTCAATGTTTTTTGATCATTATTCAAAAGTGCCTCAAAATGTTCAAGATGAAGTAACTAAAAAGATAGCAGGTTAATAATGGAAAAACAAAATATTAGAATTAAACTTAGAGCTTACGATAACAAAATTTTAGATGCTTCAACCGAAGAGATTGTCAATACAGTTAAGAGAACTGGTGCAACTATAAAAGGACCCATTCCTTTACCAACAAAAACAGAAAGATATACAGTCCTACGTTCTCCACACATTGATAAAAAAAGTAGAGAACAGTTTGAGTCTAGAACACATAAAAGATTGATTGATATAATAGAACCAACGCCTCAAACAGTTGAAGCTTTGATGAAATTAGATTTAGCATCAGGTGTAGACGTGGAGATAAAGATTTAGTTATGAACGAAATAGCTCTTATTGGAAAAAAAATTGGAATGACTAGAGAGTTTTATAAGACTGGTCAACTAGTTCCTGTAACTGTTTTAAAAATGGAAAAAGCAAGAGTTATTCAAGTTATTGAAGAAGATAAAAGAGGTTATAAAGCTGTACAACTAGGGTATGGCAAAATCAAAAACTCAAAATTAACAAAAGCAATGAAAGGCTTCTTTGCTAAGAAAAATACAGAAGCTAAGAAAAAACTAAAAGAATTTAGAATTGAAAATACAGAAAACTTTAAAGAGGGAAATGAATTTGGATTAGAAATATTTAAAGATATTAAATTTGTAGACACTCGATCAAAAACTATCGGTAAAGGTTTTGCTGGGGCTATGAAAAGGCACAATTTTGGGGGATTACGAGCCACACATGGAGTATCTGTTTCTCATAGATCGCACGGTTCAACTGGTCAAAGACAAGATCCAGGAAAAGTTTTTAAAGGAAAAAAAATGGCTGGTCACATGGGTGATAAACTTAGAACAATGCTAAATATTGAAATAGTTAAAACTGATATTGAAAATGAATTACTTTATTTAAAAGGGTCAATACCTGGATCAAAAAATTCTGAAATATTAGTTAAAAAATCAGTAAAAAATATTAAAAAACTAACAATTGATGAAAAAATTAAATTAGCTGAAGAAGCTAAAAAAACACCAGATAAAAAGAAAAAATAATGAAATTAGATAAATTAAATTTAGATGGTAAAAAAGACTCTATAGAAGTTTTGGATAAAATTTTTTCTGCAAAAGTTAATCCAAAATTGATCAATAGTGTTTTGTACAAAACAAATGCAAATTATAAAGGCAGACATGCTAAAACAAAACAACAAAACGAAGTTTCAGGACCAACATCTAAAATTTATGCTCAAAAAGGAACTGGTGGTGCTAGACATGCTAGTAGGAAAGCACCAATTTTTGTTGGTGGTGGTATAGCCCATGGACCAAAAGGTGAGTTAGCTTATAAAAAAAGAAAATTAAACAAAAGTGAAAAAAAATTAAGTATTGCATCAATTATAACAGAAAAAAATATTAATAAAGATTTGTTAATTTTTAGTGATTTTAATAAGGAAATTAAAAAAACCAAAGAGATGAATTTAATAATTCAAAAATTTAAAATGACCAATGCAATTATAATTTTAGATAAAAGCTCAAAAGAAAAAATAGAAAAATCAGTAAGAAATATTCCAAATGTAAAAGTTACAGATGTTAATCATTTTAGTGCTTTTGATATTGTTAAGTACAAAAGAGTAGTATTTACAGAAAGCTCAATTAAAGAATTAGAAAAGAGATATTCATAATGGAAAAATTACATTTATACGATAAAATTTTATCTCCACTACTCACTGAAAAAACTACTAATCTTTCTGAGCAAAATAAAGTAGTTTTTAAAGTCCCTGCAAGTGCTAATAAAAAGAATTTAAAAACTAATATTGAAAAAATTTTTAAAGTGAATGTTACAAAAATAAATATTATTAATAAACAAAACAGAACAAAATTGACAAGAGGTAAAAAAGTTAAAGTTTCTGGATTTAAAAAAGCAATTATAACTTTAAAAAAAGGTCAAAGTATTGATCTAACAACTGGAGTTTAATAAATGGCATTAAAAACTTTTAAACCATATACAAAATCAACAAGAGGAACAATCTTGGTTGATAGAGCCGGGCTATGGAAAGGTAAACCTTTTAAATCATTAGTTTCACCTAAAAATTCAATGAAAGGAAGAAACAATAATGGTCATATTACTTCTGTAAATAGAGCAGGTGGTCATAAAAAAATGTACCGCCATGTTGACTTTTATAGAAAAAAATTTGATATGCCGGCGAATGTTGAAAGAATTGAATATGATCCAAATCGATCATGTTATATAATGCTTGTTAAATTTCAGGATAACTCCCACGCATATTATTTGGCACCACAAAAGATTAAAATTGGTGATGTAATTGAAAATGGAACAAAAAAGGAAATTAAAGTCGGCAATTGTATGCCTCTTCAAGATATTCCTGTTGGAATAAATATTCACAATGTTGAAATTCAACCAGGTGGTGGTGGTAAAATAGCAAGATCTGCTGGTGCATCAGTAATAATAAGTGGTTTAGACGGAAATTATAGCTTAATCAAGCTTGCTTCAGGCGAAGTAAGAAAAATAGACTCTAGATCATTGGCAACCATCGGTGTCTTAAGTAATCCTGATCAAAAAAATATTAAAATAGGAAAAGCTGGAAGATCTAGATGGTTAGGTAGAAAACCACATACAAGAGGTGTAGTAAAAAACCCAGTGGACCACCCACATGGTGGTGGTGAGGGTAAATCAGCTGGAGGTAGACATCCAGTTTCACCTACTGGTCAGTCAGCAAAAGGTTTAAAAACAAGAGATAATAAGAGAACAGATAAATTTATTGTTAAGAGAAGAAACAAAAGGAAGGATACAAAATAATGGCTAGAGCAGTATGGAAAGGTCCTTTTGTTGAAGAAAGTTTGATGAAAAAAGTAGATAAATATAAATCAGACCCAAAAAAAATTCCAATAAAGACTTGGTCACGTAAATCAACGATACTTCCAGATTTTGTTGGAGTAAGTTTTTTAATTTATAACGGAAAAAAATTTATCCCAATAACTATCTCAGAAGATATGGTTGGTCACAAATTAGGAGAATTTTCTCCAACAAGGACATTTTTTGGTCACACGCCAGCAGACAAAAAGGCTAAACCTGCAGAAGCAGAAAATAAAAAGTAATTTATGAGTAAAAAAAAGAAAATAGACAACAGTAAAGAGAAATTGGTTAGGTCTATAAATAATAATATAAGATCAAGTGTAAGAAAACTTAACCCGATTTTAAAGGGTATTGTTGGAAAAAAGGTAGATATTGCAATTAGAGATTTACAATTTTCAGAAAAAAGAATTACAAAAGATATTAGAAAAACAATAAGCTCAGCTGTTGCTAATGCAGAAAACAACTTTCAATATGATATCGATAATTTGATTGTAAAAGAGGCTTATTGCGGAAAAAAAATTACTATGAAAAGATTTAGACCAAGAGCAAAAGGTAGAGCTGCTTCAATTCTTAAACCTTATTCAAGTGTAACTATAATATTATCAGAAGCTAAAAAAATGGAGAGTCATGGGACAAAAAGTTAATCCAGTAGGTTTTAGATTAGGAGTGAATAGAGGTTGGGACTCCGTTTGGTTTGCTAAGAAAAAGGATTTTGGAAATTATTTAATCGAAGATTTTAAAATTCGAGAATACATTAAAAAAAATGTTATTAATTCTGGTGTCTCTAAAGTAATGATCGAGAGAACTTCTAATAAATGTTATGTAACAATTTATACTTCTAGACCTGGTTTTGTTATTGGTAAAAAAGGTAGTGATATCGATAAGATTAAAAATAATCTTTCAAAATTTACAAAAAATGAAGTTACACTAAATATTAAAGAAGTAAAAAAACCTGAAACTAATGCTTATCTTGTAGCAGAAAATATTGCACAACAGCTAGTAAAAAGGATTTCTTACAGAAGAGCTATGAAAAGAGCTATGCAATCATGTATCAGACTAGGTGCAAAAGGAATTAAAGTCTCATGTAGCGGAAGATTAGGAGGAAACGAGATTGCAAGAACAGAATGGTTAAGAGATGGAAGCATTCCATCTCATACATTAAGAGCTGATATTGATTATGCTGAAGCAGAAGCATTAACTACTTATGGTATTATTGGTATTAAAGTATGGATTTATAAAGGGGAAGTATTTGCAAAAGAATTTAGTCAAGAAACAAATAAAGTTACACCAAAAGAGGTAAAAGAATAGCATGTTACAGCCAGTAAGAACTAAATGGAGAAAGGCACACAAGGGAAGAATTCACGGAACAGCTTCTAGAGCGAACTTTATTAATTATGGGGCATATGCTTTAAAAGCAATGTCACCTGAAAGAGTGACAGGAAAACAAATAGAGGCAGCTAGAGTTGCCTTAACAAGACATATGAAAAGACAAGGTAGGGTGTGGACTAGAGTTTTTCCAAATATACCAGTATCGAAAAAACCAATCGAAGTTAGAATGGGAAAAGGTAAAGGAAGTCCAGAATTTTACGCATGTCGTGTTAAACCAGGAAGAATATTATTCGAAGTAGATGGAGTTTCTGAACAAATTGCTAAAGAAGCCCTATATAAAGCTTCAGCAAAATTACCAATTAAAACAAAAACTATTAAAAGATTTGCATAATGAAAAAACAAGAAATTAAAAAATTATCTAAAGACGAAACTTTAAAAAATATCGAAAAACTTAAAAAAGATTTATTTAACTTCAGATTTCAAAAAATAAACTCACAAATAACTAATCCTGCAAAAATTGGTGAAACTAAGAAAACAATTGCAAGATTAAAAACTTCATTAAAGGAAAAAATTAATGCCTAAAAAAATTTTAACAGGAATTGTAGTAAGTGATAAACCAAATAAAACAATAACAGTAATGGTTGAAAGAAAATTTTCACATCCAGTGCTTAAGAAAGTTATTAAAGTAAGAAAAAAATATAATGCTCATGATGAGAATAATAAATTTAAAGCTGGTGACAAAGTTTCAATTATAGAGAGTAAGCCATTCTCTAAAAATAAAAAATTTCAAGTAATGGAGAATAATAAGTAATGATTCAAGTACAAACAGAATTAATGGTTGCTGATAATACTGGAGCAAAAAAAATTGAATGTATTAAGGTATTAGGTGGATCTAAAAGAAGATACGCTAGTATCGGAGATACAATTGTTATAGCTATCAAAGAAGCTATTCCAAAAGGTAAAGTTAAAAAAGGAACTGTGCATAAAGCGGTAGTAGTTAGAGTTAAAAAAGGAATTCATAGAGATGATGGATCCAAAGTAAAATTTGACAATAACGCAGCCGTTCTAGTTGACGATAAGGGTGAACCGGTTGGAACTAGAATTTTTGGACCAGTTACTAGAGAGTTAAGAAATAAAGGTCAAATGAAAATTATTTCGTTAGCACCTGAGGTTATATAAAATGATAAAAAAAGGATTAAAAGTAAAAATTTTAACTGGTAAAGACAAAAAAAAAGAAGGTGAAGTTATTGAGATTGATAGAGCTAACAATAGAGCAAAAGTTAAAGAAATGAATATGGTTAAAAAACATGTTAAAACTACAAAAGAAAAAAAAGGTGGAATAGTCTCAAAAGAAAACTTTATCCATATATCAAACCTAAGTTTAATTATTGATAAAAAAACCAAAAAAGAAACAGCTAAAAAATAATGAACCCTAGATTAAAAGAAATATACAAAAAAGATATTCAACCAGCTTTAAAAGATAGCCTTGGTTTAAAAAATCTTTATATGACACCAGAAATTGAAAAAGTAGTATTAAACATGGGTCTTGGCTTAGATGGGGCTGACAGTAAAATATTAAAAGCAAGCGAAGAAGATTTAGCAAAAATTACTGGCCAAAAACCAGTAGTTACAAAGTTTAAAAAATCAGTAGCAAATTTTAAAACTAGAAAAGGTTCTAATGCTGGTCTGAAAGTCACATTAAGAAAAAATAAAATGTATGAATTTATAGATAGACTTGTAAATATAGCGCTACCAAGAATTAAAGACTTTAGAGGTTTATCTACTAAAGGGTTTGATAAATTTGGAAATTACACTTTTGGAATCAAAGAACACATCATATTTCCTGAAGTAAGTTTTGAAAGAGCAGATAAAGTAAGAGGGATTGATGTAATAATTGTTATTAAAGCTATTAATAAAGATCATAGTTTAGCTTTATTAGAAAAAATGAATTTTCCATTTATCAAAAAAGGAGATAATTAAAAATGGCTAAGTTGAGTGCAATAAATAAAAATAATAATAGAATTAAACTTTCAGACAAGCTTTATAAAAAGAGACAATCTTTAAAGAAGATAATAATGAATAAAAAATTATCTTTAGAAGAAAGATTTAAAGCACAACAAAAACTTTCTAAAATGCCAAGAAATTCAGCTAAAAGTAGAGTTATGAATAGATGTAAAATTACAGGAAGACCACATGGTGTTTACAGAAAATTAAAAATATCAAGAATAGCCTTAAGAGACTTAGGTTTGGCTGGATTAATTCCAGGCATGACTAAGTCAAGCTGGTAGAAAGGAAAATATGAGTTTAAGTGATCCAATTGGAGATATGATAGCAAGAGTAAAAAATGCACAAGCTAGAAATCATAAAAAAGTTGAACTACCATCATCAAATTTTAAAGCTAAGATAGCAGATATTTTGAAAAATGAGGGTTTTATAAAAGATTTTAAAATAGCAAGTGAAGAAAAAAAAGCTGTTCTATCACTTGAACTTAAGTACCACTCAGGAAATCCGGTTATAAGTAATTTTGAAAGAGTATCTAAACCTGGAAGAAGAATTTTTTCAAGTGCTAACGGTTTGCCAAAAATTAACAATGGTTTAGGCATAGCAATTATATCTACACCGAAAGGCGTAATGACAGATATGGATGCAAGAAAACAAAAAGTTGGTGGCGAAATAATTTGTAAGGTATTTTAATTATGTCTAAAATTGGAAAAATAAATATTACTATACCTGATAAAGTTAAAGTTGTTCTAGCAGGAAATATATTAAATATTGAAGGACCACTTGGTAAAAAATCTTTAGACATAGATTTAGATATATTCAATTTAGAAATTAAAGAGGGAAAAGAAATATTAATTAAACCAAAAAAAATTGATCAAAATACAAAACGTATTTGGGGCATGAAAAGAAGTTTAATAAATAACGCAGTTATTGGCTCAAGTTCTGGTTATGAAAAAACTTTAGAATTAGTTGGTGTTGGTTACAGAGCAGCTTTAAAGGGAAATCTACTAAATTTGCAATTAGGCTATAGTCACGATATTAATTTTGATATTCCAGAGGGCATTAAAATTGCAGTTGAAAAACAAACTACTTTAAAAATTTCTGGCTCTGATAAACAACAAGTTGGTGAAGTTGTATCAAAAATTAAAACTTTTAGAAAAATTGAACCTTATAAGGGTAAGGGAATTAGAGAAAAAGGACAATATGTTCCTAAAAAAGAAGGAAAGAAAAAATAATGAAGTTAACTACAAGTATAAGAAAAAAATTTAGAGTAACTAATAAAGTTAAAAAAGTTTCTTCAAAAGAAAGATTTAGATTATGCATCTCTAGATCTGCTAAAAATATATCTGCTCAAATTATTGATGATAGTAAAAATACGACATTATTGTCTGCTTCTTCTGTAGAAAAAGATATTAAATCAAGATCTAAAGTAAATAAAACAGAACTTTCTAAAATTGTAGCTGAAAAATTAGCAAAAAAAGCGCAAGAAAAAAAGATAACTAAAATATTTTTTGACCGAGGTATTTACAAATATCATGGTCGTGTAAAGATATTTGCTGAAACTTTACGTAAAAATGGAATGGATTTTTAACTATGGATAATAATAAAGATAAAAAAACTGATGATATATTAGAAAAACTTGTTCACATTAACAGAATTACTAAAGTTGTTAAAGGTGGAAGAAGATTTGGTTTTTCTGCTTTAGTAGTAGTTGGTAATCAAGCTGGAAAAATTGGAATAGCACACGCAAAAGCAAAACAAGTTCCTGATGCAATTAAAAAAGCTAATGAAATGGCAAGAAGAAAACTTACACACATTCCTTTAAGAGAAGGAAGAACAATCCATCATGATGTAAAAGCTAAAGATGGATCTGGAAAAATTGTTTTAAGAGCCGCTTCAAAAGGAACAGGTATTATTGCAGGAGGTCCGGTTAGAGCTGTCTGCGAAGTTTTAGGTGTAAAGGACATAGTTGCTAAATCTATGGGAACTTCAAACGCCCACAATGTCATAAGAGCTACCTTAAAAGCATTATTAAAACAAAATTCACCAAAACAAATTTCAGCAATAAGAAACAAAAAGATTTCTGAAATAATTGAAAAAAGAGGCTAATGACTACATTACTAAATAATAGAGAAAAAATTAATAAATCTAAAATTAGAGTTGGTAGAGGTATTGGATCTGGTAAGGGTAAAACTTGTGGAAGAGGAGTAAAAGGACAAAAATCAAGATCAGGTGTAGCAATTAAAAGTTTTGAAGGTGGTCAAATGCCTTTGTATAGACGTTTACCAAAAAGAGGCTTTAATCCAATTTCAAATGACCAAATTGCAATTTTAAATTTAGAAAAAATTCAAAAATTTATAGACAAGAAGACTATTAATACAAAAGACATTTTAAATTCTGATTTGTTAAAAAAACTTAAAATTATAAATAAAAATTCATCTAAATTAAAAATCTTAGGTAGTGGTGAAATAAAAGATAAAATTAACATTGAAGCAAATTTAGCTTCAAAATCTGCGGTTGCTAAACTCGAAAAAATTGGTGGATCAATCCAATTGAAAAAATAGATCATTTTAATATGAGTGCTTCTTCTACCTCAAATGATTTAAGAAATAGAATATTATTCACTATAGGTATACTTGCTGTTTACAGATTTGGAACATTTGTTCCTTTACCTGGTATTGATCCTGAACAGCTAAAAATTTTAATGGATGGTAATCAAAAAGGATTACTTGGAATGTTTAATGTTTTTGCTGGTGGAGCAGTAAGTAGAATGGCAATTTTTGCTTTAGGTATTATGCCTTATATTTCGTCATCAATCATAGTTCAATTAATGACTGGTGTATCCGATTATTTCAAAAATCTTAAATCACAAGGAGAAACAGGTAGAGCCAAAATAACTCAAATAACAAGATATGGAACTGTATTACTAGCTACAGTTCAAGGTTATGGTCTAGCAATTGGTTTAGAATCTTCATCTAATTTAGTCATTAATCCTGGTTTATTTTTTAAAATCTCTACAGTAACAACAATTGTAGCTGGTACTTTATTTTTAATGTGGCTTGGTGAACAAATTACTCAAAGAGGTATTGGAAACGGAATATCTTTAATTATTTTTGCTGGAATTGTAGCCGAAATACCTAGAGCCCTAGTTACAACTTTTGAACTTGGTAGAACTGGAGCTGTTTCTACAATTATGATTTTATCTTTATTTATATTATTAATAGCTACAATACTTTTTATAGTTTTTATGGAAAGAGCACTAAGAAAAATATTAATCAATTATCCCAAAAGACAAATGGGTAACAAGATGTATGGTGGTGAGTCATCTCATTTACCTTTAAAAATTAATCAAGCAGGTGTAATTCCAGCAATTTTTGCATCAGCATTATTGTTATTGCCGGTTACTTTTTCTAATTTCAATTTTTCTGATAATGAAACTTTTTTAAACTTAAGCTCATTTTTTACACAAGGTCAGCCACTTTATATGTTGCTTTATGGTTCAGGAATCATTTTTTTCACTTTTTTTTATACCTCCATTACTTTTAACCCAACGGAGACAGCAGAGAATTTAAGAAAATATGGTGGTTTTGTTCCTGGAATTAGACCGGGCGAAAGTACAGCTATATATATAGAAAATATTCTTACAAGATTAACGACCATAGGAGCTCTATATTTAACTTTAGTTTGTTTAATGCCTGAATTTTTGATTGCAAATTACCCAATTCCATTTTATTTAGGTGGTGCTTCTATTTTGATAGTTGTTGTTGTCGCAATAGATACTGTAACACAAATTCAAACTAGACTTATGAGTTCACAGTATGAACAATTAATTAAAAAGACAAAATTTGGAAGATAATTTAAGTGAATATTATTTTATTTGGTCCCCCTGGTGCAGGAAAAGGTACTCAAGCTAAACATTTAGTTAAAAAAATTAATGGTTTTCAAATTTCAACTGGTGAAATGTTGAGAGATGAAATTAAAAAAGATACTGATATTGGAAAAATTATAATTAGCGATATGAATGATGGAAAATTTGTAAGTGATGAAATTGTTAATAGCCTAATAAAAAAAATATTATTTGATCCTCAAAAAAAAGATAAATTAATATTTGATGGATACCCAAGATCAATTAATCAGGCTAAAAATTTAAGTTTATTATTGAATGATTCAAATCAAAAAATAGATTACATTTTTTTTCTTAATGTGGACAAAGAAACAATAATAGAGAGAATTGAAAAAAGAAAAATTATAGAGAAAAGATCTGATGATGAGCTAAATACTATTGTAAGAAGGTATGATACTTATATGGAAACTACTAAACCAGTCTTAGATTTCTACTCTAAAAAACCAAATTTTCATGAGATTGATGGTGCTATTGAAATAGATGAAATAACTAGGAAAATCGACACTTTTATCAATGTTTAAGACATTGACTTTAAAAGATCTTCTTATATAAAAGGCTCAAATTTATCACATAATATATGGCTCGGATCGCAGGTATTAACATTCCACAAAATAAGCTTGTTCACATAGGCTTAACTTACATTTATGGTATTGGTGATAAATTTTCTCATCAAATTTGTAAATCTCTTGAAATACCTAAAGAAAAAAGAGTTAACGATTTAACTGATGAGGAGATTTTAAAAATTAGAGAATATATAGATCAAAATTTTAAAGTTGAAGGGGATTTAAGAAGAGATTATTCATTAAGCATCAAAAGATTAATAGATCTTGCTTGCTATAGAGGCTCAAGACACAGAAAGAAATTACCAGTAAGAGGACAAAGAACCAGATGTAATGCTAGAACAAGAAAAGGTAAAGCTATAGCTATCGCAGGTAAAAAATTAACCCCACTAAAAAAATAAAAATGGTTAAAGCAGATAAAGTTGAAGATAAAAATCAAAAGGTTGAAAAATCTTCTAAGAAAATAAGTAAAAGTACTTATTCAAAAAAAAAGAAAGTTAAAAAAAATATTTTGAATGGAATTGCTTACGTTCAATCTACATTTAATAATACAATTATTTCAATTGCAGACACAAATGGTAATGTAATATCTTGGGCTTCTGCAGGGCAAAAAGGTTTCAAAGGATCTAGAAAATCCACCCCCTATGCAGCTCAAATTGCTGCAGATGCTGCTGCTTCTAAAGCTTTAGATTTTGGAATGAAAACTTTATCTGTAGAAGTTAAGGGACCTGGATCAGGTAGAGAAACAGCTTTAAGAGCTTTACAAGCTAGAGGATTTAAAATTTTATCAATTAAAGATACAACGCCAATGCCTCATAATGGTACGCGTCCACCAAAAAAAAGGAGAGTTTAATGGAAACTTTAGATGTTAATGTAAAAAATTGGAAATCGTTAATCAAGCCAGCAAAACTTGATGTTAAAATAAGCGATGACCTTTCTTACGCTAAAATTATAGCAGAACCTTTAGAAAAGGGCTATGGCTTAACATTAGGTAATTCTTTAAGAAGAATATTATTATCTTCAATTAGAGGTGCAGCAGTTACATCAATACAAATAGATGGAGTGTTACATGAATTCACCTCAATTAAGGGTGTAAGAGAAGATGTTACAGACATTGTTCTGAATGTAAAATCACTAGCATTAAAATCCTCTGCAGAGGGTACAAAAAAATTAATCTTAGATGCAAAAGGACCAGGTGAAATAAAAGCATCAGACATAACTTCTGTTGCTGACGTTGAAATATTAAATCCTGATTTAGTAATATGCAACCTAGATGAAAACACAAATTTTCATATGGAGATGAATGTTAATACAGGAAAGGGTTACGTTCCAGCAGATTTAAATAAGCCAGAGGAGCCACCTTTAGGATTAATAGCAATAGACTCATTATATAGTCCTGTTAAAAAAGTTTCATTTTCAATAAGCACAGCAAGAGAAGGTAAAGCGCTTGATTATGATAAACTTATAATGGAAGTTGAAACTAATGGCTCTATTTCGGCAGAGGACGCTGTCGCATATTCTGCACGAATATTTCAAGATCAACTCAAAATGTTTATTAATTTTGATGAACCTGTAGAGGCACCAGTAAAAGAAGTCTCAACTGAACCCGAATTTAATAAAAATCTTTTAAGAAAAGTGGACGAGTTAGAATTGTCAGTAAGATCAATGAATTGTCTTAAAAATGATAACATCATCTATATCGGTGATCTTGTTCAAAAATCTGAAGGAGAAATGTTGAGAACACCAAATTTTGGTAGAAAATCACTTAATGAGATTAAAGAGGTGTTAACTGGTATGTCTTTATATTTAGGTATGGAAATACCTAACTGGCCACCAGATAATATTGCAGAAATGTCTAAAAAATTAGAGGAAACTATCTAATGAGACATGGAATGGCAAATAAGAAGTTAAATAGAACTTCTGAACATCGTAAAGCGCTTTTAAAAAACATGCTTAATTCATTAATTAAATACGAGCAGATTAAAACGACTTTACCAAAAGCTAAATTTTTGAAACCTCAAGCAGATAAGATCATCACTCTTGGTAAAAAAGAAACTTTGCAAACAACTAAAATGTTAGTTTCAAAATTACAAGACTTAAAAGCAGCTAATAAAGTAAAAAAAACGTTGTCAAAAAGATATGAAAAAAGAAATGGCGGATACACACGCATTATAAAAGCTGGTTTTAGATATGGTGATAATGCCCCGATGGCAATTATTGAATTTGTGGATAGAGATTTAGAAGCTAAAAGAGTTGATAAAAAAAAGAAAGATTCATCCAAAGAAACACCGAAAGCTGAAGAAAAAAAGACAACAACAGCATAATTCTTAAATTATGAAAAAGTCATACATCGTTGATTCAACGTGTAAGAATATGCGTGTTGATCGATTTATTAGATATATATTAGGAAAAATTCCTCAAAGCTTAATTGAAAAAAATCTTAGAGCGGGAAAAATTAAATTAAATAAAAAAAAAATTAAAAGTTCACAAAAGGTCAAAATTAATGATCAAATCGATTTATTTAATTTAGAATTTAAAGACTCATTAATTCAAAAAAAAGTTAAATTTGAACCTTCAAAAGAAATTATTAAGTCGAATGAAAATCAAATTATCGATAATAACGATAGCTTTATTGTTTTAAATAAAAGTTCTGGTATTTCTGTGCAAGGTGGCACTAAATCTAAAAAAAATCTTGTAGATATATTTGCTAAAAGTGAAATCTTCAAAGATACCAAACCTTACTCTGTTCATAGACTTGATAAAGATACCTCTGGAGTTTTTATAATGGCAAAAACAAGAGAAAGCGCTCAATTACTTACTTCTTTGTTCAGATTACGTAAAGTTCATAAAACCTACTTAGCTGTATGTCATGGTGAGCTTGAAAGAAACTCAGGTGAATGGAATGGTGATTTAGTAAGATATGATGGTAAAAAAAAAATAATAGAAAAAGCCAAAACATTATATAGGGTAATTGACAAGAATTCTGAAGCAAGTTTAATTGAGTTAAAACCTATTACAGGAAGAAAACATCAGTTACGAAAACAATTGTACGCAATAGGACAACCAATATTTGGCGATCTAAAATACAAACTTTCTAATTCAAGTAAAGGTCTTAATAAAAACTTAATGTTACATTCATATCAAATAAGATTTATGATCAATGAAGTAAAACATACTTATACCGCACTATTACCAGAATATTTTAAAAAATTATTAAAAGCTAAACGTTTAAATTTTTCAGATTTGAAATAAAGTTATTAATTAATATTTCTTCAATTTTATGAAATTTTAATTTAGAAATTTTTGTTAAATTAGTAACTTTTTTGTCAGAAATACCGCAAGGTATTATTTTTTTATATGGCTCTAGATCATTTTTTATATTTTAAACAAAAACCATGATAGGCAATCCATTTGCTAACTCTAACACCTATTGCAGCAACTTTTTCTATTTTGCCTTTATTATTAAACCAAATACCAATATTTTTCTCTATCAGCATGACATTCTATATTAAATCCCCTTAAAGTTTCTATAATTGAATTTTCAATAACTGAAATAAATTTTCTTACATCTTTTTTTCTATTTCTTAGATCAATAACAAAATAAAACATTAATTGACCTGGTCCATGATAGGTAATTTTGCCCCCACGATTTGTTTCATAAATATTTATTGATTTATCAATAATATCATTTTTAGAATAGCTTGTACCTGCTGTAAAGATAGGTTCATGTTCCAATATCCATATAAGTTCTTTGTCTTCATTTTTACTAACCAATTTTGATCTAGCTTCAAGTTGAGTTAAAGCATCATTATATTTTATTGGTTTTGTTGATTTTTTGATCTCTATATCCATAAAAAAATTGTAATCTCTATATTATGTATTAAAAGTTCCGACTGAATAATAGGTATTTTTATGACTTTAATTAAAAAAATCAAAGATAAAAAAGTCAA
>JBJLDI010000002.1:0-19763 GCA_045567235.1 Candidatus Pelagibacter sp.
GATATTTCTATGAAAGTTGATCCAAGTTATGGGCCTATTACAAAACATTTTCATAAAAATCCAAAAGAATTTCATGACGCATTTGCTAGGGCGTGGTTTAAACTAACTCACAGGGATATGGGGCCAAGAGTTTGTTATCTTGGGAGCGATGTTCCTAAAGAACAATTAATTTGGCAAGATCCAATTGATAAACCAAAATATAAATTAAAATCAAAAGATATTAATGATTTAAGATCAAAAATATCAAAATCTAAACTATCAGTTTCTGATGTAGTTTCTACTGCTTGGGCTTCAGCCTCAACTTTTAGAGGTTCTGACAAAAGAGGTGGTGCTAATGGAGCACGAATAATGTTAGAGCCACAAAAAAATTGGAAAGTTAATAATCCTTCTAATCTCTCAAAAGTTATCTCAACGTTAAAGAAAATTAAGAAACAATTTGATAATAAAAAGAAAACAGTTTCAATGGCTGATTTAATTGTTTTAGCTGGAGGAGTGGGAGTTGAAACGGCTGCTAAAAAAGCTGGACATAAAGTAAATGTTCCATTTTCTCCTGGTAGAGGAGATGCAAGACAAGACCAAACAGATGTGAATTCATTTGGATTATTAGAACCTCAAGCAGATGGTTTTAGAAATTATCTAAATGGTGCTAAATCAATTGTATCAGCTGAAGAAAAGCTAATTGATAAAGCACAATTAATGGGTCTTACTGCTCCAGAAATGACAGTATTAATTGGTGGAATGCGAGTTTTAGATACTAATTTTGATAATTCAATACATGGAGTTTTCACAAAAAAACCTGGTGTATTAACGAATGATTATTTCACAAATTTATTAGATATGAATACAACATGGAAAGAAACTGATAAATCCGAGCAAACATTTGTTGGAATAGACAGAAAGACGAAAAAAACAAAATGGAAAGGTTCTAGAGTTGATCTTATTTTTGGTTCAAATTCACAATTAAGAGCTTTAGCAGAAGTTTATGCATGTGAAGACTCAAAAGATAAATTTATTAAAGATTTTATCTCAGCATGGGTAAAAGTGATGAATGCAGATAGATTTGACTTAAAATTAAATTAAAGCAAAAAAGTGAGATAAAATATAATGACAACAGCAAATTTTGAAGATTTTTATGAAGTTCCAAATCTTAATTTTGATATTTTTAAACTGAGAGAAGATTTAGATAAGATATTAGAAAATAAAAAATTTAATTCTCCAGATGTTACTCATTTTGGTGCAATTCCAATAAACCAAATCCCAAATGATGAAAGCTCAATTACTGGAAACAATATAAGAGGTAAATACTGGACTATAGCAGACGACACAGGGAAAGAAGTTTCCAGGGATATTGATATAGACGAGTCTAAATATACTCAGCTCGTTCCTGAATTTGAAAAAACATATTTTAAAGAGGTTTTTGAAACTTTAAAAGAAAGATTTAAATTGGGAAGAGTAAGATTATTATTAAAAGAACCTAGGTCAACTTTAAGCTGGCATAAAGATCCTGAATGTAGACTTCATGTACCAATTATAACAAATAAAGGTTGTTCAATGGTGATAGAAAATGTTGCCAAACATCTTCCTGCTGATGGAAAGGTATGGATAACTAATAATACTAAGTATCACAACTTTTTTAATGGTGGTGAACAAGCTAGAATTCACTTAGTTGCATGTGTGTTAGACAGTCCATTTAAAAATACATGGAAATAACATCAGGTATCTTTAACGCAACTGCAAGCATTTATAAGAATAATAAAGGTTCAATTTTAAGAACAATCGTCTACACGATTGGTCATTTTTTAATTGCTATTTCAGTTTTAATGTTGGTTGCAGATGTGTCTTTTGCAGTAGCATTAACAGATGCTATAGTTGAACCAATAGCAAATTCTATTTGGTATTTTATTTTAGATAAATGGTGGGCAAGTAAATCAAAAAAATAAAAATTTATATAACTCAAAAAATACAAATAATTTTTTCAAAATAAAATGCAATAATAATAATCATTCGCAAAAAAAAAGTGCTAATGATAATTGTTCTCACTGTTTTTTCTTGAATGTTTTTTTTTCACATTTAATTTAAGATTTATGCAAATAGAAAACTATAATTGTAAAAAATGTGGATTAACAATTTCTTCAACTTGCTCAAAATGTGATAAAGTTGTTGATGTTGAGGTTCTTGATGATGGTTGCATTGTACAAAAAACAAAATGTGGAGAATGTGCTAACACACCTGTTGTCAAAGATATTTGTGCTCAACAAAAATAATTTAGTCCATTTTTTTACAAGAGATAATAAAAAGGTTAATTAATTTAACCCCCATATATCTTTATTTTTTATCCAACCTTTAAATTTTTCAGTTTTTATTTTACACCATTTTTCTTCACATTTTTGAACTATGAGTACTTTCCCCTTTTTTATTTTTGCTAGTGGCTTTGAAAAATTAGAGGGTTTTTTAAATAAAATCTTATCTTTAAGAGGAATTACCGAATTTATTTTTTTCAATTGAGATATATGTATCCAACCGCTATTTTTTTTGTGATCAATTATTCTTCTAAAATTTTCTTTTTTATCTATTTGTTTAATGGGTAAATTTATTTTTTTATAAATATATTTTATGGGAGAATCAAGACTTGGACCATATCTAACATTAACTTTGTTCTTTTTTAAAGATAGAAAGATATCTTCTGCAGTAGCTATCGAAAAAAAGAACAAGCAAAAAAAAAATAATAGAATTTTTTTAATCATTATTGATTTTATTCAATTTAACTTTTCTAAAATTTAAATTTAATAAATCTAAAATTAAAATATAACCATTTAAATTTTTACCGATATTTAAAATTTTTTTTAAAATTTCGTTGGCTTGAATAGTTCCAATAATACCTGCTACAGTTCCCAAAATTCCTTCATATTCACAATTTAATATATCGTCTGAAATTTTATTTTCTTGAAAAAAACTTCTAATACATGGGGTATTTTTATTTTTAAAATCAAAAGTAAACACATGCCCATCAAATTTGCTGATAGCCCCAGATACTAAAAATTTTTTTGAAACTTTGCAAAAATCATTTATTAAAAATTTAGTTTTAAAATTATCTGAACCATCTACAATATAATCATATTCTTTAATAATTTTGTTATAATTGATTTTATTTAGTCTTATTTTATAACTTCTTACCTTAATTCCAGAATTAATTTTTTTTAATTTTTTTTTTGCAGCTACTACTTTAGATTTTTTTAAGTCGTTAATATCATAAAGGCTTTGTCGGTGAATATTTGATAAATCAACATTATCAGAATCAATTATTCCTATTGAACCAACACCTGCTCTTGTTAAAAATTCAGCAACAGGACATCCTAAACCCCCCATACCAATAATTAACACTTTTGATTTAATAATTTTTTTTTGACCTATTGCACCAACGTCTTTTAGAATGATTTGTCTTGAAAATCTTTCAATTTGTTTTTTATTTAACGTTAAATTCATTTACCTGTTGAACCAAATCCACCTTCTCCTCTTATTGTTTCAGGTAAATCATTGGCTTCTTCTAGTTCCATTTTAACAACAGGTGTTAAAATCATTTGTGCTATTCTGTCTCCATTATTAACAGGAAAATCTTTATTTCCATGATTATAAATTATAACTTTAATTTCACCTCTATAATCACTGTCTATTGTCCCAGGTGTATTCAACACACTTATATTATTTTTAGCTGCCAGTCCTGATCTCGGTCTTATTTGAACCTCATAATCTTCAGAAAAAGCCACTGATAAACCTGTTGGTATTAAATAAGAAGTTTTAGGTTTAATTGTTATAGAGGATTTGATGAAGGCCATTAAATCCATTCCAGACGCTCCTGACGTTTTATACGATGGTAATTGAACTTCTGGAAATAATTTTTTGATTAATACTTTAACCATTAATTTAATTGACTATTTACTCTTTGAACTATCTCTTCTGAAATAAGGGATTTATTTTTTGCAAATAATTTTTCTTTTTTATTATCTCTGTAAAAAATAGTAACTTCATTAAAGTCTGAATCAAATCCTATATTATGCTTTGAAATATCATTAGCAATAATCATATCACAATTTTTATTCTTTAATTTTTCAATTGCATTATTCTCTAAATTATTAGTTTCTGCTGCAAAACCAATAACTAATTTTGGTCTCATTGAATTGTGATTTGAAACATAATTTAAAATATCAATATTTTTTTCTAGCCTGATAGTCAATTCATCTTTCTTTTTTATTTTTAAATTTTTTTTTTCAACAACTTTAAAATCAGCTACTGCAGCAGAAAAGATAGCAACATCAACTGGCAAATTTTTTTGTGTCTCTTTAAACATTTGTTCAGCAGTCTCCACTTTAATAAGTTTAATTTCTTCATTAATTTTTAAATTTGTCGGTCCTGATATTAATGTTGTCTGAAAGCCATTTCTTGATAATGATTTAGCTAATTCATATCCTTGTTTTCCACTAGATTTGTTTGTAATAAATCTGACAGGATCAATATATTCTTTAGTTGGCCCAGCTGTAACTAAGGCTTTTAGTTTGTTATTTTTCTTAATAGTAAAAAGATAATCATCAATTCTATTTACGATATCAACTGGTTCAGTCATTTTTCCTTCACCATATTCTCCACAAGCCATTTCTCCAATTTCAGGGCCTATAATCTTGTATGAATAATTCTTTAAAATATCCAAATTTTCTTTGGTAGATGGATGTTCCCACATTCTGACATTCATTGCTGGAACTAAAAAAATAGGTTTATTTGATGCTAAAATTACTGTTGATGCTAAATCTTCAGAAGATCCTTTTGCAAGTTTTGAAATCGTATTCGCTGTAGCTGGTACAACCAGAATTAAATCTGCCCACCTAGATAAATTAATGTGATCCATTTCACCTTCATTTTCAATGCTGAATAAATCATCATAAACTTTACCCTGTGATAGAGATGTAATTGATAATGGTGTTACAAACTCTTTAGAGCTTTTTGTTAAAATTGTTTTTAGTTCACAACCAACTTTTTTTAAAATTCTAATAGCCTCAAGACTCTTGAACGCAGAAATTCCACCACATATAACCAACAATATTTTTTTATCTTTTAAGTTTTTCATCAGGTAAATTAAAATACTAATAGACCAATAATTACAACAATTAATATTCCAATCACTGATTGATTTCTAAAAGCAACCATTTCAGATTTTGTATTATTCAAAGCTGTATACGAGTTTGAATTTTGAGGAATTTGTCCACTTGCTAAATATGTTAATGCTTGATTTGCTTTATCCATGATTTCAGGGAATTCAGGCAAACGTTTAATTACTTCAGATGTATTTTGAAGTGTTTCATTAATTGTATTCAAAGGATCTTTTGTTTCTTTTAACCAATTTTCCAAAACTGGTTTTGATGTTATCCAAATGTTCGTGTTTGGATTAAGTTTTCTTGCTACGCCTTCAACAACAACCATTGTTTTCTGTAACATTAATAATTGTGGTTGTGTTGGCATATTAAATTTTTCAGTCACATCAAATAGTTGTTTGAGTAGCTTTCCTCCAGAAATATCTTTAACTGCTTGACCAAAAATTGGTTCTCCTATGGACCTTAATGCTTGAGCCAAGTCATCAATAGGTACTTCTTTTGGCACTAAACCAGCGATTAAATGTACTTCAGCAACTTTTTTATAATCTCTTTGAATAAATCCAAATAAAATTTCTGCTAAGAATCTTTTACTCATTTTATCTAATCGACCCATTATTCCAAAATCAATAGGAACAATTTGGCCATTTGAATCTACAAAAATATTTCCTTGATGCATATCGGCATGAAAAAAACCGTCTCTTACAGCATGTCTTAAGAAGTGCTGAATGACATCCTCAGCGATTTTATTTGTATTTATATTTTGTTTTTTTAGTTCTTCGGTTTCTCTAATTGAAACACCATCAACCCAGTCTAAAGTCATTACTTGTTCACTTGTAAAATTCCAATAAATTTGAGGAACTCTAAATCCTACATCATTTTTAGTATTTTCAGCATATTCATTGGCTGCTGCAGCTTCAAATCTTAGATCCATTTCTAAGTTAGTTATTTCTTTAAGTAAAAAAACAACTTCTACAAGTTTTAATCTTTTTGATTTTTTAATTAATGATTCAATTAAAAAAGCAAACAACATAATTGCATCGATTTCTTCATTAAAAATTTTTTTAATATTTGGTCTTAAAATTTTAATAGCAACATCTTTTATTGTTCCATTGTCATTTATTTGAGCTTTATGAACCTGAGCTATAGAGGCGGCAGCTACAGGCTCACTTAAATTTATGATTGAATTAAAAGTTTCTTCACCAAGATCTTTTCTAATTATTTCTTTAGCTTGATGAATTGAAAAGGGAGGCAGTTTATCTTGTAAGTTTTCTAACTTTGTTGACAATTCATTTCCTATTATATCTGGTCTTGTTGCGAGAAATTGTCCAAGTTTAATAAAAGTTGTACCCATTGACTGAAAGGAATTTGATAATCTTTCACCTTCATCTTGCTCAATGTTTACTTGCTGATTTTTTGAAAAAGAAAAAGATAATATTTTAAATAAAACTTTTATAAAAATAGGTGGTTCCTGAAATTTTGAAGTGATCTTAAGTAAGTCTGATTTTGCAATTTTTCTACCTAGCTTTAATAAAGTAATTAGTTTTTTTATCATTAAAATTTCCAACCACTATGAATTGATACAACTCCTCCAGATAAATTACGGTATAAACATTTTTTAAAGCTGTTTTCTTCCATGAGAGAAATCAATTCTTCTTGATTAACAAAGTTTTCAATACTTTTAATTAAATATTCATATGGTTCTTTTTCTCCTACAACAAAATTTGCTATTAAAGGGATTAATTTTGAATAATTTTTATAAATAAAATCTAAATTAGAATTTTGTATTTTTGAAAATTCTAGACATAAAAATCGACCTCCAGGTTTTAAAACTCTATAAGCCTCTGTTAAAGTTTTGTTGATATTTTTGGTATTTCTCAGACCAAAGCTAATAGTATAAAAATCAAATGTATTATCTTGCACTGGCAATTTTTCTGCTGTAGCAACTTTCCAATCGATATTTTTATAATTATGCAATTTTTCTTTTCCTTTAGAAATCATACCTTTGTTTGGATCAACACATGTGATTGATAAATTTTTTCTTGTATTATCTAAAAATAATTTTCCAATATCACCAGTACCACAAGCAACATCAATTAAATTACTTTTAGTAGATGGGTTCATCATATTAATTAAATTTTTTTTCCAAATTCTATGAATTCCCATAGACATAAAATCATTCATCAAGTCATATTTATCGTAAACCCGATCGAATACACTTTGAACTAGCCCTTTTTGATTTTGAAGATATTGTTGCATAAATAATTTTTTATAATCAATATAGTATTAAATGCCAGAATTACCAGAAGTAGAAATAGTAAGACAATCCTTAGATAAAAAAATTCGTCAAAAAAAGGTTAAAAAAGTTATTATAAGAAATAGGAATTTAAGAATAAAAATACCAATTAATTTTAAAAAAAAATTAGAAAACAAAAAAGTTAGTAAAGTTTCTAGGTTTTCAAAATACTTAATTATTAACTTCTATAAAGGCGATTTTTGTATAATTCATTTAGGAATGTCGGGTACTATTCATTTAATTAGAGACAATTTCAAAAGTAGTTTGACAAACCTAAGTTTTTATAATTCTCCACTGTTACCGAAAAAACATAACCATATAGAAATTATTTTTGATAAGTTTAGAATTGTTTATAACGATCCAAGAAGATTTGGCTTTTTTCAGATGATTAAAAATAATTTTGACTTAAAAAAAAGATTTTTACATTTAGGACCAGAGCCATTTGATAAAAAATTTAATTTAAGTTTCTTTAAAAAGTTTATAATTAAGAAAAATAGAAAGATTAAAGATCTTATAATTGATCAAAAATTTGTTTCTGGTATCGGAAATATATATGCTAATGAAATATTATTTCTTAGCAAAGTTAATCCTGATAAAAAAATAAGATTATTAAAAGAAGATCAATGTAGTCGAATTATTTCAAGTTCTAAAACAGTACTCCAAAAAGCAATTAAAGATGGTGGCTCAAGTATTAGAGATTTTAAAAATACTGACGGAAACAAAGGAGGCTTTCAGGATAAATTTAAAGTTTATGGGCGTGAGGGTCTTAACTGTAAAAGAAAAGGCTGTGAAGGAATAATTATAAAAAGAATGATTTCAAATAGATCAACTTTCTTTTGTAATACTTGTCAAAAATAAACAATTTTTTGATTGACCGATATAAATTCTCAAGTTATACCCCTGCGCACATGGCAAACACTAAATCAGCTATTAAAAGAATTAGAAGAGTTTCTAAGCAAACTGCTGTAAATAAAGCAAGAAAAAGTAGATATCGAAACGCTCTTAAAAAAATGAACCTTCTAGTTGAAGGTAAAAAGAAAGATGAAGCGTTAAAATTCTTGCCTAAATTGAATTCAGAGCTTATGAAAATTGCTAAAACTGGTATTATAAAAAAACAAAACGCCTCAAGAAACGTTTCAAGAATTACTAAAAAAATAGCATTAATATAATTTCTTATACCTATAGTTGATTCAACTTATAGCATACGCATTATGTATGGATCACATAATTTTACTTACAATATTTAGAATAAGTAATTTTTTTTTTTAATAAAATTGAAAAATATTTTTTTTAAACAGTGATACACAAAAAAAAATATTGTCAAAGAATTTTTTTAAATTTTAAAATTTTTACACAATCCTAGATTACATTTTTTTTTAATTATAAAAAATTATTTCTTGCAAACACCCTTATATGGTCTTAACTGATTATCTTCCTGAAAGTTATGAGTAATAGTAATATTAATAAAAATTTAGATAGTTTAAAAAATGAAACTCTTCATTGGAGTGCTATCCAATCTCAAATGAAAGAAAAATTAGGATCAGAAGTATATGAAAGCTGGTTAAAAAAGATCAGTTTTATTGAAGAGTTTAATAATTATATTCTATTAACAGTTCCAACTCGGTTTATAAGAGATTGGATAACATCTAGATATTTAGACCAAATTCTACAAATAGTTAAAACTTATAAAAAAGAAATAATTCGTATTGAATTTAAAATAGCTGATCAAAAATCAAATAAAGAAATAGAAACTAAGGAAGAAGTTCAAAAATTTGATAATAAAGAAAATATATCTTTTATAAAAGACTCTTATCTTCAATATAATAGAATTGATCCTAACAAAAGATTTGATAATTTTCTAACTGGTTCAAGCAATAAGCTTGCATACGAAGCATCTATTAAAGTATCAGAAAATATTTCACATTATAATCCGTTGTATATATATGGCGGAGTTGGAATGGGTAAAACACATTTACTAAATGCCATTGGCCTTGAGCTCAAAAAGAATAATAAAGTTATGTTTATTTCAGCAGAGCGTTTTATGTATCAATTTGTTAAGTCTATTAAATCAAACGATATGGTTAAGTTTAAAGAATATTTTAGAAACACAGATATTTTATTAATTGATGATATCCAGTTTATGAATGGAAAAGAAGCAATGCAGGAAGAATTTTTTCATACATTTAATGCTCTTTTAGATAAGGGGTCACAAATTATAGTTTCAGCTGATAGAGCACCAAATAAATTATCTAGAATACAAGAAAGAATTAAATCTAGATTTTCAGGAGGTCTTGTAGTTGATATCCAAAAACCTGATTATGAATTAAGAAAAAAAATTGTTGAGCAAAAAACAGAGGAACTTAACAAAATTTATTTTGATCAAATCAAAATTTCCAAAGAAATCCAAGATTATATATGTACAGAAATCACAGTTAGCATTAGAGAGTTGGTTGGAGCAATTAATAGAATAGTTTCCTTTTCAAGAATATACAATAAAACCCCAAATTTAGCAGAAATAAAAATTGTACTTAAAGATTTGTTAAATTTATCTGAAAATAAAGTTACCATTGATTTAATCCAAACTCTTGTATGTAAATTTTTTAAAATAAGTAAAAATGAGATGTTATCTTCAAGAAGATCTAGATATTTAGTTAGACCAAGACAAACAGCTATATATTTAACAAAAATTCTAACTTCAAAATCACTACCTGAAATTGGTCGTGAATTTTCAAATAGAGATCATACCACAATTATTCACTCTGTTAAAACAATAGAAAAACTGAAAGAAAATAATCCCGAAATGGTTGATAATATTAATAAATTAAAAAATCAGATACTATATAACACTAAAGATAATGAAATTTAACGTTAACCAACAAGATTTGCAACAAGCATTAAGTTATTGTCAGGGTGTTATAGAAAAAAGAAGTACACTTCCAATTCTTTCTAATGTTTTATTAGATGCTGGTAATTCCCAATTAAATATAACAGCAACAGATTTGGATTTAATATTTATTCATCAAATTAATAATATAGAAGTTCTTGAAGAAGGAAAAACTACAACTGTTTCATCTACTATTTATGATATTGTAAGGAAATTTTCCTCAGGAAAAAAAATAAATTTATCTTTATCAGACAATGATAAACTCCAGATAGAATCTGAGAAATCCAATTTTAATCTTAATTGCTTAAGTCCTTCAGAGTTTCCATTAACTGATGAAAATTTTAATGACAATCAGTTTTCAATAAATTCAAAGAATTTATTGAAACTTTTAAACAAATGTAAATTTTCTATTTCTAACGATGAAACAAGACATTATTTAAGTGGAATATATTTTCATCAAACTGAGGTAGAGGAAAAAAATTATCTTACAGCTGCAGCAACTGATAGTCATAGAATGTCAATTTCAAAAATAAGGCTTGATCAAAAAATTAGCTTTGATCCGATTATTTTACCAAAAAAAAACAATTTTTCAACTTGTTTCATTATTAGATAATTATGATGGTGAGGTTAAAATTTCCAATATTAAATCAAAAATAAAATTTGAGTTAAATAATAGCATTTTAATTTCAAAATTAATTGATGGTAAGTTTCCAAATTACATTCAAGTTATTCCTAAAAATAATCAGAAAAAACTTGAAATAGATCTTAAGCTTTTTTTAGGCTCTGTTGATCGAGTTGCGTCGGTATCTTTAGACAAAAAAGATGGTGTGAAATTTAGTTTATCTAAGGATGCTTTAAATCTTTCTGTAAATAATACAAATAGTGGAGATGGAAACGAAACTTTAAGTGTAAAGTTTGATCATGACTTAGAAATAAGTTTTAATTCTAGATATTTAATTGATATTGCTTCACAACTTGATGGTAAAAACATTGAAATTTTCTTAAATGATACAGGGTCCCCTGCTTTAATTAGAGATCCTAGTGATTTTGATAGTATCTACGTAGTTATGCCCATGAAGGGTTAATTAATTCTATCTAGTTCAGTATAAATTTTTTTTTCTAAATTATTTACAAAATCACTTTTTTCTATCTGATAATCAATTGATGGTAATATTGAGACAATAATTTCTTTGTTTGGTATTTTAGGTCCCTTTTTTGGCCATACGTAGCCAGAATTGATAGCAATAGGCTGACATGAAATTTTTAGCTCCTCATAAACTCTTGCTACACCTTTTTTAAAAGGTGGCCTCTCGTCTGGTTTTACTCTTGTGGCCTGAGGAAATATAATTAAAGGTCTTTCAGTATTGTGAATAGCTTTTTTAATGTCATCAAAAAAACCCAAATTTTCTTTTGTAACTTTATTTCTTTTGATAGTAATAGAACCAATTTTTTTTAAATACCAACCAAAAATCGGAATTTGTGTTAGCTCTTTTTTTAAGATAAATAGAGGGGAATTAAAAATTGTTTGAAGGTAAAAAGTTTCAAACATTGATTGATGTGAAGCTGCTATAAAAAATTTTTTATTAATAATAATGTTTTCTTTTCCTAATATTTTAATTTTCACGGATAAAATTAATCGTAGACAAAAACTTGCCCAATAACCCATCAATTTACCTCCAATTAAAACTATATTCTGTGGCAAAATCAAAGTTGGAAGAAATAATATTGATATAAAAATTATTCCTGAAAAAAAAATTATTGAAAATAAAAGACTTCTTAACATTATTTTTAAATGCTACATCAATTCAGATATTTTTTGTCTTTTGTTTATAACCTGAATTTTTGACCCTTTGATTAATATTTCAATTGGTTTTGGCCGCACATTGTAATTTGAAGCTAGCGAAGTGCCATATGCACCTACATCACATATAACTAAAAAATCTTTTTCATCCAATTTTTGATATTTTTTAACAATTGAGAATGTATCTGTACTTTCGCATATTGGTCCAACAAATTCATAACTTTTCTTTGTAACTTTTTTTGTCTTTTTAGAGGGTATAATTCTGTGTTTAGCACCATATAATGCTGGTCTCATTAAATCATTCATAGCAGCGTCTAAAATAACAAAATCCTTTTTGTACCCTTCTTTAATATATAAAATTTTTGTAACTAAAACTGCTGAATTACCAATAATAGATCTTCCTGGCTCAAAAATAATTTTTGAATTATTTTTTTTTAAAAATTTTTGGATATTTTTAGAATATTTTTTTAAATTCAACTTAGAATTATTATGTTCATAATCAATACCCATTCCACCACCAAGATCGATATATTCAAATTTATGATTAGATTTACTTATGATTTTATCAATGACCTTAAGCATATTTTCATATGGTTTATGATTAAGAATTTGACTTCCAATATGTACACTTAAGCATTTCAGATTTATATATTTTGAATCTTTTAAATAGTTGACCAATTGTAAAAATATTTTTTGATTTACACCAAACTTGTTTTCTTTTTTACCCGTTGAAATTTGACTTAGAGTTTTTGCATCTGTATTGGGATTTAATCTTATGCCTATATTAATTATTTTTCTTTTTTTTTTTGCAATTTTTTCAATTTCTAAAATTTCACTTTTAGATTCTGTGTTAATTAATAATATATTTTTTGTTACTGCATATTCTATTTCTTTCGTAGTTTTCCCCACACCTGAAAAAACAATCTTTTGAGGTTTAATACCAGCTTTTAGAGCCTTCATAAGTTCACCAATAGAAACAACATCAGCTCCAATATTAAATTTTTTTATTTCTTTTAAAATTTTAATATTAGTGTTCGATTTTACAGCAAAACAAATTAATGGAGTAAATGATTTAAAGTTTTTTTTAAAACTAGTGATATTTTTTTTAATTTTTTCAAAAGAATAACAATATAGGGGTGTCCCATATTTCTTAGCAATACTATCAATAAGTTTATTATCAAATGAAAGTTTATTATTAATATAATTCATTAATTTGAAAACATTTCATTACAACTTTGATCTTGATCTAATTTTGGACAGCCTTTTTTGCCGCAAGAAAAAGAAAAAAGAAACACAGATAATAACAAAATTGTACTTATTTTTTTTATCATGATTTTTTCCTATATTTGCTTATCATTTTTTTAATGTTTTCAAAAGATGTTCCTCCATAGGATTTTTTGGAATTTACTGAATTTTTTAAATCAAAAACTTTTAAAACGTCATTGGTGAGTTTTGGTTCAATCTTTTTTAATTCCTCAATTTTGAGATCTTTAATTTTTTTTTTTTCTTTTCAGCAAAATTTACAATTTCAGCTGTTTTTTGATAAGCTTTTCTAAAAGACATCGAATGATTCTTAACCAAATAATCTGCTAGATCTGTTGCCGTAATATAACCATTATCAGCTAACTCATACATCTTTTTTTTATTGGGTGAAATATTTTTTAGAATTTCATTAAATATTTTTAAACAATCAACCAATGTATCATTAGATTTAAAAACTATTTCTTTATCATCTTGCAAATCTTTAAAATAAGACAAAGGCAGTCCCTTTAATATTGTTAACATAGAAAATAAATTACCAAAAGTTAATCCAGTTTTTCCTCTTAAATACTCTAATAAGTCAGGATTTTTTTTTTGAGGCATTATTGATGAGCCAGTGACAACTTTGTCTGAAAGGTGAATTAAATTAAAACCATCTGAATTCCAAATTATAAGTTCTTCAGCAATTCGAGAAATATGCATTGAGCAGACTGAAATACTAAAAAGAAAATCTAAAACAAAATCTCTATCAGAAACTGTATCTATCGAGTTATTAGTTGGACGACTAAAACCCATTTTTTTTGCAGTGTAATTTCTATCAATATTGAATGAAGTCCCTGTGAGTGCAGCTACGCCAAGTGGGCTTTCATTTAAACTTTCTAAATTATTTATAAATCTTCTTTTATCTCTTTTGAACATTTCAACATAAGCCATTAAGTAATGAGCAAGTGAAATTGGTTGAGCATTCTTTAAATGAGTAAAACCTGGCATAATTGTTTCAATATTTTTTTCTGCAATCTTTATAGTAGATTTAATGACTTGATCTAAATTTAAGTTAATTTCTTTGGTTGCTGATTTAATCCAAATCTTAAAATCAGTAATGACCTGATCATTTCTTGATCTAGCAGTATGAATATATCCAGCCTCTTCTCCAATAATTTGAAAAAGTTTATTTTCAATATTCATATGAATATCTTCATATTTATTATTAAACTCAAATTTGTTTTTTGACATTTCTTTTTCAATTTTTTGCAAACCATAAACTATTTTATTTTTTATTTTAAAAGATATAATTTTTTGTTTTAATAACATTTCTACATGGGCTATCGATCCTGCAATATCTTCTTTATATAATCTTTTATCAATATCTATAGAACTTCCTACTTTTTGAAAAAGTGTAGACGTTTTTTTTTTAATTCTAGTACCCCATATTGTCTGGTTGTTTTTATTTTTAGCCATGATAATTACTTATACCTATTTAATATGAGATTTTTAATATTATTTATATTGCTTATTTCCAATGTGTTAGCAAACGAAGCACCAAATATTAAAAACCTAGTCATCAATAATGAATTAAAAACCTATGATAATATTACCTTTCTGGACTCTAATGAAAAAATAATAAAATTAACTGATTATAAGGGTAATTTAGTATTATTAAATTTTTGGGCAACTTGGTGTTTGCCCTGTAAAAAGGAGATGCCATCTCTAGATGATTTAAAAGCTAGTCCAGAATTAAATAATATTGAAATATTTCCAATCAACATTGGCAAAGAAAATTTAGAAAAAACAAACAAATTTTTTTTAGATTTAAATGTTAAAAATTTAAATATCTATTTTGACAATCCAGTAACATTAGCTAAGGCTTTAGCTTTAAGAGGAGTGCCAACAACGGTCCTATTTAATAAAGATGGTAAAGAATTTGCTAGAATAATTGGTTCAATTGATTTTGGTGATAAGGGATTTATTAACTGGATTAAACTTTATAACTAGTTTTTAAAGAAATAAGCAAATACTACTAAAACGATTATTGCAACAAACTGCAATAGAACTCTATACTGCATTAATTTATTTGAATACTTTTTACTTGTATTTCCTCCTTTAAATAAAGTGCCAATACCAAGAACTAACACAACACCTACAGCAATTAAAAGTGTTATAGATAGAATTTTAACAAATATTCCTGAAAACATTTTTATATTGTAGAGTGTTTTTAAAAATAAAAAACAAATTAAATTTACTATGTCATTTTGTCTTGATAGCACAATTATAGGACCTGAAAAAAGTGAGGAAATTAAGAATATAGTAGTATTGCTCCATGGCTACGGAGGAGACGGAGAAGATATAAGCATGTTATCATTAAACTGGAGGAGACACATGCCAAATACAATATTTATTTGTCCAAATGGTCATGAGCCATGCGCAGTTAATCCTTCAGGTTACCAATGGTTTGATCTTGGAAATGATAATCCTAATTATATATTAGATGAATTTTTAAAAGCAGAGAAAAAACTTACTAAGTTTTTAGATGAAGTTAAAAATGAGTATAAAGTTGATAATAACAAGATTGTATTATCTGGATTCAGTCAAGGATGTATGATGTCAATTAATGTTGGACTTACTTCAGAAAAACCATTTAATTGTATTGTAGGTTTTTCAGGAAAGATAATTAATTTAGATGATCTCAAAAACAGAAGAAAAAATTCCACTGATACTTTACTCATTCACGGTGACCTGGACGATATTGTCTCACCAACACATCTTTTAGAAGCAAAAGATTTTTTTTTAAGAGAAAATATTAATGTTGAAACACATTTAATAAAAAATTGTGGACATCATATTCCTATTGAATCATCAAGTATAGCATTAAATTATATTTTAAAAAAAATTAAATAGTTTGATAATATTGATATCATTATTTAATTGATATAAGATTTAATTGATGAATGAATTAGTTGAGCAAAATGTTTCCCTAGAAAAGTGCCCAGCACTTGTTCTTAATGCAGATTATAGACCCTTAAGCTATTATCCCCTTTCACTTTGGTCTTGGCAAGATGCAGTTAAATCAGTTTTTTTAGATAGAGTAGTCATAATTAGTAATTATGATCGACAAGTTAGAAGTCCATCTTTTGAAATGAAACTTCCAAGTGTTATTGCACTTAAAAGTTATATTGTTCCTCAATCCAAACCAAGTTTTACAAGATTTAATGTTTTTTTAAGAGATCGATTTTCATGCCAATATTGTGGAAGTGGAGAAGAATTAACATTTGATCATTTGTTACCAAGATCTAAAGGTGGAGAAACAAACTGGGATAATGTTGTTACAGCATGTTCAGATTGTAATGTTAAAAAAGGTGGAAAATTATTGAAGTTTTCAGAAATGAAATTAAACCAATTTCCTTATCAGCCATCAACAGAAGATCTTCATAAAAATGGTAAACATTTCCCCCCTAATTACCTACATAAAAGCTGGATGGACTACTTATATTGGGATGTTGAGTTAGAGTCTTAATATTTTTAAATTTTTTCAGAAATATTAATTGCTATTTTTGAACCAGTTTTAATAATTTTATCCATAATTGAATAAAAACCTTTTTTTGTTGCTCCTTCTTCATAAGCAATATCTTTGTGATCTAATTCATCATTTCTAAACTTTGTAATCTTTTTTTTTAATTCTTTTTCTTCAGGACCTAATTGATTAATTTGGTTTAAATAATGTTTATCTATTACTTCTTCTACTGAGGCTGTGCATAACATTGCAGCCTTTTTTCCAAGAAGCGTTGAACCAAATCCAAGTCCTACTCCTAACAAATCCCATAATGGTAAAAATTTTGTAGGCTTGATATTTCTTTTCTTAATTTCATTTTCAAAAAATTGAGAATGTTCTACTTCATGAACTTTCATTTCTTCAATTTTTTTTTTTAATTCTTCATCTTTAACCAATGTATTTAATGCTAGTAGCTGTCCTTCATATATTTTTACAGCGCCACGTTCTCCAGCGTGATCTACTCGAATAAACTCTTCAATTCTATTTTTTGATACCATTATTAATTATATATATTTTTATTGATATTAAAAACATGATTATACTTAACATCATATTATATGTTGTAAGTGATAAATCAAAAATCCTAAATGCCACATCCTTGCAGCTTATTCTTATTTCCTGAAGAGAATTTAATATTTCATCTTTTGTTATCAAATTTATATTATCAGAAGCACAGATAGTTGACTCACTTATTATACCTTGTTCGATACCTAAATGATAAAGTGAAATAATAAATGAAAATAAAAAAACCAATATCAGTAAAATACTATAAAAAATTTGATCTTCTTTAAATTTATAATTTAATAATATAATAATAATTGCAAGAGCATAAGGAATTCTTTCAATTATACATAGACTACAAGGCTGGAAGCCTAATACATATTGAATCATGTGAGCAGTTGTTAAAACTACAAAACATAAAAATAATAAAATTTGTAAATATTTATCTTTTTTTAATTTAACCATAGAATTTAATTATTAGATAAAAAATAGCTGCAATGATTACAATAAATATTCCTATTATTGAAAACCATTTTTGACCATGTTGATTCATAAAATTTGTAAAAGAATCACCAAATTTAGAGGCTAGATATGAAACTATAAAAAATCTTAAACCTCTAGAAATAAAACTTATTAAAATAAAAATAGGAAAATTAAAACCAATTAACCCACTTACAATAGTAAATACTTTATAAGGTAAGGGAGTAAATCCAGCTAAAAATAAAATTCCAAACCATGTATAAAAACCATCCCCTTGAGAAAGAGTATTTTTCAAATCAATCATCTTTTCTTCATAATTGTAAAATTCAACAATATTCATTGCAAAATCAAAAAAATATAAGCCAAGAACATAACCAAACATTCCTCCTAAAACTGAAAAAAGTGTCGCAATTAAAAAAATCTTAAAAAATTTATTTTTATTTGCCATTGCCATTGGAGCAATCATGACGTCTGGTGGAATAGGAAAGAATGAGCTTTCCAAAAAAGACACAACTGCAAGAAAATAGTTAGAATATTTATGAGCTGCTAACTTTAGGCATTTATTATAAAGTTGAGTAAACATTTTTTTTGGTTTTAATATAATTTTTGTTCTTATACTATTTAAATAATATTTTTTTAAACTAAGGGCGAATGGCGGAATTGGTAGACGCGCACGACTCAAAATCGTGTTTCGCAAGAAGTGAGAGTTCGATTCTCTCTTCGCCCACCAAAAATTTTATGAAACTAAACAATTACAACAATCTTTTAGAATTATTTCAGTCTAGATATCAATCTGAAAATAAAAATGAAATTTTCTTACAATCTTTAAAAGACAAGGATCTTAAATTTACTTGGAAACAAACATATGACTGTATCCAAAAATTATCCAATCAAATTCAAAAATATATTTCTTCTAAAGATCGTTGTTTATTAATTTCAGAAAACAGACCTGAATGGTTAATAAGTGATTTAGCTATAATGCTTGCTGAAGGAATAACAGTTCCAGCTTACACAACTTATACCGAAAGAGATTATGAATATTTAATTAACGATTGTGAGCCTTCAGTAGTTATAGTTTCTGATAATGTACAATATAAAAAAATTAGAAATATAATATCTAAAAAAAGTTTTATTAAAACAGTAATATGTTTTGAAAGTATTCAAGATAGTGAAAGTAAAATTGAAATTATAAATACTTATGAAATTTTTAGAAAAACAAATTATGTAGAAAAAAATTTTAATGAAATTAATTTAACTAGAAAGGATATTTCATGCATTATTTATACCTCAGGTACACAAGGAAATCCCAAGGGAGTAATGTTAAGCCATGGTGGAATATTAAATAATTGTGAGGGATCTACAAAATTATTAAATGAAATAATTAATTTAAAACCCAAGTTTCTTACCTGGTTACCGTTATCACATTCCTATGAACATACAGTTCAATTTGTACAAATAGCTGTAGGTGCAAAAGTATTTTATGCAGAGAGTATAGATAAACTAGTAAAAAACATGAATGATTGTAGCCCAGATATTATGACAGCTGTTCCAAGGTTTTATCAAAATTTATATCAAAAAATATCATCCACATTTAATAAAGCCACAGGTATTAAAAAATTCTTAGTTCAATCAACTTTAAATTTAGGTGAGAAAAAATTTTTAAAACAAAAACTCTCCTTTTATGAAAAATCAATTAATTTTATATGTGAAAATTTAGTTAGAAAAAAAATTAAATCTCAATTTGGAGGTTCTCTTAAGGCATTTGTTTCTGGTGGAGGAGCCTTGGATTATAAAGTAGGTGTTTTTTTGAATTCTATCGGTTTACCTACTTTACAAGGATATGGCTTAACAGAGAC
>JBJLDI010000003.1:0-18675 GCA_045567235.1 Candidatus Pelagibacter sp.
AGACAATAATGTTAAGAAGTCATAGATTTGGTCTTCATTAGCTTTACCAGTCATAAGCAATTCAAAAGCTGACTTACTTTCTTCAAAAGACAAATTTTCCTTCTTTTTTAGTTTTTCTAGAATTTGTTCCATAAAATTAATAATTAATAAAGTTTCTTAATATTTTTATCCCTAATTTAGTTTTAATACTTTCAGGATGGAATTGTACACCATGAATATTGAATTTTTTGTGTTGTACACCCATTATTATTCCATCATCAGTTTCAGCTGTAATTTCTAGATCTTTAGACAACGATTTTTTCTCAATTATTAAACTATGATATCTAGTAGCTTCAAAAGTTTTTGGGAGGTTTTTTAAAATACCAGTTTTCTTGGATCTTATTTTACTAGTTTTGCCATGCATTAATTTTTTTGCTTGAACAATTTTTGAGCCGAAAACCTGTCCAATAATTTGATGTCCTAAACATACTCCTAAAAAGGGTATTTCTTGGTGTAAAGTTTTTAAAATATTAATACAATTTCCTGACTGATTTGGGTTTCCTGGGCCTGGAGAAATTACAATTTTATTATAATTTTTTCTAACAATTTCTTTTGAGTTAATTTTATCATTTCTAATAACATCAACATTAACTTTTAATGATGAAATGTAATGGTATAAATTAAAAGTAAAACTATCGTAATTATCTATTAATAAAATTTTCATTATTTTAAAGCGTTAATTAAGGCTTTTGCTTTATTAACTGTTTCCTCATATTCATTGTTAGGTTTGCTGTCAGCAACAATTCCAGCTCCTGCTTGAACATAAAATTTTTTATCTTTAGCTACTGCTGTTCTTAAAGCTATGCACGTATCAAATTCACCATTTGCTGAAAAATATCCAATTCCTCCAGCATAAACTTTTCTTTTAGTTATTTCTAGTTCATCAATAATTTCCATTGCTCTAATTTTTGGAGCACCAGAGACTGTTCCAGCAGGAAACCCAGCTAGCAATGATTTAAATTTTGAAAATTTCTTATTATATTTCCCAACTACATTAGAAACAATATGCATAACATGTGAATATTTTTCAATAATAAAACTTTCAGTAACTTTAACAGAATTAATTTTAGATACTTTTCCAGCATCATTTCTTCCTAAATCTAGAAGCATTAAATGCTCAGACAATTCTTTTTTGTCTTGAATAAGATCTTTTTCATAAAAACGGTCTTCTTTTAACGTTTTACCCCGTGGTCTTGTTCCAGCAATTGGTCTTACAGTAATTTTGTTATCTCTTAGTCTCACTAATATTTCTGGGCTTGCTCCAATAATTTGAAAGTCATTGAAGTTAAAGAAAAACATAAAAGGTGAGGGGTTTGTTACTCTAAGTTTTTTATAGATATCTATTGGTTTTTTTGTCAATTTAGCTTCAAATCTTTGACTTAAAACTACTTGAAAAATATCACCTAATTTTATGTATTTTTTAGCCTTATTAACCATAGCTAAAAATCTATTTTTAGATGTGTTTGATTTAACCTTTATATCTTTAATCTTTTGATTTGGCTTAGTATCAATATTTTTAATTGATGACTGTATGATTAATCTAAATAAATCAGTTTTAATATCGTCATATTTTTTTTGATAATTTTTAATTTTTTCATCTTGAAAAATATTACTTATAAAAAACATTTCTTTTTTTAAATTGTCATGAATAACAAGAGTCCTAGGACGCAAAAGTCTTACGTCTGGTAAATTAAGATCATTTTTACATTTATTAGGAATTTTTTCGATATACCTGATTGAGTCATAAGAAAAATACCCCGAAATAAGAGAGCAAATTTTAGGTAAATTCTTTGGGGTTTCAAACTTAAATTCTTCAATTATTTTTTCAATTAATTGATTTGGCTTATCTTTTAATATTTTTTTTTTATTATTTTCAATCAAGTATGAAGTATTGTTATTAAATTCCCAAATTTTATCAGGATTTTTACCAAATATAGTATACCTACCCTTAATTTTACCCTTTTCTACAGACTCAAAAATAAAACTATTTTTTTCTTCTAAGAAATTATTAATTAAGTTTAAAACCTCGTCATCATTTTTTACCTTTTTTGAAGTATATATTATTTGATTTTTTTTGCTTTTGTGTCGAAATCTAAAATCCTTATAGCTTCGATTTATTATCATTTAAAATAATTTTCAACGTTGTTAATGGCAACTTTATTTATATCAATGTTATATTTGTCATTAAGGAAAAAATCATATGATTTTAAAATAGTATTTCTTATTCTAGTATTTTCTTTGTTAATAAAAGATTTGTAATTTTCAGATTTTTTATCTATATCAACATCTCTATAATTTTTTACTTGAGCTAAATAAATTCTATCTTTTTCATCATTAATCAGAGTAAAAGAATTAGCTGGTAAAGAATAAAGAATTTGTACTGAATTAATTTCAAACTTTTTATTATCTTTAATTGAATTAAGAGTTAATGATTGAATTTTATCACTCCCCAATTCTTTAAAATTATTTTCAGTAAATTTTTTCCCTTTAATTTTTTCTAATAGTTTTCTGTTGTAATCAAATTTATTTTTTTGACTTACTAATTTTAAAATTTCATTTTTAATTTCTAAATCTTTGATATTTGGTTTTTTTTCTTGAACATTTTCTATTTTATAAAGTATAAAATTTTCATCATTTTCAAAAATATCAAATTTATTATTTCTTACTTCATAAATTTTTTTCTCAATTAAGTCACTTTTATCTGAATATTTATAATCATTGATTGTTATAGTTTTTAAATCAAATTCTGAAACTATTGAGTTAAACTCAACACCATTAAGTATATTATTTTCAATTTGATCTATTTTATCAAAAAATTCTTGATTAAACTCGCTTATTCCTACTAAATTCTGTGGGTTAATAACGGAATACTTAAAATCTATATATTCAACTTTTAATCGATCAGCATTTTCATCAATAAATTTATTAAGTTCTTGTTCGTTAATTTCCTCTTCTTTTTTGTAAAAAATCTCAAGATTAATAAAATCAATATCTAACTTCCTATTTTCAGTTTCAAAAAGTTTTGTAATTAAAAATTGAGGAGGAACAGTACCTGCCCCTATAAAATCAAATAGTTTTTTTTGAAGCTCTCTATCTTTTAATCTCTTTTCGAATAGTGGTGCTGAGGTATTATTTTCTAACAAAAATTTTTCATACTTGATTCTTTGGAACACATCATTTTCGTCTATAAAATTTTTATTAGATTTTATTTTTTTTGATAGGGAATTTTCAGAAAAGTAAATATTAAAATCTTTTATTTCTAGATCTAATAGTGTTGTTGAAACTAAACCTGATAATAATTCCTCAATTATATTATCATCTAAGTTATCCTTTATTACTTTTTGAGAAATTCCACTTTGATTTAAATAATTGATGAAGTCTTTTGTGGTAATATTTGTTTTATTTATTTTTACAATATTATTTTGATTATTAGATAAAAAACCTCCACCAAATCCACCAAAACCAAAGGCAATAATAATTACTATTATTAGTACTACTGCACCAATTTTATTTTTATTAATATATTTTCCGATACTCATTTAAGCTCTATTTATGTATTGATCTGTAAAAACAAATCTATAGATTAAAAATAGAATTATGACAAATAAATATATGTATTTTGTAGCTAATTGGAAAATGTTTGGAAACTTAAAATCAATAAATACATTGGATAAAGTTATTAAATTTTCAAAATCTAAAGAAATTAAGAAGGGAAGATTAATTTATTGTCCTCCTTACACTTTAATAACCTCTTTTTTCAAAAAATTTGAAAATTGTTTAATTGATATTGGTGGGCAAAATTGTCATGAAAGCGATGATTACGGTGCACATACAGGTTCTATAAATTCAAAGATGCTAAAAAGTATAGGGGCAAATTATGTTATATTAGGACATTCTGAAAATAGAATTAAAGGAGAAACAGACAAACTTATTAATTTAAAAATTAGAAGTGCCATTAAAGCAAAATTAAAAGTTATATTTTGTATTGGAGAAACTTTAAAAGAAAAAAATGGTGGTAAAACTAATTCAATTTTATCAAAACAAATTAAATTTGGTTTAGATAAGGTTAAAAAAAAATCTAATATATTTATTGCATATGAACCTGTCTGGTCTATTGGTACTGGCAAAATTCCAAAATCTAAAGAACTTCAGCAAACAGTAGAATTTATTAAGAAAAAGTTTAAAGGTAAATTACCAAAAATTTTATATGGAGGATCTGTTAATCCTAAAAATATAAATGACTTAAAAAAGATTAGTAGTCTTGATGGTTTTTTAATCGGAGGAGCATCACAAAGTTCAAAAAAATTTATTGATATAGTTAAAAAAACCTTTAATTAGTCCGCATGGAAAATATTTTATTAGTATTAAATATCGTGTTTGCAATTATTCTTGTTTTGCTGGTTTTAATGCAAAAATCAGAGGGTGGTGCTCTTGGTATAGGAGTTTCACAAGAAAATTTAATGTTTTCTAAAACAGCAGGAAATTTTATGACTAAAGCCACAGCAGTTGTAGCAACATTATTCATAATTTGTAGCCTTGCTTTAACTATTGTATCACGAGGAGAGCTTACTCCAACTAATTCAGTTTTAGATACTATAGAGGAAAAAGCTGAAGATACTCCATCAATTCCAGAAAATAACTAATTAATACTTTTCAATTCTTTTTTTATTCGCTATAAGATAATTCCATGGCGCGATATATATTTGTCACGGGCGGCGTGGTTTCATCATTAGGTAAAGGATTGTCATCTGCATCTTTAGCGTATTTGCTAAAATCTCAAGGCTACAAAGTTAGATTAAGAAAAATGGATCCGTACTTAAATGTTGATCCAGGCACAATGAGTCCATTTCAACATGGAGAAGTTTTTGTAACTGATGATGGAGCAGAAACAGATTTAGATCTAGGTCATTATGAAAGATTCACAAATATATCTTCAAAAAAATCAGACAATATTACAACAGGTCGTATTTATAGCGATATAATAAAAAAAGAAAGACAGGGAGGATATCTTGGAAAGACAGTTCAAGTAATTCCTCATATTACAGATAGAATTAAAGAGTTTATTAAAAAAGATATTTCCAGTGAAGATTTTGTTATTTGTGAAATAGGTGGAACTGTTGGTGATATTGAAAGTTTACCATTTGTAGAAGCAATAAGACAATTTTCAAATGAACATGGTAAATCAAAAACATTATTTATTCATTTAACGTTTGTTCCTTTTTTAAAATCCTCTGATGAAATAAAAACAAAACCCACTCAACATTCAGTAAAAGAATTAAGAAGCATAGGTGTTCAGCCAGATATAATTATTTGTAGGTCTCAACAGTCAATACCATTGGATCAAAAGAAAAAAATATCTTTATTTTGTAATGTTCCAATTGATAATGTAATTGAAACAGTTGATGTAAGAACTATCTATGAAGCACCGATTAGTTTTTTTAATCAAAAACTTGATAAACAAGTTTTAAAATATTTTAAACTTAAATCCAAAAAAAGACCAAATCTACTTCCATGGAAAAAAATAACAAAAATTTCTTTAAATACAAAAAAATCAGTTAATATTGCAATAATAGGTAAATATGTGAATTTAAAAGATGCTTATAAATCTTTAGATGAAGCCTTAATTCATGGAGGTATTTCCAATAAAGTGAAAGTTAACTTAATAAGAATTGAGTCAGATAAGCTAAAAGTTAATCAAATTAGAAAAAAACTTAAAGATGTTTCAGGTTTATTAATACCGGGTGGTTTTGGAAAAAGAGGAACAGAAGGTAAAATTTCTGCAATTAAATATGCAAGAGAAAACAAGTTACCATTTCTTGGTATTTGTTTTGGAATGCAAATGGCAATAATTGAATTTGCTCGTAATAAATTAAAAATTAAAAGAGCTGGCTCTAGTGAATTAGATAAAAATTGTTATCCAGTTATTGGATTAATTAATGAGTGGGATAAAAATGGCAAAATCATTAAAGGTACAGATAAAGAATTAGGTGGAACTATGAGATTAGGCTTATATGAAGCTAAATTAAGAAACAATTCTGCCATAAAAAAGATTTATAAATCTAATTCAATTAAAGAAAGACACAGACATAGATATGAAGTTAACAATAATTTGAAAAATGAATTTGAAAGAAAGGGATTAATTTTTTCAGGGATGTCACCAGACAATAATTTACCAGAAATAATAGAACTTAAAAATCACCCATGGTTTATAGGGGTTCAGTTTCATCCAGAATTTAAATCTAGACCTTTAACCCCACATCCATTATTCTCATCTTTTATCAAAGCAGCAAAAAATCATAAATGAGTAACAAAAAAGTAAATTGTGGAAATATAGAGATTTCAAATAATAAAAAAATTTGTATCATTGCTGGACCTTGTCAGCTTGAAACTGAGCAACATGCTATGGATATGGCAGGAAAAATACAAGAAATTACTCAAAAATTTGGTCTTGGATTTATTTATAAAACTTCTTTTGATAAAGCTAATAGAACTAGTTTAAAAGGAAAAAGAGGAGCAGGCTTAGATGCTTCGTTACCAGTTTTTGATAAAATTAAAAAAGAATTAAAAGTCCCAATTTTAACCGATATTCACAATTCTGAACAATGCTCACTTGTTGCAAACCATGTTGATGTTTTGCAAATACCTGCCTTTTTATGCAGACAAACTGATTTATTAATTGCTGCAGCAAAAACAAATAAAATTATTAATGTAAAAAAAGGTCAATTCTTAGCGCCTTGGGATATGGTTAACGTGACAAAGAAAATTTCTGATTCTGGTAATGAGAATATTTTAGTTACCGAGAGGGGAGCTAGTTTTGGATATAATACTTTAGTTTCTGATATGAGATCTTTACCTATTATGGCAAAAAATGGTTATCCAGTTATATTTGATGCCACGCATTCAGTTCAACAACCAGGAGGTCAAGGTGAGACGTCTGGTGGACAAAGAGAATTTGTAGAGCATTTAGCAAGGGCTGCTGTCGCAGTAGGAGTAGCAGGAGTTTTTATTGAAACTCATCAAGATCCTGATAACGCGCCATCAGATGGTCCTAATATGGTACCTTTAAATAAATTAGAAAATTTATTAAAACAACTTAACGATATAGATAATTTAATTAAAAGCTAGTGAGTAAAATTATTAAAGTTAAGTCAAGACAAGTTTATGATAGCAGGGGGAATCCTACAGTAGAAGCTCAAGTTTATACATCGAGCTCAAGTGCATCTGCGATTTGTCCCTCTGGGGCATCAACAGGAACTTATGAAGCTTTTGAAAAAAGGGATAAAAATAATAAAAGATATCTTGGTAAAAGTGTATTAAATGCAGTTAATTTAATTAATACAAAAATTTCAAAAAAATTAAAAGGTTACAGTGTTCATGATCAAGAGAGAATAGACACTTTAATGATAAATTTAGATGGCACAAAACAAAAAACCAAATTAGGTGCAAATGCAATTTTAGCAGTCTCAATGGCTGTTAAAAAATTATCTGCTAAACTAAAAAAAATTCCTTTATATAAAAGTTTTTTAATCAAAAAAAAATTTTCAGTTACCATATCCGTTAATGAACATAATAAATGGTGGCGCCCATGCTAATAACGGTCTCAGAATACAAGAATTTATGATTAGACCAGACAAAGCCAAAAGCTTTACTGAAGCTATGAGAATATGTTTTCTAGTAATTAAAAATTTAAGTAAATTAATAAAAGATAAAGGTCTTTCCACTTCAGTAGGTGACGAAGGAGGTTTTGCACCAATGATAAGTAGCAATACCCAAGCACTTAACTTGATAGTTTTGGCAATTAAAAAATCTGGTTTTGTTAATGGAAAAGATGTTTCTATTTGTTTAGATGTTGCAGCAAATGAATTATATAAAAGAAATAAATACTCAATACATTCAAAAAGTTATATCTCAGTAAAAAAATCGATTTTAGAATATAAAAAGATAATTAAAAAATATAAGATTAAATCAATCGAGGATCCTTTTGCTGAAAATGATTGGCAAGCTTGGAATAAATTAATGAGATCAATTAAGAATGTGCAAATTGTTGGAGACGATTTATATGTTACAAATCTTGAGAGATTAAAAAAGGGTTTTTTAAATATTTCCTCTAATGCAATTTTAATTAAATTAAACCAAATAGGTACAGTATCAGAAACTATCGATGTTATTAGATTTGCTCAAGCAATAGGTTATAAAACTGTTATTTCACACAGATCAGGGGACAGTGAGGATACGTTTATAGCAGATTTATCGGTGGGAACTAATTCAAATCAAATTAAAACTGGATCTTTGGCAAGATCCGAAAGAGTAGCCAAATATAATCAATTAATTCGTATAGAAGAAGAACTTGGAAAAAAAGCTAGAATGAATAAAATTCATTAATGCTCAAGAATCTAAAAAATAATTATTTTTCATTAGTTTCAATTTTTTTAATTTTATATTTTTTCTTTAATTTAATGTCAGGTGATAGGGGCCTGATTTCATATTTTGATAAAAAACAAATTCTTATTAATTTACAATTTAAGGAGTTAAAACTTTTAGAAAATATTGAGAAATTAGAATTTAATAATTCTTTGTTAAGTGACAATCTTGACCTTGATTTTGTTGAAACTTTAATTAGAGAAAGATTTTTATTTGGTAAAAAAAATGATAAGATTTATATAATTAATAATAATGAAAATTAGACCAAGACATCCTGAAAAATTAAAAAATCCAATCAATCCTATCAAGAAAAAACCTGAGTGGATAAGATCTAAACTTATCAACAGTAAAGAATTTTTTTTAACAAAAACGATTGTTAACAAAAATAATTTAGTAACTGTTTGTCAGGAGGCTAACTGTCCTAATATTACAGAATGTTGGAGTAAAAGACACGCAACATTTATGATTATGGGTGATACTTGTACTAGAGCATGTGCTTTCTGTGATGTTAAAACTGGAAAGCCAGGTAAATTAGATGATTTTGAGCCTGTAAAAATTGCTCAAGCAGTTAAAAAATTGAATTTGAAACATGTGGTAATTACATCAGTTGATCGAGATGATTTAGATGACGGTGGATCAAACCATTTTTTTAAAGTCATAAATCAAACTAGAAAAACAAATCAAAATACTACTATAGAAGTTTTAACTCCAGATTTTTTAAGAAAAGGTGATGCTTATAAAAAAGTTTTAGAGGCAAACCCAGACGTTTTTAACCACAATATTGAAACTGTACCAAGTTTATATTTAAAAGTAAGACCTGGATCGAGATATTTCGCATCTCTTGAACTTTTAAAAAATGCAAAAGAAATTAATAAAAAAGTTTTTACTAAATCTGGAATAATGGTTGGTCTAGGTGAGAATAAAGACGAAATAGTTCAAGTAATGGACGATCTTAAAGCAGCTAATGTTGATTTTTTAACGATAGGTCAATACTTGCAACCTTCGGTAAAACATTTTCCACTTAATAGATATTATTCTCCACAAGAATTTGATGAACTCGGAGCTATTGCTAAAGCAAAAGGTTTTTTATTGGTTTCTTCTTCTCCTTTGACAAGATCTTCTTATCATGCTGATGAGGATTTTCTGAAATTACAACAAAATAGAATTAATTCTAATTAATGCCCAAAGCTTCTGTTACACGTCAAATAGCGCGTGAAAAAAAAAAATTAATTGACTTTGTCTTAGATATTGAAAAGTATCCAGAATTTATTCCGTTTTGTATAGATTCAAAAGTCTACGAAAGAAATGATAAAAAAGATGAAATAGCAATTATAGCTGACTTAACTATTGGTAAAAAACCTTTTGTTGATACTTATAAAAGTGACGTAAGATATAATAAAAAAAATGATACAATTCACGTAACTAATATTGGTGGTCCTTTAAAACATTTGGAAAATAATTGGAAGTTTGTTGAAAAAAAAGATTTTACAGAAGTTCATTTTGATGTTGATTTTGAAATAAAGAATAAGTTTCTAGATGTTATTATGACGAAATCATTTGAATTTGGTTTAAATAAAATTGCTGACGCATTTCAAGATAGAGCGGAAAAGATCTAAATTAGAGAATTTACAGCTTTAATAGCCTTTTTTACAGTAGATCTTTGAATTGATTTTCTTTTCTTAGATTTAAATAGATTTTTAATAATTATTATTTTATTTCCTTTTTTAATACCAATATAAACTAATCCTACTGGTTTTTTTTTAGTTCCTCCATTTGGTCCTGCTATACCTGTTATAGAGACATTAATATTAGCTTTAGATATTTTCGACAAATTAACCACCATAGCCTTACAACATTCAGGGCTTACAGCACCGTATTTAATAATTATATTTTTACTTATTTTTAAAATTTTTATTTTTGCCTGATTTGAATATGTAATAAAACCCATATTAAATACTTTAGATGCACCGCTTATAGACGTGATTGTATTTGCAAGTAATCCACCAGTACAAGATTCAGCAAAGGAAATTTTTAGTTTTTTTTTGTTTAATTTTTTTATTAAGGAATTCATCAAATTAAATAGCTACTTAAAACCATAAAACAAATTAAAGATAAAACAACATATAAACCTGCGCAAACATCATCCATAATAACTCCAAAGCTATTTTTAAAATTTTTATCAAAAAAACTAACAGGAAATGGTTTTTTTATATCAAAAAATCTAAATAGCACAAAACAGATAGAATAAAAAATAATTGCTTCATCAGAAGATTTTTCCGTTCCATGAGAAATTTCGTACAAATAGATTGGAATTGATTGGCCAATAAATTCATCAATTATTATTTCTCCAGGGTCTTTGTTTTCATTGTCTTCGATATGACTTGTTATAGCTGGAAAAGAATAAATAAAAATTAAGACCAAACATAACAATATTATATTCGATGAGATATTAAAAACATGAAATGAGATATATAATATAATTATCGTTGCTAATGATCCAATAGTTCCAGGAATTATTTTTATATTTCCTAAACCAAACATTGTTACAAATAATGAATTAAATTTTTTATTCATACTTTGTTATTGAGGTTATAACTTCACAAGCAATTGCTTTTTCTTTACCTATTAATCCTAATTTTTCAACTGTTTTACCTTTAAGATTAATAAATTTCATATCTAAATTTAATAAAGCAGAGAGTGATTTTATAATTTTATCCCTATGCTTAGAGACTTTAGGTTTTTGGCATATCAAATTTATGTCAACATTATTAATGAAAAAATTCTTACTATATAATTTATCAACAATTGGTTTTAGCATTTTGGGAGATCTAATATTTTTGAACTTTTTTTTATCACTTGGGAAATAAGTGCCAATATCCTTTTGTCTTAAAGCTCCTAATAAAGCATCAGTAATTGCATGCAATATTACATCCCCATCAGAGTGACCTTGAAGACCCGAATGAAAAGGGATTTTAATGCCACCAAGATATAAAGATTTTCCTTTGATTAATTTATGAATATCAAATCCTATACCGAAATAACTTTTTGTTTTTTTAATGTCTTCTAAATAAGTTATTTTGTTATTTTTATTTTCACCTTTTATAAATTTGATTTTCATATTATTTTCGATGAATAATGTAGCTTCATCAGAAATAATTTTATTTTGTGAAGTAGCTAATTTATAGAGATTCTTATATCTGAAAGCTTGGGGCGTTTGTGTCAAAAAAGCTTTATTTCTATTTAAGTTGTAAAGTTCATTTCTAATTTTATATTTTATAGAATCTTTTGGATTAATTATTGGAATAACTGCAATATTTTTTTTTAAATTTTTAATTAGATTTTTTAATAGTTTAATTGAAAAATCTGGTCTAGCAGCATCGTGGATTAAAATATTTGAAGGTTGAAATCTTTTAATTTTTTTAATACCTATTAAAGAAGAGTCTGATCTTTCTTTACCACCTTTTATAATTAAAACATTTTTTGGATATTTTTTTTTTATTCTTTTTGGATTATCTACAATCAAAATAATCTTCTTAAAAAGCTTAGAATTTATTGCTTTTTCCAATGAATGCTCAAATAATTCTTTATTTTTATAAAAAAAATATTGTTTTGGCACCCTTGTATTAAATCTTTTGCCAGATCCGGCTGCTAAAATTATAAAGTAGTTGTTCATTTATAGTTACTATATTATCTCTAAATTATGCGAGAGTTTCTAAATAAGAATATATTAATTATCATATTATTTCTAATTACTCTATCGGCTGGTTTTTTTACATTTTTAACATTTATTGATAAAAGTATTATCGTTTTAAACCAACAAAATCTTCAATATTTATTAATTTCAAATATTTTCTTATTTATTTTACTGTTTGTCTTTGTTTATTTTGAAATAAAAAAATCAATCAAATCTGACATAGATAAAGACGGTATAATTTCAAATAAAAAATATATTACTTATTTTTCATTATTTACACTTATTCCATCAGTGCTTATTTCAATTTTCTCCTTATTTCTATTTTCATTTGCACTTGAAAAATATTTTGACAAAAAGGTTACCACAGTAGTTAACAACTCTTATGAATTAGCAAAAAACTATGTACAAGATGTAGGAAGTAAAGTTGAGGCAGATATTATCCTTATTGCTTTTGATACCAATAAAAGTGCAAAGTTTCTTAATGATGACTTAAATGAATATTCTAAATTTTTGAAAACACAAAAATTAATTAGAGATATTGATGAAATACATATTATCGATCAAGATAAAAATTTACTCTTTTCAAATTTAGATGATAAAGAAAAATATTTTCCACCATTAGATAAAGCTTTAAAATTAGTCTTAGAAGATGATAGGCCATTGAAGATTATAAATGCACCTAATAATATTTCAGCAGCTATTATAAGATTACAAGCTTTTGATAATAGATTTTTGTACGTTGTTAAATATCTAGATAAAAATATTTCAAATTATCTTACAGAGTCCCAAGAGGCTATTAATTTTTACTATACGGTTGAAGAAAAAAGCACTGGCATAAAAATTTCTTTTGCAATTATTTATTTAATCATTGTTACATTACTTATGTTTATCTCAATCTCGATTGCAATTCGGTTTTCATCAAGATTTTTTAGATCAATTAATAACTTAATTTTTGCTTCTTCAGCTATTGGTAAAGGAAATTTAGATATTAAAGTTCCAGAAATTAAGACCGATAAAGATTTAGAAAAATTAAATTCAAATTTTAATTCAATGATAAATCAGCTTAAATCTCAACAGGAAAAATTAATTATAAATGAAAGACATGAGGCTTGGGGAAGTTTGGCAAGAAAATTAGCTCACGAAATAAAAAATCCATTAACACCTATTCAATTAACAATCGATACAATTAAGACCAAATACTTAAATCAAATTGACAACAAAGATAAATCAAATTTTGATGAGAATCTTAAAATTATTAATTCCCAAATAAAACAAATTGGAAATTTAGTAAATGAATTTTCTGATTTTGCAAGAATGCCAAAACCCATTTTAAAAGAAAATGATTTAGTAAAGATAATAAATGATAACATTAAGTTAATATCAGAGCTTGATAAGAATATTAAAATAAAATTTAAGACAAATTCTGAGGTAGTTTTTTTTAAAGGAGATAAAGAACAATTAAGTAGAGTGTTTTTTAATTTGATTAAAAACTCAATTGAAAGTATTAAGCAAAAAGAGGACAAAAACCCTGATTTTAATAAAGAAATATCTATTGAAATTAGAGAAAATAATGATCATATATTTATAACTATAATTGATAATGGCAAAGGTTTTGATAATTTTAAAAATAACATTAAGGATATATTGCACCCATATTTCACTACTAAAAAAAATGGAACTGGATTAGGTCTTTCAATTGTAAACAAAATTATAAATGATCATAATGGAAAAATAGATTTTATCCCTATTGAAAATGGCGCAAAGGTTAATATTACTTTTAATTTAAATGATAGCTGAAATACTTATAGTTGATGATAACTCTGATATAAGAAATATTTTAAGAGATCTTATAGGTGATGCCGGTTATTCAACAAGAGTTGCAGCTAATTATAATCAAGCTTTAAGTGAAATCGATAAAAAGATGCCTGATGTAGCAATACTTGATGTGAAACTTGATAAAGGTGATAATGATGGTATTCAATTATTATCTCATATTAAGTCTAAAAATAAAGATGTTCCAGTAATTATGATTTCAGGACACGCAAATATTGAAATGGCTATTGATTCATTGAAACATGGTGCATTTGAATTTGTTGAAAAACCATTTGACCAAGCAAGATTATTAAATTTTATTAGTAGGGCAGTAGAAAATTTAAATTTAAAAAACCAAAATAAAGAGTACGAAACCAAACTTTTTTCCTCTTATGACTTAATTGGAGATTCAAAAAATATTTCATCAATTAGAGATCAAATTGAAAAAATTTCAATTACTGATAGTAGAATTTTTATTAATGGTCCTTCGGGCTCAGGAAAAGAACTTATTGCGAGAAAAATTCATAAAAAATCCAAAAGAAAAGATAATTCATTTATAATTCTAAATGGAGCATTATTGGATAGTAATAAATATGAGTCTGAACTATTTGGTGAAGAAAAATTAGATGGATCTATATCATATGGTGCTTTAGAAAAAGCAAATAAAGGAACACTACTTATTGATCATATTTCTGAAATCCCTCTAGATATTCAGTCTAAAATTTTGAGAGTTTTAATTGATCAAAAATTTAAAAGAATTAACGGATCTAATGATGTTAAAGTTGACGTAAGATTAATTTGCTCCTCTAATAAAGATTTAAAAAATGAAATTGATTTAGGTAATTTTAGGGAAGATCTTTATCATAGAATTAGTGTATTCGAAATATACATTGAGCCTTTAAATAATAGAATTTCTGATATTCCTTTATTGATCAAATATTTTTCTAATAAGATCTCAAAAAATTATAATATCAAAACTTTAGAAATAGACGATAATAACAGCTACATATTAAACCATCATTGGAAAGGTAATGTTAGGGAATTAAGAAACTTGATTGAAAGAATTGCAATTTTACAACCTGATACTAAGGAAAAAATATCAAACATTATTAAAGAATCACTTAAAAGTGAAAATCTTCATGATAAAATTGGAGAAAATAGCCTATCTGTGCCATTAAAAGAAGCTAGAGAAAAATTTGAAAAGGAGTATTTAACTGTTCAATTAAAAAAATTTAATGGAAATATATCAAAAACAGCAAATTTCGTTGGTATGGAAAGAAGTGCACTTCATCGAAAACTAAAAGGGCTTGGAATTAAAGAATTTAATTAAATGAACATCATTATTTGTGGAGCTGGTAGAGTAGGGTTTACTATTGCTAAATTGTTAAGTGAACAGGGTCATTCAATAACAGTAATTGATCAATCTAGCGAAGATATACAAAAGATTAATGATAGTTTAGATGTAAAAGCTATTGTGGGTAAAGGAACTTATCCATCAATACTTGAAAAAGCTAGTGCAGCGGACGCAGACATGATTATAGCAGTAACCAGAAATGATGAAATTAATATGCTGATATGTCAAATAGCTTACTCAATATTTAACATTCAAAAAAAAATAGCCCGTATACGCTCACAAGATTATTTAAATCCAAAATTTACTAGAGTTTATAATAAAGAAAATTTACCAATAGACGTTATCATTTCACCAGAAATTGAAATTGCTAAATCTATACAAAGAAAGCTTGAGGCACCAGGCGCATTAGATAGTGTTCCTTTTTCTGATAATAAAATTAGATTACTTGAAATATTAATCAAAGATAATTGTAAATTAATTGATTATAAATTGAATGAATTAACACAAAAATATCCTCAATTAGAAGCAAATATAATAGCTATTGTCAGAAATGATAAAACATTTATTCCAAATAAAACTGACCAGATAAAATGTGATGATAAAATTTATGTCATAATTAATTCGTCTCAAATGGAAGAAACCTTAAATGCATTTGGTCATGAAGAAAAAATTTCTAAAAAAATTCTAATAGTTGGTGGTGGTAATATAGGATTTAATTTAGCTAAAAATTTAGAGGAAAGTTTAGATGAGACAAGAGTTAAAATTGTAGAGAAAAATAAAGAAAGAGCAGAGTATTTAGCTAATAATTTAAATAACACTATAGTGATTAATGGTGATGGTCTTGATGAAGAGGCCTTAGAGGAAGCTAACCTAGGTGAAACCGAAACAGTTCTTGCTTTGACTAATGATGATGAAGATAACTTGATGGTAAGTGTTCTTGTAGAAAAATTTGCAAAAGATCAAAAAGAAACTGAAGATAAGCGTACAATGGCATTAATAAATAAACCTAATTATAGTCTTCTACAATCTTCTTTAAAAATAGATGATATTATTGATCCAAGAATGAATACGGTATCAAGTATTTTGAAACATATCCATAAAGGATCAATTGAAAATGCTTACACTATTTCAAATGGTGAATATGAAGTAATTGAAGCAGAAATTATTGAAACATCCGAATTAATAAGTAAAGAAATTAAAAATACTAATTTACCTGATGAAATTAGAATTGGAGCAGTTCTAAGAGATAAAAAAGTAATTATACCTAGATCTGATTTTGTATTTCAAAAAAATGATAGTGTAGTTTTTATTGCTAAGAATGATTCAATCCCAACTGTAGAAAATATATTCAGGTTAAGTTAATTTTTTTTTGATGTACAACCTAAGAATCAGATATTTGAGTTTCTTTTTTGTTTTGATTGCCATTTTATCATTTTTCAATGTAGTTTATTCATATTATTTGAATTTATATCTTAATCTTAACACTTATTATTCAAGTTTAATTTCATCATTATTAATTGCACTAGCATTTTATAAATTTGAAAAAAAAAAAACAAAAATTTCTATTTTTGATAAAATTTTAACTGTTTTCTTTGGCTACATTACCATACCACTTGTATTATCTCTTCCATTTTACCTCAGTATTTATAATTTAAGTTTTTTAAATTCTTTCTTTGAATCAGTATCTGGATTTACTTCAACTGGATTCACTATTTTTGAAAACATTAAACATATTGATCAAAGTTTAATTTTGTGGAGGTCTTCAATACAATGGATTGGAGGTTTATATTTTCTATTTTCTATAATCTATCTAATTGATATTTATGATGAAAGTTTTAAAAAATCTCTTACTAACTACTTGTCCTTTAATAGTTCGGAAATTTTGAAACAATCAATTAAAATTTTTCTATTATATTCAAGTCTTACTTTACTAATATTTGTAATCTTAAATTTTATATCTATTAGAAGTTTTGATTCATTAAATCTAGCTTTTACGATTATTTCATCTGGTGGTTTTTTACCAACTAATGAGCTTTCAAATATTTTAAAAAATAATACCCAAATAATTATTTTTTCTTTGTTACTATTGTTTTCCTATTTTAGTATTTTTTTTAGTTATAATTTATTATTTATCAAAAAAAAGAATATTAATTTTTTTTATGAAGATTTACATCTGATATTTTACTATATAATAGTGGTTTCAATATTTTTTTTATTTTTTTCATTTAATAAAGATTTTTCAATAAACCTTCTTTCATTATCAAGTAGTATGTCTAATATTGGATTTTCTCTTGATTATGATCAATCAAATTTAAATTTTATTTATTTAATATTGGTTATTATTGGTGGATCTTTTTTTTCTACAAGCTCAGGCTTAAGGTTTATTAAGATTTATTCATTATTTAAATATTCAATTAATCAAATTCTTTCTTTTAGTAAACCTAAAAATATTTTTATGAATAAATTAATATTCACAAAAATTAATTTTAATTTTAAAGAAATTAATAAGTATTTTTTAACAATTATAATATTTGTAATATCTCTTTTTGTTTTAGCTACTTTGTTAAGTTTAAGTCAAATTGACTTTGAAAGTGCTTTTAAGCTATCAATTTTAACAATAATGAATACAGTTAATTCGGCATCTTATGGCTTATCTGAGTTTAATTTTTATAATCTGAATTATTTTACTAAGTATTGTCTAATTTTATTTATGATTATTGGTAGAATTGAATTGTTAACAATTTTGATAATTGTTAAAAAATTTCTTTTTAAAGATTAGTTATTTACTGTATATGTATAAAAAATTGCGCCCTTAGCTCAGCTGGATAGAGCATCGGTTTTCTAAACCGAGGGTCGGAGGTTCGAATCCTCCAGGGCGCGCCAGTTTAAGACCAAAATGGGATTTTTTTGCCGCACTATTCTAGCTTTTATGATTTAATTTTCTCTTGCAGACTTTTTTCTTACATGCTTAAATTATAGAAATTCAAATTAATTTTTGAATTATTTGTTAACAAATAATAATAACTAAAAGGAAGAATAATGTTTAAATACTTAAAACAATTTACTTCTTTAGTTGCTGTGGTTGCAATGTTGTTTACTTTTACAACAGAAACTATGGCTGCTAAAAAATCTAAGACACTTAAAAACACTCAAAAGAAGGGTTTTGTAAGATGTGGAGTATCTCAAGGTCTTCCAGGATTTTCTAATGCTGATGCAGCAGGAAATTGGACTGGAGTTGACGTTGATGTATGTAGAGCGGTAGCTGCTGCAGTATTAGGTGATGCAAACAAAGTTAAGTTTACACCACTAAGTGCTAAAGAAAGATTTACAGCTTTAACTTCTGGTGAGATTGATA
>JBJLDI010000004.1:0-18646 GCA_045567235.1 Candidatus Pelagibacter sp.
ATCAGACATATGAAGTCTTAAAGCATTTGTTGAAATATGAATTTCTCTAATAAAAAAAATAATTGAAATGATCATGGATAAACAACAAGAACCAAAGATTAATCTCGCTATAAAAATTTCACTTAAATAGAGACCAAGTACAGTAAGCATATTAAAAAGAAACCCGAAAGCCCCAAACATTATTGACCATCTTAATAATGTTATCCTTCCGCTTAAATTAATAAATTGTTTTTTCCACTCTGCTGGAATGTGTTTTTCATAAACATGCTCGTCATGAAGTTCTCTAATCAATTTACTAAGTGAATGAAATCTATTGCTGTATATATTCATTAATAGCGGAATAGCAGGAAACATTAAGGCTGTGACTGTGTAATCTATATTCATACGAATCAGTTTGATTATCAATCTTGCCTTTGTTATTTACAAGTAAATTTTATGAACCAATTAAACTTATTTATAGAACTCACCAGATTAAAAAAACCAATTGGTTATATGCTACTCTTTTGGCCATGTGCATGGGGTTTAACTATAGGTTACGATTTTTCTAATAATTTAAATGAATATTTCTTTTATCTCATACTTTTTTTTCTTGGTTCAGTCTTAATGAGATCAGCAGGGTGTATTGTTAATGATATATTGGATAGAAAATTTGATAAAAAAGTTTTACGAACTAAAGATAGGCCAATAGCTTCTGGAAAAATTTCTGTTACACTTGGATTAATTTATGCAGCTATACTTTGTCTATTAGCTTTTTTAGTTCTCGTTAATTTCAATAATTTTACTATTATAATTGCATTAGCGTCTATGCCTTTAGCATTTACTTATCCATTAATGAAAAGATACACTTATTGGCCTCAACTTTTTTTAGGTGTTACTTTCAATTATGGATTAATACTTGGTTGGACTGCAATCAATTCCTCAATATCATTAACTACAATGGTTTTTTATTTGGGGGCCATATTTTGGACACTGGGTTATGACACCATTTATGGGTATCAGGATATTAAAGATGATGAAATAATAGGATTAAAATCAACATCAATTAAGTTTAAAAAAAACCCTTATAAATTTTTAATACTATGCTATTCACTTTTTTTACTAAATCTTTTAATCACAGGTTTTTTTATTGAATTAAATAGTTTTTTTTACTTAACATTCATATTAATCATATTACAGATGTTTTATTTTCAGCTTAAAAAACTCAACATTGAAAATAGTTCCGAATGTTTGTCTATATTTAAATCTAATAATTTTTTAGGTTTATTAGTTTTGATTAGTTTAATAGGTGGCAAAATATAAATGACTAATGATTTTGAAATTTTAAAACGTCTGTATAAAGATTATACAAAAAAATATATAAAAAAAATTGCTCTTTCTGTTTTTTTTACAATACTATTGGCTGGAAGTACCTCTTCTGTTGCTTATTTATTAGATCCTGCAATCAAACAATTATTTATTGAACAAAAAAAAAATTTAATATTAGTAATACCTGGTTTGATTGTTTTAGCTTTCGCGGTTAAAGCTGCCTCTTTATATATTGCAAAAGTTATAATGATTGGTGTTGCTGTTGATGTTACTAAAGATATTCAATTCGATCTATTTTCATCAATATTAAATGCTGATACTAAATTAATAGAAAATAAACACTCTGGGTATTTTATTAGTAATATTACAAATGATGTTGGAATGATTACTAATCTTGTTAGTACAGGAATTTTGAATCTTTTTAAAGACAGTTTAACTTTAATTGGACTTTTATCTGTAATGTTTTATCAAAATTGGAAACTATCTTTGTTTGCAATAATTATGATTCCTATTGCGTCTATTGCTGCAAAATCTCTTGGAAAAAGAATAGGAAAAGTAACAAGTCAACAAATGAAAAAAGCTGGAGTCCTCAATTCATATCTAATGGAAATTTTAAAAAATCATAAACTTGCTAAAATTTTTCAAAGAGAAAACTATGAACAACAAAGAGCAAATAAATTGATTGAAGATCTTAAGACGACTTCCAAAAAAATCAATGTAGTTTTTATAAGACCATCTCCCATTATGGAGATGTTAACTGGTATTATGATTGCAATTTTAATTTATTTATCAGCACATTTAATTTCAAAAAATGAGCTTGAGGTAAGTAATTTCTTTTCTTTTTTAGCAGCTATGATGCTAGCATATCAACCTGTAAGATCTCTGGCGACTTTAAACATTGCTATTCGACAGGGTTTAGCTGGAGCTAAAAGTGTCCTTCCTTTAATAGATCACGTTCCAGAAGTAAAAGATAAAAAAGACTCTGAAGAATTAGTGGTAGATAAAGGTGAAATTGATTTTGAAAAAGTAAATTTTAATTATAACAAAGATAGCACAAGAGTTTTGAATTCTGCTAATCTAAATATTCCTGGTCAAAAAATGACTGCATTAGTTGGTCATAGTGGAGCAGGAAAATCAACAGTTTTAAATCTTATACCAAGATTTTATGATGCAGACTCAGGTGATATTAAAATTGATAAACAATCAATTTATAACTCATCAATTTTTTCTTTAAGAAAAAATATATCTTTAGTTAGCCAAGATACTACATTATTTGATGATACAATTTTTAACAATATAGCTTATGCAAATTTAAACGCATCAATGACGGATGTTAAAGATGCTGCAAAGTACTCTTTTGCAAGTGAATTTATTGAAAAATTACCAGATAAATATGACACATTAATTGGCGAAAATGGTGTTAGGCTTTCAGGAGGTGAAAAACAAAGATTATCTATAGCAAGGGCCATACTTAAGAAAAGCCCAATTATATTACTTGATGAAGCAACTTCATCTCTTGATGCTGAAACAGAGAATAAAATTCAAAAAGCAATTAGTTTTTTAACAAAAGGAAGAACTACAATAGTTATTGCACATAGACTTTCAACAATATTAAATTCTGACGTAATTTATGTAATTGATAAAGGTCAGGTCATTGATCATGGAAAACATGATGAATTACTTAAATCTTCTGAAACCTATAAAAATTTTTACGATAAGCAGTTAAGAAAATCTTAATGATTTTTATTTATAAAATTTTAATAAATTTAATTTTAATTTTATCTCCATTTATAATTTTATTAAGATTACTAAAAAAAAAAGAAGATTTTATAAGATTTAAAGAAAAATTATGTTTTTTTACAAAAAATAGATCTAAGGGAAAATTAGTATGGTTTCATGGAGCAAGTGTAGGTGAATTCCAAAGCATAATACCTCTGTTAGAAAAATATGATAAATCAAAAAAAATTGATCAAATATTAATAACCTCTAACACCTTAAGTTCTGCAAAAATAATTTCAAAAATTAAACTTAAGAAAATTACTCATCAATTTTTCCCTATAGATAATAATTTTATTGTAAAAAAATTTATTAGTTATTGGAAACCATCTATAGCATTATTTGTAGATTCTGAGATTTGGCCTAATATGTTAATAAACTTGGATAAAGAAAAGATTCCCACAATCCTTATTAACGCGAGAATTACTAAAAAATCCTATAATAGATGGATTAAATTTAAAAGTTTTTCACAATCGATATTCAATAAATTTAATCTTTGTATGTCATCAAATAAAGAAACAGTAACTTTTTTAAAAAAATTAGGAGCAAAAAATATAAAATATTTTGGTAACTTAAAGTATTCCCAATCAGAAAATGAAAAGATCGAGATCGATAATCAAACTATAAAATTTATTAAAAAGAGAACTTCTTGGTGTGCCTCTAGTACTCATAACTCAGAGGAAAAATTTTTTGGACTTGTCCATAACAGATTAAAAAAAAAATACAAAAATCTTTTGACTGTGATTATTCCTAGGCACATTGATAGAAAAGAACTCATAAGAGATGAGTTATCAAATTTAGGTTTAAAAGTTCATATGCATGAACCAAAAACTAAGATTAACCAAGACACAGATATTTATTTGGTAAATTCTTTTGGTAAAACTAAATCATTTTATTCGGTATTAAAAAATATATTCTTAGGTGGATCATTAATAAAACATGGGGGGCAAAATCCTCTGGAAGCTGTCAGGTATAATTGTAATATTTTACATGGACCTAATGTTTTTAACTTTACCGAAATTTATCAATTTTTAAATAATCAAAAAATCTCAAAAAAAATACAGAATTTAAATCAAGCAGTAAACACTTTGGATAAACTCTTCACTTCTAAAAAATCACAAAAAAATATAAAGAATAAAATAAATAAAATTGGAAGAAAAATTTTAAAAAAAAATATTTATGAAATAGATTTAATTTTAAACAAAGTATGAGCCTAAAAAAACCTTCATTTTGGGATTTACCAAAGCCAAGTTTGGTTTCTTATCTATTAATTCCATTTACATTGCCAATCGTATTGAGAAATTTTTTATTTCAATTTCTTAAAAAAGAAAAATCATCAAATATTAAAACTATTTGTGTAGGAAATATCTATTTGGGTGGTACAGGAAAAACACCTCTTTCTATTAAAATTTATGAAATTTTAAAAAAACTAAATAATAAAGTAGCTACTGTAAAAAAAAATTATTCTAATCAAAAAGATGAGCAACTTTTATTAAAACAAAAAACATCGTTAATTATTTCAAATTCAAGAAAAAATGCGATCAATGAAGGTATAAATCAAAATTACAAAGTTTTAATATTTGATGATGGGCTACAGGAGTCAGAAATTGATTTTGATATTAAGTTAGTATGCTTTAAATCAAAAAATTGGATTGGAAACGGTCAACTAATTCCAGCAGGACCAATGAGAGAAAAAATTTCAAGTTTAAAGAGATTTGATGCTGTTATCCTTAATGGAAATTCAGATAATTTTGAAAAAATTGAAAATCAAATTAAAAAAATAAACTCAAATATCAAAATTTTTAAAACATTTTATGAGATTTCAAACATACAAAAATATGATTTAAATTCTAAATATTTAATATTTTCTGGAATAGGTAATCCATCTGATTTTAAAGATATTTTATTAGAAAATAAATTTGACGTTAGAAAAGAATTAATATTTTCTGATCATTATGTATATAGCCTAAATGATTTTGAAAAAATTAGAATTAATGCAAAAAATGAAAATTTAAAAATTTTAACTACTGAAAAAGATTATATGAAAATTCCAGAAGAATTTAAAAAAGAAATAGATTTTATAACCATAAATTTAATTATCCAAGATGAAGAAAAATTTATTGAACTATTAAATAATTAATATGAAACTTATAAAGTATTTTTTTCAATTTTTATTTATAATTTTTATTTTAACTATTTTTAAAATTATTGGTTTAAGATTATCAAGAATCTTAGCAAGTAATTTTTTTTTGGTGGTTGGTCCTTTTTTCAGATCAAAAAAAGTTATTGAAAAAAATATTTCATTTGCATTTTCTAACACTAGTAAAGAATTTAAAAAAAATATCGTAGATAAAATGTGGAAAAGCTATGGAAAAATCTTAGCCGAATATGCATTCATAAAATATTTTAGAGAAGAAGAACCAGAAAAATTTTTAGAGATAAAAGGTCAGGAAATTTTAGAAGAAATAAAATTTTCAAAAGAACCAGTCATTTTTATTTCTGGTCATTTTGATAACTTTGAGTTAATGGCGATGCATATTGAAAAATCAGGAGTTGATTTAGCAGCGATTTATAGACCACTAAACAATAATTTCCTAAATCCTGTTATGGAAAATATTAGAAAAAAATATATTTGCAGAAAACAAATTAAAAAAGGAATCTCTGGAACTAAAGAAATTTTAAAACATTTTAAATCTGGTACTTCTGTAGCCTTGATGATTGATCAAAGAGTTACAGAAGGTATGAAATCTTTATTTTTCAAAAATTATGCATTTACAACAACTATTCCAGCTCAATTTATTAAAAAATTTAATTGTAAAATTGTGCCAATTTACATCGAACGAAAAAATAACGAAAATTTTATGTTAGAGGTTATGAAACCCATAAATTTTGGTAAAGACCTAACTACTGAAATTATAACTTTAAAGTTAAATCAATTATTAGAAAATATGATTATTAGAAATCCTTATCAATGGATATGGTCACATAATAGGTGGAAATAAACTAATTATTTTCTCTTTTATTGGCAGCTTCTATGTATGAAAAATATGCCTCTTGTTTTTCAACATTCCAGTAAGTTAAATTTTCTAAAGAAATTTTTTTTCCTGAAATTGCACAAATCACATGATCTCCATCTTGAATAACTTCAAAATTATTTGGTAAATATTTTATTTTTGCTAATTTTTTAAACATTTTTGGTTTATATATCATTATATGAAAGTTGGTGTAATAGGAAGTGGTGGCCGTGAACATGCATTGTGTTTCTCATTAAAAAATTCAAATAATATTAAACAAATTTATTGTTTTCCAGGAAATGCTGGTACGAACTCTATAGCAACAAATGTAAACATAGACATAAACGACTTTGAAAAACTTAAAGATTTTATAATTCAAAATGGAATAGACTTTGTTATTATTGGCCCAGAGAAACCTTTGGTAGATGGAGTCGTTGATTATTTAGAAAGATTTAATATCAAAGTCTTTGGGCCAAATAAAATAGCTTCGCAACTTGAAGGTTCAAAAATATTTACAAAAAAACTTTGCGAAAAATATAAAATACCTACTGCAAAATTTGGAATCTTTTTAAACTTAAAATCAGCTTTATCATTTCTTGAAAACTGTAATTTTCCAATTGTGATTAAGGCTGATGGTTTGGCTGCTGGAAAAGGTGTCTATATTTCAGAAAATTATACAGAAGCATCGAAAGCTGTAGAAGAAATATTTGATGGAAAATTTGGAAAAGCAGAAAATTTACTCATTGAAGAATTTTTAAAAGGAGAAGAGATGAGTTTTTTTATCATCTCTGATGGTAAAAGTTACAAAATGTTTGGAACGGCTCAAGATCATAAAAGAGTTTTTGAAGGGGACAAAGGTAAAAACACGGGAGGAATGGGAGCATACTCACCATCTAGATTGGAGTCAGATAAGTTAAATGAAAAAATAGTTAATCGCATTATTGAACCTACATTGAAAGGTTTAAAGGATCTTGGTTGTGAATATAAAGGTTTTTTATATGCCGGGCTAATGATTGTTAATGGGGAACCATTTTTAATTGAATACAATGTAAGAATGGGGGATCCAGAATGTCAGACATTGCTACCAAAATTAAAAACTGATTTTTCAATTATAATAAAAAAATGTATTGAACAAAAACTCCAAGACTTCAATATTGAATGGCATAATGATAAATCAATTTGTATTGTATTATGCTCAAAAGGTTATCCTGATACATATAAAAATAATGTTGCGCTTAATATTAAAAATTTAGATTTAAAAAAAAACCAGTTTATTTTTCATGCAGGTACAAAATTAGTTGATAATGATATTTTATCTAATGGTGGTAGAGTTTTAAATATTGTAACTAGATCAAATGATTTTAAATCAGCAAGACAAGGTTCACTTAAAATTCTAGATGAGATTAGTTGGAATAATGGATTTTATAGAAAAGATATCGGATATAAGGTTATCCAATAATGAGGATCATATCAGGAGCTTTTAAAGGAAAAAAAATTTTAACACCCAATGATGACAAAACTAGACCGTTAAAAGATCTTACTAAAGAGTCTATTTTTAATATTATTAATCATTCAAATAAATTTAAGATAAATTTTTCTAATTCATTTATATTGGATTTATTTTCTGGTGTAGGTTCCTTTGGGATTGAATGCTTATCAAGAGGTGCTAAAAAAGTAATTTTTATTGAAAATTATCGTGGAGTTTTACATTTATTAAAAAAAAATTTATCTAGTTTAAAATCTATTCAAAACTATGAAATTATTGAAAAAGATATCTATAAAGACAATGTATTCCCAAATTTAAATTTAAAATTCGATATAATTTTTTTTGATCCACCGTATAAGAATAAAAATATAGATAACTTGCTTAATGAAATTAAAAACCAAAAAATACTTAACAAACATGGAATAATCATTTTACATAGACATAAAAATGAACAAGATCCCTTGCCATCAAGTTATAAATTAATTGAACATAAGGTATATGGAATATCAAAAATAATATTTTTATCTTGTCTAGATTAATATTTTCTTTGTTTCTTTTTTTATCAATTCCACTGCTGGCTGATCAAATGGATTCACATTTAATATTTTTCCAAGTAAAATTGTTTCTAAAATAAAAAAACAAAATAATTCCCCTAAAGCTTTTTCGTCTCTTCGTAAAATCTCAAAACTTCGAAATGGAATTTTCTTTAAATTGAATACATTTTCTGTTGCTTTTTTTTGAGCATAGACAATATTTGAAATTTTCTTGTTCTTTAAAAAATTATAAGAAGATAATATATTTTGATTTTTTATCTTATCTGCTTTGTCATCATGAACATAAAAAAAAGTAAATAAGTTTTTTTGTGATCCTTCTAGATAATATTGCATTACACTATGGTTGTCTCTTGGCATTTTGGATATGACCGGTAATATACCTTTTTTTTTCTTCCCTAAGCTTTCAGCAACTAATTGTTGATACCAATTAAACAAACTTTCTGATTTTTCATCATAATTAATTATTACTGAATTATATCTTTTTTTCTTTATTAAAAAAAAAATTGAAGCAACATTGTTAACTAATGAGTCAAAAAACTTTTTATTTTTTATTAAGACATTAAGTTGTTTAAAATTATTAGTATTAAGTCCCATTAGTTCTGTGGGAAGCATACCAACTTCAGATAAAACTGAATATCTTCCACCAATGAAATTATTATGATCTACTATTTCTGCTTTTAATCTTTCTGCTAAAATTCGAAGATAACTTTTTTTATTTTCAGTAATAAAAATATTTTTATCATTTTTTTTAATTAAAATATTTGCATTCACTATGGTCTCAATTGTATTTCCAGATTTAGAAACTACTAGATTTGAAAAAACTTTTTTTGTTTCTTTTTTTTGTTTCTTTTGAAGATCATTAATAAATATGAATTTTTTTTTTATTTTATGTTTTAGAAAATCATATATTGCTTGAGTTCCAAGTGCGGAGCCCCCCATTCCTATCACTCTAAAATTTGATGATTTTTTGTATTTACCTAATTGTTTTTTTTTATAACTATTTTGATAAGTTTTTCCTAGTGATTTTATAATCTGACTGTTTTCATTCAAGACTTCTTTTAAAATTTTTAAAATTTTTTTTTTATCCTTATTTTTAGAAAATATGTTTTTAAAGTTTTTTAATAAAAAAAAATTTTTTACCATTCTAACTAATTAATCTTTTCAAGCACAGACTGCTCTATATTTGTTTTTTTTGTGCTCTTTTTAGAAGTCTTGTTTTTTGATTTAGTTATTATTTTTTCAAACTCATCTTTATCAACATTACTGCTTTGAGTTTCAAAATCTCCTGGGACTGGCAAATCACCGTATTTGGGAGGCATTACTAGTGGATTTTTTTTTTCAATTAAAAATTCATCAGAATTATTTTTCTTTTTTAATGTAAAGCCTTCTTTAGCTGACTCGCAACCAAATAAAGGAATTAAAATTAAGAAATATATCAAAAACTTTTTCATATTTTTTTTCTACCAAAAAACTCTATCGTTATAAGTATTATAACCCCTAAACTAATAAATATATCTGCAATATTAAAAATAAACCAATGAATATTGTTAATATGAAAATCGATAAAATCAACAACAGCTGTGTAATACAATCTATCAAATATATTTCCCAAAGATCCTCCAAAAATCATTGAAAAACCTATTCTTTCAACTCCATCAGATTTAATCGCGAAAAATAAAATAACAAAAGTTATTAATATTATTATTAGTGTAATTATATTGTAGTAAAACTGTTCATTAAACGAGAAGAGACCAAAAGCTATCCCTCTATTCCACACTAAATTAAGATTAAAAAATGAGGTAATAGGAATATTAAAGCTATCGTCTGCGTTTGATAATTCTAAAATGAAATATTTACTTAATCTATCTAATATAAAGATTGTACTTGCTATATAAAAAATGATTATTCTTTTTTTTAACATTTATTTATTTTTATAAGAAAGACATTTTTTTCCATTTCTTAAACATGGCCCAACTCTTATTTTCCAACACAAAGAACATTTAGTTCCTTCTGCTTTAAATGTTTCAGCTGAAATTTCATTATTCTTACTTTGCTCAACTTGTGCATTAGAAGTAATACACAATTCCTCGAAATCTATATCTTTATAAATTTTGAACTTTTCCTTATCTAATCTAATCTTGATTGATGCTTCTAAACTTGATCCAATTATTTTTTCAGCTCTTTTTTCTTCTATACTGAGATTACACACATCTCTAATCCTAATCAAATCTAACCATTTAGTATTTAAATTTTTATTTTTAAAATTGATTGGAAATTTTATAAATTTTTCTAAATGAATACTTTCTTTACTACCTACAATCTTGTAAATTTCTTCAGTTGTAAAAGATAAAATTGGTGCAAACCATCTTAATAATGAAGATAAAATAACTTTTAATAATAATATTGATGATTGTCTTTTTTTTGAGTCTTGAGGATCACAATACAAACAATCTTTTCTAATATCAAAATAAAACGCTGAAAGATCGACTGTACAAAAATTTAAAAGCTCTTTATAAAGATTGTGAAAATCATAATTTTTAAAATACCTTTTAAAATTTTCATTTAATAAATAAATTTTGTGAAGCATGAATTGCTCTAGTTCTGGCAGAGTGTTTGTGTCTATTTTTTCTAGATCAACTTCTTCTTTATTATCATTGATGTTTCCTAATAAATATCTGAAAGTATTTCTAATTTTTCGATAAGACTCGGCATGTTGATCAAGAATAGAAAAATCTATTCTCAAATCTTCTGCATAATTTGATGACGCTACCCATATTCTTAAAATATCAGCCCCATATTTCTTTAAAATATCTTCAGGAGCAATTACATTTCCTAATGATTTAGACATTTTGAGACCTTTTCCGTCGACTACAAATCCATGAGAAAGTATAGACTCAAATGGTGCCTTGCCTCTTGTTCCGCATGATTCTAAAAGTGATGAATGAAACCAACCTCTGTGTTGATCTGATCCTTCTAAATACATAGAGGCGGGCCATTTTAAATCTTCTCTTTTTTCTAAAACAAATGAATGAGTGGAGCCACTATCAAACCAAACTTCTACAATATCACTTAGTTTTTCATATTCATCGGAATTATATTTTTCTCCTAAAAATCTTTGAGGATTATCTGAAAACCAACAATCAGAGCCCTCTTTTTCATAAATTGATGCTATATTTTCAATCACTTCATCGTCTACTAAAATTTCTTTTGTTTTCTTACTAACGAAAATAGGGAGTGGAACGCCCCAAACCCTTTGTCTTGAAACACACCAATCAGGTCTAGTCTCAATCATAGATTTCAATCTTTCTTTACCTTTATTTGGATAAAAAGTTGTTTCATCAATTGCTTTTAAGGCTTTATCTCTTAATTTATGACTTTCCATTGAAATGAACCACTGTGGAGTTGCTCTATGTACAAGTGGAGCTTTAGATCTCCATGAGTGTGGGTAAGAATGAATTAATTCACCATTAGATAATAAATTTTTTTGTTCTTTAAGTTTTTCAATTACAATTGGATTTGCTTTGAATATATGTATTCCATTAAATAATTTCACATGATTTGTATATTTCCCATCTCCATCAACAGTTTCAATTGCTTTAATTCCATTATTTATACATAAATTAAAATCATCAGGTCCATGACTAGGAGCACAATGAACTATTCCAGTTCCTTGCTCAGTTGTTACAAATCTTGCTTGAAGCATTGGAATATCAGGCTCATATCCAATTTTAAAAAAAGGATGATTGCAGATTGTATTGTGGAATTCTTTTCCTTTAAATGTATGTAGTTTTTTATAATCTTTGATTTCACAATCTTTAACAACTGATTCTAACAAAGCTTCTGCAACAACTATTTTTCTATTTTTAAAATCACCTTCATCATTCAATTGTAGCACTACATAATCAAGAGACTCATTATACGCTAGTGCTTTGTTTGCTGGAATTGTCCAAGGTGTTGTTGTCCAAATTATAATTTCACAACCAGCTAGCTCTTTTAAATCAGATGATTTAACTTGAAAAGATGCATAAATCGTATCTGATTTATGATCTTGATATTCTACTTCCGCATCTGCAAGAGCTGTCTTTTCAACTGTAGACCATAAAACTGGTTTAAAACCTTTGTATAAACTTCCTTCTTTTAAGAATTTTCCAAGCTCCCTCACAATTTGAGCTTCGGCATCAAAACTCATCGTAGAGTAATAGTTCTCCCAATCTCCTATAACACCTAAACGTTTAAATTGTGATTTATGAATTTCGATCCATTTTTCTGCAAATGATCTACACTCTTTTCTAAACTCAACTATTGGAACATCATTTTTATTTTTTTTATTTTTTTTATATTGTTCCTCAATTTTCCACTCAATAGGTAAACCATGACAGTCCCACCCTGGAACATAAATGCTATCTTTACCATCCATTTGGTGAAATTTAACAATTATATCTTTCAAAATTTTATTAAGAGCAGTACCCATATGAATGTTGCCATTTGCATAAGGGGGGCCATCGTGAAGAATAAATTTTTCTTTTCCCTTGTTAGAGTTTCTTAATTCATCATAAAGATTAATCTTTTTCCAATATTCTAAAATCTCAGGCTCTCTTATTGGTAAATTAGCTTTCATAGAAAAAGCTGTTTTTGGCAGATTTATTTGTGATTTACTCATTAAGTTTTTTTTGCAATATTTAAATCAGTTTTTATTTGAGTTTTTAATTGATTAACATTTTTAAATTTTTTTTCTTTTCTAATAAACTTTAAAAACTCTACTGTTAAAAGCTTATTATAAAGATTTCCAGAAAAATTAAATAAATGAACTTCTAATAGGATTTTTTTTTTGATTAAATGTAGGTCTATATCCAAGATTTGCAATTCCCTTAAGATATTTAGTGTTATTTTTTCTTAAAACTTTAACAGCATAAACACCTGGTTTTGCTAGAACATAATCCTGAATATCTATATTACATGTTGGAAAACCAATTTTTTTTCCAACTTGTCTTCCTTTTTTAACAATTCCTTGTATTGCCCAATTTCGATTCAAAAGTTTATTTGTCTTTTCTAAATATCCATTTTCTAAAAGATTTCTAATTAAAGATGATGAAACAATCTTTTTATTATTGATTAACGGTTTTGGTTTTACAACTTTATAATTATAAGTTTTCTCATTTTTAATTAATAAACTTACATTTCCTTCTCTTTTATTTCCAAATCTAAAATTATTACTTACAAAAATAAATTTAGAATTTAATTTTTTATTTAAAATTTCTTTGATAAAGACTATTGACTTAGTTTTAGAAAATTTATAATCAAATTTTTTTGTTATAACGAAATCTACTTTAAATTTATTAAGTAATTTAATTTTTTGATTATTATTTGATAATCTAAAGTTTTTCAAATTTCTGTTAAAAAACATTTTTGGCATTGGGTTAAAGTTTATCACGCCAATTTTTAAATTATATTTTTTTTTATACGACTGCGCTAATCTAAATAATTTTTGATGACCAAGATGCAAACCATCAAAATTCCCAATCAAAATAATTGATCCTCTATGTTTTTTTTTTATATTAAAATTAGAATAATGTTTTACCATTTTAAATCTGATTGACTAAAATTAATTATTGTTTCATATTCTTTTGAAACTTGTTGAATTCCTTTATCTTTGATTTCATCTTTATGTATTCCATTAGAAATTAGTAAAGAGTCATAATTTAACAGATTAGCACCTTTTATATCAGTATTTAAATTATCTCCGATTGATAATATCTTTTTATTATTGTTGTCAATTGATTGATTATAAACTTCTGGGTGAGGTTTTCCAAAATAAACTACTTCACCACCCATTTTTTCAAAAATAATAGCAACAGATCCAGCACATAACTCCCTTTTATTACCACGATCAACAATCAAATCTGGATTTGTGCAAATCATTTTTTTATTAATATGATTTTCGAATAAATTTTTATAATAAATTAGATCTTCATCATAATCATCAAATAATCCAGTACACAACAAGTATTCACTTTCTTCAATATCTTCACATTTATTATTTTCAAATAAGTCAAATAAATCAAAATCCCTTGGTGGACCTATATGATAAAATTTTTGTAATAAAAAATTTTTTTTTAAATAATTCAATGCTGCTTCACCTGATGTAAATACGTGATCTCTTAATTCTTGTTCCATCCCCATTTTTTGTAAAAAATTTTTAACAGTTTTATTTGGTCTTGGTGCATTAGTTAAAAGTACAAAAGCTTTATCTTTTTTTTGGAGTTCTTTAAGAACAATTATTGCTTTTTCATTCAGTTTAATCCCATTATGAATTACACCCCAGAGATCGATATAAAAAAGATCATAATTATCAGCTATTGATTGAAGGCCAATTAAATCTAAATTTTTGGTCATATTTTAAGGTATAACCCATAAAATTGCGAATTTACTAGCAATATTAATATTTCAAAGAGTTTCTCATCTTGAAATAGACGTCGAAATATCTATATGAAGCTCATATTTATAAAGATTTATTAAGGAGAATTTATGAAGTTTAAACCGTTACATGATAGAGTTTTAATAGAAGTTTTAGATAGCAGCGAAAAAACTGCTGGTGGAATTATCATCCCAGATACTGCACAAGAAAAACCTCAGGAGGGTAAAGTAGTTGCAGTTGGAGGTGGAGCAAAAACTGAAGATGGAAAAAAAATTCCAATGGATGTTAAAGTTGGTGACAAAGTTTTGTTTGGCAAATGGTCAGGAACTGAAGTTAAAATCGATGGTAAAGAATACAGCATAATGAAAGAGTCTGACATTATGGGTATTTCAGGAAAATAATTTAATTAAAAAGGAGAAAAAGAAATGGCAAAAATAATTAAATTTGACGCTGAAGCAAGAGCGGCAATGATAAGGGGTGTCAATATTTTAGCTGATACTGTTAAAGTTACTTTGGGTCCAAAAGGTCGAAATGTTGTTATGGACAAATCTTATGGTGCACCAAGAATTACTAAAGACGGGGTCTCAGTTGCTAAAGAAATTGATCTTGAAGATAAGTTTGAAAATATGGGTGCACAAATGCTTAAAGAAGTGGCTAGCAAAACTAATGAAGAAGCTGGCGATGGTACAACCACTGCAACTATTTTAGCTCAATCTATTGTCAAAGAGGGTATTAAATATGTTACTGCAGGAATGAATCCTATGGATGTAAAAAGAGGGATTGATGCAGCAGTTGAAAATGTTAAAGAAAATTTAATTTCTTCAGCAAAAAAAGTAAAAGATAGCGATGAAATAGCTCAAGTTGGAACGATTTCTGCGAATGGTGATAATGAAATTGGAACTATGATTGCAAAGGCAATGCAAAAAGTAGGAAATGAAGGTGTTATTACAGTTGAAGAGGCTAAAGGAATTGAAACTGAATTAGATGTTGTTGAAGGTATGCAGTTTGATAGAGGTTATCTTTCACCTTATTTCATAACTAATAGTGATAAAATGACAACTGAATTAGAAAATCCCTTCATTCTTTTACATGAAAAAAAATTAACTAATCTTCAACCTATGGTTCCTCTATTAGAGGCGGTTGTTCAAGCTGGTAGACCATTGATGATTATTTCTGAGGATGTAGAAGGAGAAGCATTGGCAACTTTAGTTGTAAATAAATTAAGAGGTGGATTAAAAGTTGTAGCTGTTAAAGCGCCTGGCTTTGGTGATAGAAGAAAAGCTATGTTAGAGGATATTGCTATCTTAACAGGTGGTCAAGTTATTTCAGAAGATTTAGGAATAAAACTTGAAAATGTTAAACTTGATGATCTTGGATCTTGCAAAAAGATTAAAGTTGATAAAGATAATAGCACCATCGTTAGTGGAAGTGGTAAAAAATCTGATATTGCAGCTAGATGTGACTCTATCAAAAAACAAGCTGATGAAACAACGTCTGATTACGATCGAGAAAAACTTCAAGAGAGACTTGCTAAATTAGCAGGTGGTGTTGCAGTTATCAAGGTTGGTGGAGCAACTGAGGTTGAGGTTAAAGAGAGAAAAGATAGAGTTGAAGATGCTTTAAACGCAACCAGAGCCGCTGTTGAAGAAGGTATTGTAACAGGTGGTGGTTGTGCTCTATTATACGCTTCTCAAAATCTTGAGAAAGTAAAAGTAAAAGGCGATGATCAAAAAGCTGGTGTTGATCTTGTTAGAAAAGCTCTAGAGTCTCCTATAAGACAAATTACTAAAAATGCTGGCGTAGATGGATCAGTAGTAGTAGGTAAATTATTAGAGCAGAAAAAAACATCATATGGTTATGATGCTCAAAGTGAGGAGTATTGCGATATGTTTGCTAAAGGTATAATTGACCCAGTTAAAGTTGTGAGAACTGCTCTACAAGATGCTGCCTCAATTTCTGGATTATTAGTAACTACAGAGGCTATGATTGCCGATAAACCTGAAGAAAAAGATTCTGGCGCTCCTGCAATGCCCGGTGGAATGGGTGGAATGGGTGGAATGGGTGGAATGGGCGGAATGGGAATGTAATCCGCAATCCCTCAATTTAAAATTTAAAGGCCATCATTTTGATGGCCTTTTTTTTTATAATTATTAAAATAATTTTATGTCAAAACGCTATAGTGGGAAATCTTTTAAAGATTCAAGCGTTAGTAAAAAACCAAAGTTTAGTCTGAAAGAAAAAAGAAGATTAAAAAGAGAAAAAACAAAAAAAACTAAATAACACGATATTTTTCATAAAATCCTAATATTTTTCATAGTTTTTAAGAGTTTCCAAAAAAAAAAATTAATATATAAGAGCCACAAATTATGAGCAACAATATAAGAAACATCACCATTATTGCACACGTTGACCACGGTAAAACTACTCTAATTGATAACTTAATGAAACAAAGTGGCTCATTTAGAGAAAATGAAATTATTGATGAAAGACTAATGGATTCAGGTGAGCTAGAAAAAGAAAGAGGAATTACTATTTTAGCTAAACCAGCTTCAATAAATTGGAAGGATTCAAGAATTAATATTATTGATACCCCTGGCCATAGAGATTTTGCTGCTGAAGTAGAAAGAGTACTTAGCATGGCTGATGGTGCATTATTACTTATAGATTCTGCTGAAGGGGTGATGCCTCAAACTAAATTTGTATTATCAAAAGCATTAAAACAAGGTTTAAAACCTATTGTAGTAATCAATAAATTAGACAAAGCAGACCAAAGAGCTGACGAAGTTTTAAACGAAACATTTGATTTATTTGTTAGCCTTGATGCCAATGAAGAACAATTAGATTTTCCAGTTTTATATGCAAGTGGTAGATCTGGTTGGGCTGATAAAGAAGTTGAGGGTTCTAGAAAAAATTTAAATCCTTTACTAGATCAAATTATAGAACATGTGAAACCAGCAGAACTTGATAGATCAAAACCTTTTGCAATGCTATCAACACTTCTTTATGCGGATAATTTTCTAGGTAGAAGTTTGGTGGGAAGAATTACCCAAGGAACTGCAAAAGCCAATCAAGCAATAAAAGCTATTAATTTAAAAGGTGAAAAAGTTGACGAAGGAAGACTTACAAAAATATTTAGATATGAAGGAACAAAAAAAGTTCCAATTGAGATTGGTGAAGCAGGAGACATTGTTGTAGTTGCCGGCCTAGAAAAAGCTAATGTTGCAGATACAATTTGTGATTTAGAAGTAAATGAACCAATTACTGCTACCCCAATTGATCCACCAACTATGTCCATTACAATAACAGTCAATACCTCACCTTTAGCAGGAACTGAAGGTAAAAAACTTACAAGCACACAGATTAGAGATAGGTTAATCCAAGAGGCACGAAATAATGTTGGTATCACATTTTCAGAAAATGATGGTAATGACACTTTTGTAGTTAGTGGTAGAGGTGAGCTTATGTTAGAAATCTTACTTACTCAAATGAGAAGAGAAGGATTTGAAATGACAGTTAGTCCTCCAAAGGTTTTATATAAAAAAGATGAAAGTGGAAACAAGTTGGAACCTATTGAAGAAGTTACTATGGATCTTGATGAAGAATATTCATCTAAGATAATTGATTCAATGAACAGAAGAAAAGGGAAATTAATAGAGCTCAAAGATACTGGTAAAAATAAAAAACGACTAATATTTCATGCTCCAACAAGGGGCTTAATGGGTTACACTAGTAGATTTCTTACTCTTACAAAAGGAAATGGAGTAATAAATAGAATTTTTCATGACTATGGTCCTTTTGAAGGTGAAATGGAAGGTAGAAGAAATGGTGCTTTAATATCAATGGAACAAGGAAAAGCTGTTGCTTTTGCAATATTTAATTTGCAAGCACGTGGTGAGATGTTTGTAACTCATAATGATCCTGTTTATCCAGGTATGATTGTTGGATTGGCTCCAAAACCAGGTGATATGATTATAAATGTTATGAAAGGTAAAAAATTGACAAATATGAGAACCCAAGGCACTGACGAAAATGTTGTCCTCACTCCAGTAAGAAAAATGTCTATTGCCGAACAATTAAGTATTTTAAACACAGATGA
>JBJLDI010000005.1:0-15999 GCA_045567235.1 Candidatus Pelagibacter sp.
ATATAAATTTATCTAGATCAAATGAAGATTCAATAAAAGCTGTTTCGATGATAAGATCTTATAGGCAAAGAGGACATCTTATTGCTAAATTAGACCCACTTGGATTATTAAAATCAGATTACTTAGATGAGCTTCATCCCGAATCTTTTGGTTTCAAAAAAGATGATTATAAAAAGAATATCTATTTAGGTGGAATTATCAATAAACAAAACTCCAATATCAAAGAAATATTAGGTTTTTTGAAAAGAACTTACTGTGGACCAATTGGTTATGAATATATGCACATTTCAAATCCAACTGAAAGAAAATGGTTTAGAGATAGAGTAGAAAAGTCCAAAGATAATATGAATTTTACCACAAATGGAAAAGAAGCAATATTAAATAAATTAATTCAAGCAGAAGGTTTTGAAAAATTTCTTCATAAAAAATATGTTGGAACCAAAAGATTTGGGTTAGATGGTGGTGAGAGTTTAATACCTGCTTTAGAGCAAATAATTAAAATTGGTAGTCAATCTCAAGTCAAAGAGGTTAAAATTGGTATGTCGCATAGAGGAAGGTTAAATGTTTTAGCCAATGTATTACAAAAATCTTATAAAAGAATATTTAATGAATTTGCAGGAGAATTTAGCACATCATCTGATGAAGAAGCTGGTGATGTTAAGTATCATTTAGGAGCTTCCTCCAATAGAGAATTTGATGGAAATTCGGTACATGTAAGTTTAACTGATAATCCATCTCATTTAGAAGCTGTCAATCCAGTTGTTCTTGGTCAAACTAGAGCAAAACAATTTTTTCATAAAGATAAAGAGAGAAAAAAAGTAATACCTATATTAATCCATGGTGATGCTGCTTTTGCAGGCCAAGGAGTAGTTGCAGAATGTTTTGCAATGTCTGGTTTACCAGGTCATAATACAGGAGGTACAATACATATTATTGTTAATAATCAAATTGGTTTCACAACTAGCCCAAGATTTGCTCGCTCATCTCCATACCCTTCTGATATTGCGAAAATGGTTGATGCACCAATCATACATGCTAATGGTGACAATCCAGAAGCAGTTGTTTATGCAGCCAGAATAGCAACTGATTTTAGATTAAAATTTAATAGAGATGTAGTAGTAGACTTAATTTGTTATAGGAGATTTGGGCACAACGAAGGAGATGAACCATCATTTACACAACCTTTAATGTATGAAAAAATAAGATCTCATCCATCAACAGTAAAAGTCTACGGAAAAAAATTAGTAGATGAAAAAATAATGTCCAATGAAAATTTAGATAATTTAATAAAAAATTTTAAAGATTTATTAGATGACCAGTTTAAAAATGCAAAAGATTATAAACCCAAAATCGAATGGTTTGAAGGTACTTGGTCTGCATACAGACCTGAAAAAGGTAAAGATAAACGTGGTATAACAGGTGCTGATACAAAAAAATTAATAGCAATTTCTGAAAAAATAAACTCTTTATCTAAAGATCTTAATTTTCACAAAACAATTGTAAAAATATTTAATAATAGAAAAGAAGCTGTAAAAAAAGGGTCTAATATTGACTGGTCAACTGCAGAAGCACTAGCTTTTGGTTCTTTATTAGAAGAAGGATACCCAGTAAGGTTAGTAGGTCAAGACTCTGGAAGAGGAACTTTTAGTCAAAGACACTCTGTATTAAGAAATCAAAAAGACAATAGTCGATATATTCCTTTAAATAATATTTCAAATAGTCAAAAACAATTCGAAGTAGTGGATAGTTTTTTATCTGAACTTGCTGTTTTAGGTTTTGAGTATGGTTATAGTCTAGTAGAGCCAAATACACTTACACTTTGGGAAGCTCAATTTGGAGATTTTGCAAATGGTGCGCAAGTTGTAATTGATCAATTTATTGCATCTGGAGAAAGAAAGTGGAGAAGAGCTTCTGGGCTAGTAATGTTATTACCACATGGTTATGAAGGTCAAGGACCAGAACATTCATCTGCTAGATTAGAAAGATTCTTACAATTATGTTCGAATGATAATATGCAAATTATGAATTGTACAACACCTGCAAATTATTTTCATGCTTTAAGAAGACAAATGCATAGAGATTTTAGAAAACCATTAGTAATAATGACACCTAAATCGTTATTGAGAAATAAATACTGTGTATCTCATTTAAAAGATTTTAATAAAGAAAACTCTTTTCATCGCGTCTTGTGGGATCACGCAATAGATCCAAAATTAAAAGGTTTTATAAAACTTCAAAAAAGTTCAAAAATTAGAAAAGTAATTTTATGTTCAGGCAAAGTTTATTTTGATTTACTTGAAGCTAGGGAAAAATTAAAAGTTGATGATGTTATTTTATATAGAATTGAACAGCTTTATCCATTTCCTGCAAAAGCACTTGTTAAAGAACTTAAACCTTATGCAAAATCTGCAACATTTCATTGGTGTCAAGAAGAACCAAAAAATATGGGTGGTTGGTTTTCAGTGAGGGATTATATCCAATGGACATTAGATAATATTAAAGCTAATAATAATAAAATTTCTTATATAGGAAGAAATCCAGATGCATCCCCAGCAACAGGGTATGCAAAAAGACATATTTCTCAGCAACAAGAAATTATAAAAAAAGTATTTGAATAAAAATAATGAGTGAAAAAATTGTAGTCCCAGTTCTTGGAGAAAGTATTACTGAAGCGACAGTTTCAAAGTGGTTAAAAAACGAAGGTGACACGGTAGATGTAGATGAACCTATTGTTGAATTAGAGACGGATAAAGTAAATTTAGAAGTTCCATCACCAATTAGTGGCATCTTATCAGAAATTAATTCTAAAGATGGAGCAACTGTAGAGGTGGGAGCCTTATTAGGAACAGTCACAACAAACGGAAAAGAGGCTATAAAAAAAAATAAGATTAACAAAATTGAACCAACACCAAAAGAAAACAACATTGTAAACTTAGAAGTTTCACAACAAGAACCTAATGTTTTTGATAAAGAACCTCGAGGAGATTTTAAAAATGAAGAAACATTAGTTTTAAAAGACGAAGAAGAACCATTAGTTTTAACAAATGAAATTAAAAAAGAAATAATTTCAGATAATAAGACTAAAAAACAAACTTTATCACCTGCAGTGAGAAAAATTATTGATGAAAATAATATAGATACACAAATTGTTAAAGGCACAGGCAAAGATGGAAGAATTTTAAAAGGTGATCTTATTAGCTTAATGGGAGTAAAACCCCAACCTTCTGAGAGAAAAATTCAATATGGTCCGGAAGAAAGAATTAAAATGACCAGATTAAGACAAACTATTGCAAAAAGATTAAAACAAGCACAAGAGAACGCTGCATTATTAACTACCTTTAATGAAGTTGATATGTCTAGAATAATGGAAATGAGAAAAGAAAATCAAGATGATTTCCAGGGCAAGTATGGAATTAAGTTAGGTTTCATGTCTTTTTTCGTAAAGGCTTGTATAGTAGCTCTTAAATCTTTTCCAGCAGTTAATGCTGAAATAGATGGTGAAAATATAATCTATAAAAATTATTATAATATTAGTTTCGCAGTTGGAACAGAAAAAGGTTTGGTAGTTCCTGTTTTGAAAAATGCAGATGAGTTAACATTTGCTGAAATTGAAAAAAGTATTAAAGAAATTTCAGAAAAAGCTATAAATGGAAAACTTACAATCGAAGATCTTCAAGGTGGAACTTTTACTATAAGTAATGGTGGTGTATACGGTTCAATGCTATCAACACCAATTTTAAATTTACCTCAATCAGGTGTTTTAGGTATGCATAATATTGTTGAAAGGCCAGTTGTGGTTAATGGAGATATTAAGATTAGACCAATTATGTATTTAGCATTGTCTTATGATCATAGAATTATTGATGGAAAAGAATCAGTTTCTTTTCTAAAAATGATTAAAGAAAATTTAGAAGATCCAAGAAGGTTATTTTTAGAAATTTAAATGGTGGAAAAATTTCAAACAGTAGTGATAGGAGGAGGCCCTGGTGGATATGTTTGTGCTATTAGACTAGCACAATTAGGCTTAAAGACAGCATGTATTGAGTCAAGAGGATCATTGGGAGGAACTTGTTTAAATGTCGGCTGTATCCCATCGAAAAGTTTATTAAATTTATCTGAAGAATTCCATAATGCTAAAAATCTTTCTAATAAAGGTATAGAAGTTGGTCAGGTTAAACTTAATCTTAATAAGATGATGAAAAGCAAAGATAAAGCTGTAACAGTTTTAACAAAAGGAGTAGAATTTTTATTAAAAAAAAAATAAGGTTTCATACTTTAAGGGAACAGGTAGTTTTAAATCAAAAAATGAAGTTTTAATTAAAGGTTTTGATAATAAAGATACAATTATTAAAGCTGATAATATTGTAATTGCAACAGGATCAACTCCAGTCTCTCTGCCAGGAATTAATTTTTGATGAAAAGATTATTCTATCTTCAACTGGAGCTTTAAAAATTGAGCAAGTTCCCAAAAAAAATGGTTGTAGTTGGGGGAGGTTATATTGGATTAGAAATGGGATCAGTCTGGTCTAGACTTGGAGCAGAAGTTCACGTTATAGAATATTTAGAAAATATTACACCTGGAATGGATAAAGAAATTTCAATAGAGTTTATGAAAATTTTGAAAAAACAGGGAATAAAATTTCATATGCAGCATAAGGTTGAAAAAATTCAAAAAAATAATTCTGGAGCAACAGTAAATACTGTTGATCAAAATGGAGATAAAAATAATTTTGATTGTGATGTAGTTCTAATTTCTGTTGGCAGAAAACCAAATACTGATAATTTAAATTTAAATGCAGCAGGGATTGATCTTGATGAAAGAAAAAGAATTAAGACGGATAAAAATTTTAAAACTAATCAAGACAATATTTATGCAATTGGCGATGTAATTATTGGTCCTATGTTAGCCCATAAAGCAGAGGATGAAGGCATTGCTGTAGCTGAAAATATTGTGGGTCAATCAGGACATGTAAATTATGAGACTATTCCAGGCGTGATTTACACAACACCAGAAGTAGCCTATATCGGAAAAACAGAGGAACAGCTTAAAGAAATGAATATTAATTATAAAATTGGAAAATTCTCTTTTATGGCTAATTCTAGAGCAAAGGCAATTGACGATGCGGAAGGATTTGTAAAAATTTTAGCAGACTCACAAACTGATAAAGTTTTGGGAGCACACTTAATAGGACCCCATGCTGGTGAATTAATTGCAGAAATTGGTATTGCTATGGAATTTGGAGCTAGTTCCGAAGACATTGCAAGAACATGTCATGCACATCCCACCTTTTCAGAGGCAGTAAAAGAAGCGGCTTTATCAGTTGATAATAGAGCAATACATTCTTAAAATAAATAAAATTCAAACGTTATAATAAAACTTTATAATTTTTTTTTTATTTTTTTTATTTAAATTATAAATCATTCCTGACATTAAATTTTTGTGATCTTCGATCTTAAATTTTTTTTTATTTAAACTTACCCATCCATATTTTTTATAAAATCTAATCAAATTTTTTTTACATATAAGAAAGCTCGGCCTTTTTTTCTTCTTAACAAATTCAGAAACTTTCATCATAATTTTATTAGCTAATCTTTCGCTTCTCTCTTTTTTTAAGATTATTAATGTTCTAAATAAATAATAATTCTTTTCTTTTGTATCTAGAATATATTTTCTTTTACCAATCTGAACATAACCAATAATTTTTTCTTCTTTTTTTAAAAAAAAATGAAAGTCATCTTTAAAAACATTTTTTTTATTATTAAACCATTTTAATTGAGATGAAATTCCAAAATTCCAATGGGAATTTTTTAATTTTACTATATCTATAATTTCTTTTTTTTTAAGTTTTGAAGTAGGTTTTTTATAAAATTTCATTAATGCTATTTTGTAATTTTTTGAGGGTGTTGTTAATGTTAAAACGATTTAATTTTTTATATGCTATGTTTGATTTATGGATTGCTTTACTATAATTAAGTAAAATTGAACTTAATTCTTTCTTAAAATCTGTATCTGATCCAGGTTTATATAAATAACCACCTTTACCGTTAAGTAATATTAAATTTGATAATCCAACTCCTTTTGGTGCTAAGCAAGGGATTTTGTATGCCACTGACTCACCCAAAACGTTTGGTGTTCCATCGTATTTTGAGGTAATGCACATAACATCGATTTTTTGATTTAATTTTTTTAGACCATTTTCTAAATAACCATAAATTTTCACATTTCTATTATTTTTTGCAATATATTTGATCATTTTATAACAACTGCCTTTTCCAACAATCCCAATATTAAACTTAATTTTTTTAGAAAGAGAAATACAATTTTTTAAAAAAAAAACAGGATCTTTATCTGTAACTAATCTTCCTACAAAAAAAATGTTATAAATTTTTTTAATCTTTTTAATGGCTTTATATTTAGGAAAATAATTATAGATTACCTTTACGTTTTTAACTTTAATCTTGTTCTTTAAAAATAATTTATTTTGTTCAGAGAAAGTAATCACTAAATCTGTATATCTGTAAAAAAAAGTTATGAAATTCCTTAAAAAAAATCTTTTTTTTATATTTTTTTCCTCACTTTTATTTTTTTCATTAATAATGGCAGTTTGAGTTCTAATTATTAGTTTAAATTTTATCCTTAAAAACTTAAGCACACACCAAAAGAAATGATCATGTAAAGAAAAAATGACTAACTGTTTTTCATTCATCATTAATGTTCTAATTACACAAAATAGATTATTAAGAATTCTATTTTGGATGAAAAACTTATTTTTAAAATTAATAATTTTTACATTTTTATGAATAGTATTTAATCTTTTATTATTAAAAGTATTTGTAATTAAATTAACATGAAAATTTTTAGTTAAAAAATTCGCATAAACTGTTAATGTTTTTTCTAAACCTCCGTCTTGAATAGAGGGACAAAGTAAATAAATTTTTTTTACCACTAATATTAGTATTTATAGTTCTTCTTAAGAAATTTAATATATTCTTTGACTCCATCTTTTAAACTATATTTAGGCTTATAACCTAAAAGTTTTTTTGCTTTATTGATAGATAGCGTTCCTCTAGATGGTTTAGTTTTGTCTCTTTTTTTAATCACATATTTTAATCTTGGAAATTCGGATTTTAAATAAGAAACATAACTAAGCAGTGTTTGACCTTTTCCACATGTTATATTGAATATTTCATTGATTCCTTTTTTATTTCTTGCCGCAAGAATAGATCCATTCGCTAGATCTTTTATGAAAGTAAAATCTAGTTTTTCATTTTTGCCTTCAATAGATATTTCTTTTTTTTTAAATGCATTTTCTATAAATATTTGAGACACTCTTCTATTCATGTCTTTGGGTCCATAAACAGCAGATGGCCTAATTATAGTGTAGGGAATATTATGTAGTTTGCATAGTCCTTCTGTGACAACTTCACCTGCTAATTTCATTATACCATATGCATCTTTAGGATTTTTTTCTGACTTCTCCGTTACAGTTGGTTTTTTAAAATCTCCATAAACCATGCTAGACGAAAAATATATAAATCTATCAAATTGATATTTTTGATCTGAATTTTTAAGTAAGTTTATTGCATCAATTATATTTACCGTAGAGTCTACAGAGCTAATTTTTGCTTCTTCGTTATTTAAATTTGAAACCTTAGCTAGTGGTAACGCAGCTGTATGATATATATAATTTGGTTTATATTTATTTAATATTGATGAAAGAGCTTTATAGTTACTTGTGTCACATCTTTCTATAATTATATTTTTTAAAGAAGGAAACCTTTGTTTTCTAAAATCTATAAAACTATCTTTAATTGGGTTCATGTAGCCACCAAAATTATCAAGTAAAATACATTTATCCGCATATTTTTTTTGCAATAATGCATCGCAGATGTTTGATCCAATAAAACCCAAACCTCCAGTGATTAAAGTTGTTTTCATAAATTATTTTTTTTATAAAATTTTTTTATGCATTTGATGACATAAAATACTTCTTTTTTAGTCATATCTGGAAATATTGGAAGGGTAATTATCTCCCTTGATAATTTTTCAGTTACAGGCAATTTTTTTTTATTATATTTTTTTAAGTATTTTTGTAAGTGTAGAGGCGGATCAAAATGAGCCGATGCTTCAATATTACTCTTTTTGAGAAAATTAAGAAGACTATCACGAATTTTAGCACTGACTGTTATCGTATACATTTGATAAGAATGAGAAAAACCTTTTGGTATATAAGGAGTATCAATTTTATAAAAAGGTTTAGATAATTCTGAATTATATAAATTTGCTATTTGATTTCTTGAGTAATTAAACTTTTTAATTTTCTTTAATTGTGAATATCCTATTGCAGCTAAATGATTAGGCATTCTAAAATTATGTCCTGGCAATACAGCTACTCTATGCCAAAATTTTTTTTTAATATTTTTATCTATACCATGTGCAATCAATTTTTTTACATAATCATAAATTTTTTTATCACTTGTAGTTAACATCCCACCTTCAGTCGTAGTAATATTCTTCGTAGGAAAAAATGAAAAACATCCTGTTCCAAATGTACCAGTGTATTTGCTGTTAATTTTTGCACCCAATGTCTCAGCGCTATCTTCAATAATCTTAATATTATTTTTTTTACAAAATTTTGAAATTTGAGTCATATCGCAAGGTAAGCCAGCAAAATGTACAACTATAATAGCAATAGTTTTATTTGTGACACATTTTTTGATATTATTCAGACTTATATTTCTCGTTTTATAGTCAATGTCAGCAAAAATTGGTTTAGAACCGCAGTTTAAGACCGCATTTGCAGTTGAAACCCAGGTAAAACTTGGAATAATAATTTCTCCTTTGGTGCCTAGAGCTTTGACGGCACACTCTAAAGCACTAGTACAAGAATTCATTGCAATAGAATATTTAATATTAAATTTTTTATTAAAAAGTTGCTCAAATTTTTGATTGTAAGGACCATGTGTAAGCCAACTAGATTTTAATGATCTTGCTACTAATTTGATCTCGTTATTATCAATTGAGGGCCTGCATAAAGGAATTTTCATTTTGTAAGTTGAATTAAAAAAATTAGTTTTGTAGTTTATAGACTAAAAATCTAATATTGCTACAGTAATTGTTATTGATAAATAATAGAATATCTTAATATGAAATTTCCAATTTTGTTACCCAATATATTTAATCATCCATTTACATATGAAAGTAATTTCAAATTAAAAGTGGGTGACTATGTGGTGGTTCCATTTGGAAAATCGAAAATTATAGGAGTAGTATGGGACGAATTTGAAAAAAATAACAAAAAAAGCTTTAAAATTAAAAAAGTTTTAGAAAAAATAGAAGTTTCTGCCTTAAAAAAAGATACCATCAAATTTTTAAATTGGTTTTCTCAATATAATTTAATTCCAAAAGGAATGGCTTTGAAAATGACTATGTTAAATAGTAATGCAATCGAAAAATTTAAGGATGAAAAATATAGAGATTATGCAGCAAAATTAAAAGACTCTCCATTTGAATTATCTCAAGAACAAAAAAAATCTTTAAAGTTAATGAATAAACTGTCTAATAAATTTAGAGTTCACGTCTTGCAAGGCACAACAGGATCAGGAAAAACTATTATATATTTTGAAGCTTTAAAAAGGTTAATAAATAAAGGTTTTCAAGGGTTAATTTTATTACCAGAAATTGGACTAACAGGTCAATTTGAACAAAAATTTTTTGAATTTTTTGGTTTTAAGCCGGCAGTTTGGCATTCAGGAATTAGTAAGAAAAAAAAAGAGGTTATATGGAGTGGTGTGAATGAAGGAATAATTAAAGTTATAATTGGAGCAAGATCATCACTCTTTTTACCATTTAAAAAATTGGGTTTAATTATAATTGATGAAGAACATGATCAATCTTACAAACAGGATGAGGGTGCTATCTACAACGCAAGAGACATGGCTATTGTTAGAGCTTCATTTGAAAATATTCCGATCAATTTAATTACAGCAGTTCCATCAATTGAAACTTATGAAAATATAAAGAAGGGCAAGTATTCAGTATCAAAACTTAATCAAAGATATCAAGACGCAGCAATGCCAAATTATGAAGTAATTAATTTGAATAATTCTAAACTTGAAAAACAAACCTGGTTATCAAAAGAGATCATTAAAAAAGTTAATGAACATTTGAAAAAAAAAGATCAGATTTTATTTTTTTTAAATAGAAGAGGTTTCTCACCACTAGCATTATGCAATAAATGTTTTAGTAATTTTACATGTCCAAACTGTTCCATAAATTTAGTTTATCATAAAAATAAAAACTTCCTTCTTTGCCATTATTGTGGTTTTAAATCTTTGCTAGATAGAGATTGCCCAAAGGATGGAAAATGTAATTTTATTTTTAGTGGCCCAGGTGTAGAGAGGATTTCTGAAGAAGTAAAAAGAAATTTTCCTAATAAAAAAATTCAAATTTTTTCAAGTGATACTATGAATAAAAAAGATGCTACAGATAAATTAAATAAAATTTTAAATAATGAAATTGAAATACTAGTAGGAACACAACTCATTTCTAAAGGATTTCATTTTCCAAATTTGAATTGTATAATTGTTGTTGATATTGATTTATCAACTCAAGGCCATGATTTGAGAGCAGCTGAAAAAAATTTGCAATTATATCATCAATTATCAGGAAGAGCTGGAAGGACAGGCAAACCTGCAACTGTATATTTTCAAACTTATAGTAAAAATATAAAAAAGATAACCGAAATCACAAATAGCAATCCTGATATATTTTTGGATAGAGAGTTAGAAATTAGAAAAAAAAATAAACTTCCACCTTTTGAAAGGTTTATTTCTTTAATCTTAACAGGTGAAAATGATGAGAAGTTGGAGAGAGATGCCTTTTACTTTAAAACTTTTCTTGAAAAAAATATTAGTGCAAGAGTGCTTGGACCTGTTAGTGCCCCAATATTTAGGCTTAAAAGAAAATATAGGGTTAGACTGTTAATTAGAGGATCTAAATCTTTAAAATTGCAAAATTCAATAAGTGAATTGATCTCAAAGTATAAGTTTTCTAATGGAATAAAACTGACGGTTGATGTTGACCCAATAAACTTCAATTAATTTGCAAAAAAAGGCCTTTTTGAACCATAGTGTTACTTGAAGAGGTAATGTCTATGTGTTAATTAATGCCAGTTTTTAAAGATCAATCAACGATAATTAAGAGAAGAAATTGAGTAAGAATAAAGGATTTTCAAATACTTCAGCACAAAGATATTCATTAGCTTTGTATGAACTTTCTAGTGAAGCCGATTCATTAAAAGTTGTTGAGCAACATGTTTTGGCTATTTTAAAGCTTATCCAAACAAGTAAAGATTTTTATAATTTGATTAAAGATCCAACTGAAAATCAAGAAAACTTTATTTTAGTAATTAATAAAATCTCTGAAAATTTTAGAATAGATAACTTATTAAAAAATTTTATGATGTTTTTAATTAAAAAAAGAAGATTTTTTTATTTAGAAAAAATTTTAAAAAGCTTTATAGAAATTTGTTCTGTAAAAAGAGGTGAGATTAAAGCAGAAATTCAATCTGCAAAAGAATTATCTAATGATGAGATTAACAAGATCGCCGAAGATTTGGCTAAAAACTTTAGCTCAAAAATGAAATTAAACTATAAGCATGACAAAAGTTTAATTGGAGGATTAATTGTAAAAATTGGCAGTACTATGATTGACACTTCCATTAAAAATAAACTTCAACAAATCGAAAATAGAATGATAGAGGCATAAAATGGAAATAAATCCTTCAGAAGTAACAAAAATATTAAAAGAACAAATTAAAAATTTTGGTGATAAAGCTAATATTTCAGAAGTTGGTCAAGTTTTATCAGTAGGGGATGGTATTGCTAGAATTTATGGGCTTGATAATGTTCAGGCAGGTGAAATGGTCGAATTTGCTGATGGCTCTAAAGGTATGGCATTAAACTTAGAAAGTGAAAATGTTGGAGTTGTAATTTTTGGAGATGACAGAAATATTAAAGAAGGTGATACAGTAAAAAGAACTGGAAACATTGTTGATACTCCAGTTGGAAAAGAATTATTAGGTAGAGTTGTTGATGGATTAGGAAATCCAATAGATGGTAAAGGACCTTTAGATAAAAGTGTTAAAAAAAGTAGAGTTGAGGTTAAAGCCCCTGGTATTATTCCTAGACAGTCAGTTAGTGAACCTATGCAGACAGGTCTAAAATCTATTGATAGTCTGGTTCCGGTTGGAAGAGGTCAGCGTGAATTAATTATTGGTGATAGACAAACAGGCAAAACTGCTGTTGCAATTGATGCAATCATTAATCAAAAAAAAATTAATGAGTCTGGTGATGAGAAACAAAAACTTTATTGTATTTATGTTGCTATTGGTCAAAAAAGATCAACAGTTCGACAAATTCAAAAAACATTAGAGGAAGCTGGAGCAATGGAGTATACAACAATCGTTGCAGCAACAGCATCTGATTCTGCGCCACTTCAGTTTTTAGCTCCTTATACAGGTTGTACTATGGGTGAATATTTTAGAGATAATGGTATGCACGGACTGATTATTTACGATGATTTATCCAAGCAGGCTGTTGCTTATAGACAAATGTCTCTATTGTTAAGGAGACCCCCAGGACGTGAAGCTTATCCTGGTGATGTATTTTATCTACATAGTAGATTGTTGGAGAGAGCAGCTAAGTTAAGTGATGAACATGGCGGAGGTTCTTTAACAGCACTCCCAATTATCGAAACACAAGGTGGTGACGTTTCAGCGTTTATTCCAACTAACGTAATTTCAATTACAGATGGTCAAATTTTCTTAGAAACTGAACTTTTTAACCAAGGGATAAGACCTGCTATTAACGTAGGACTATCAGTTTCTAGAGTTGGTTCTTCAGCACAAACTAAAGCCATGAAAAAAGTTTCAGGATCAATGAAATTAGAATTAGCACAATATAGAGAAATGGCCGCTTTTGCTCAATTTGGTTCTGATTTAGATGCATCAACACAGCAACTTTTAAACAGAGGCTCTAAATTAACTGAACTACTTAAACAAAAACAATATTCACCTATGACAGTAGCCGAACAAGTAATCTCGGTTTTCTGTGGAGTAAAAGGTTATTTGGATAATATTGAGTTAAAAGATATTGCTGAATTTGAGAATAAGATCATTGAAAAATGTAAGTCTGATAAACCTGAAATAATTGAATCAATTCAAAGTTCAGGCAAACTTGAAGATGACAAAGAAAAATTGCTAATTGAAGTAATTGCTCAATTAAAGGAAAACTTTAAATCTTAATTTATTATGGCAAGTTTAGACGACCTTAAAAAAAGAATAACTAGTGTAAAGTCCACGCAGAAAATTACAAAAGCTATGAAGATGGTAGCTGCCGCGAAGCTTAGAAAAGCCCAAGAAAGTGCGGAGAGGGGAAGACCATATTCTGAAAAAATGAATAATATTATTTTAAATCTTTCAAGCGGAATTTCAGACAAAGAAAATGCTCCAAAATTATTGTCTGGATCAGGTAATGACAAAATTCATCTTTGTGTTGTAATGACATCCGACAGAGGTTTGTGTGGTGGATTTAACTCAAATATTATTAAAAAAGCTAAAAGTTATTTTGCTAAACTTTTAGGAGAGGGAAAAGATTTAAAAATCATAACTGTTGGCTCTAAGGGTAACGATCAACTTAAGAGAGCTTATGGTAATAAAATAATTGCAAATATTTCATTTAAAGAATCCAAAAATGCAAATTATTTTGATGCTGAAAAAGTTGGAAAAATGGTAATTGAAAAATTTGACGCTGAAGAGTTTGATGTTTGTACTATTTTTTATAACCAATTTAAAAATGTAATAACTCAAATTCCTCAAGCTCAACAAATAATCCCTTTAAATTTTAAAAATTCAGAGGAAGAAAAATCTGAGGAAAGCTATGAGTTTGAACCAGATGAGGATGAAATTTTAAGTAATTTATTGCCAAAGAATATTTCAACACAAATATTTAAGGCGATGTTAGAGAATTCAGCCAGCGAACAAGGCTCAAGAATGAGTGCAATGGATAATGCAACCCGAAACGCAGGTGAAATGGTTGACAAGCTTACTATTGAGTATAATAGAAGTCGTCAGGCAGCAATTACTAAAGAACTAATAGAAATTATATCAGGAGCAGAGAGTTTATAATTATGAGCAAAGGAACAATTACACAAGTTATTGGAGCAGTAGTAGACGTAAAATTTGATGGAGATCTTCCAGAAATTTTAACAGCATTAGAATGTAAAAATGGAGACAACAGACTAGTTTTAGAAGTAGCTCAGCATTTAGGAGAGTCTACTGTTAGAACGATTGCAATGGATGCTACTGAAGGATTAAAAAGAGGTGACCAAGTAACTAATACTAAAGCTCCTATTCAAGTTCCAGTTGGACCTGAAACATTAGGAAGAATCATTAACGTTATTGGAGAGCCAATTGATGAAAGAGGTGAGGTCAAGACAAAAGAAAGTTGGCCAATTCACAGACCTGCTCCAGAATTTAATGACCAATCAACTGAAACAGAAATATTAGTTACAGGTATCAAAGTAATTGATTTGTTAGCACCATATGCAAAAGGTGGAAAAATTGGACTATTCGGTGGTGCTGGAGTTGGAAAGACAGTTTTAATTATGGAATTGATTAACAATGTTGCTAAAGCTCACGGTGGCTTTTCTGTTTTTGCAGGAGTTGGTGAAAGAACTAGAGAAGGAAATGATCTATATCATGAGATGATAGACTCAGGAGTTATTAAAAAAGAAGGCCCAGGATCAAAAGCTGCTTTAGTTTATGGTCAAATGAATGAGCCTCCAGGAGCTAGAGCTAGAGTAGCTCTTACAGGATTAACTGTGGCAGAATATTTTAGAGATCAAGAAGGTCAAGATGTACTTTTTTTCGTTGATAATATATTTAGATTTACACAAGCAGGTTCTGAGGTGTCGGCATTATTAGGTAGAATACCATCTGCAGTTGGCTATCAACCTACTCTTGCAACTGATATGGGTAATCTTCAAGAAAGAATTACTACTACCAATAAAGGATCAATTACATCTGTGCAGGCTATTTATGTTCCTGCGGATGACTTAACTGACCCAGCACCAGCAACATCATTTGCTCACTTAGATGCCACTACGGTTTTATCAAGACAGATTGCAGAAATCGGTATTTATCCTGCTGTTGACCCATTAGACTCTACCTCAAGAATTTTAGATCCTAGAATTGTTGGAGATGAACATTATAGAGTTGCCAGAGATGTACAAAAAATCTTGCAAACATATAAATCACTTCAAGATATCATTGCAATTCTTGGTATGGACGAATTATCAGAAGAAGATAAGCTTGTTGTAGCAAGAGCAAGAAAAATTCAAAGGTTTTTATCTCAACCATTTTTTGTTGCTGAAGTATTTACAGGTTCCCCTGGAAAATTAGTGGATCTAGACTCAACAATAAAAGGTTTTGCAGCAATTTGTAAAGGAGATTATGACCATTTACCTGAAGCTGCTTTTTATATGGTTGGAACTATTGAAGAAGCTATAGAAAAAGCTGAAAAAATGGCGAAAGACGCAGCAGCTTAATGAGTGAAGAGTTTAAAATAGAGATAGTTAACCCAGAGAAATCTTTTCTATCGAAAGAAGATGTTACTGAAGTTGTTTTACCAGCTTTTGAAGGAGAAATGGGAATATTAAAAGATCATATTTCAATAATTTCTTTTTTAAAACCAGGTATTATTACTGTTTATTCAAAATTAGGTGAAGAAAAGTTTTTTGTAGAGGATGGAATTGTTGAATTTAAAAATAACAATTTATCAGTGTTAACAAGTTCTATTTTTAACCTTAAAGATGTAAATAAAGATAAAATACAAAATCTCATTAAGATTACAGAAGATGAGACAAACAAATCTACAATAAGCGATCAAGCAAAATTTTTAGCTGATCAAAAAATTCAAGTACTAAGATCTATTAAT
>JBJLDI010000006.1:0-14034 GCA_045567235.1 Candidatus Pelagibacter sp.
AAAGCAGCAGGTGAAATTCACACTGATTTTGAAAAAGGATTTATTAGAGCAGAAACTGTTTCTTACGAAGATTTTATTAATAACGATGGATGGGTTAATTCTAAAACAAACGGCAAAATGAGACTAGAGGGAAAAGAATATATCGTTAAGGATGGTGATGTATTAAACTTCCGTTTCAATACGTGACCATATTTTTTTCATACTGAAATAGACCAAAATAGTCAAAATAATTAAATAGACAATCACCTTAAATCCCATTTGGTGACGAGCTTCTAAATGAGGCTCAGCTGTCCACATTAAAAAAGTAGTTACGTCTTTAGACATTTGTTCAACGGTTGCTTGAGTTCCATCTCCATATTCAACTAAACCATCTGACAATTGATTAGCCATTTTGATTTTATTGCCATACATAAACTTATTATAATATACTCCATCATCTAAAGTAACTCCAGCTGGTGGATCTTCATACCCTTGAAGTAAAGAATAAATATAATTTGCTCCACCGCCTCTGGCTTTTACTAAAACAGACATATCTGGGGGATATGCTCCGCCGTTGGCGGCTTGGGCAGCTTTAACGTTATCATATGGCATTACAAATTTATCAGATAATTTTCCCGGTCTCGTAAACATCTCACCATCAGCGTTTGGACCATCTTTGACCTCAAAAGATGCTGCTATTGCTTTTGCTTGATCCACTGTAAATTCTGGTCCACCTTTCTCAGCTAAGTTTCTATAACTAAGATATTTCATTGAATGACAAGATGAACATACTTCTGTGTAAACTTGGTAGCCTCTTTGTAAAGCTCCCCGATCAAATTTTCCAAAAAGACCTTTAAAACTCCAATCAGTTTTTAAATATTCAACTTTTTCAGCAGAATATGAATTAAAAGATAAGCCACAGATAGAAATGATCAAAAATAATATTTTTAAAAAGTTTTTCACTTAATTATTTAAACTTTCCTTATTTTTTGCAGTGGCCAAATTTGGAGATCCTCCAAGTACGGACTCTGTTATACTTAAGGGAATAGGAAGGGTTTTTTCTCTAAATCCTAAAACCGGTAGAATTATTAAAAAATGTATAAAATAATACGCTGTAGCAACTCTAGCTATCAATAAATACAATCCTTCTGCAGGCATGGCTCCCACATAACCTAAAATTAAAACGTCAGCTACTAAGATCCAATAAAATTGCTTATAAAGAGGTCTAAACACTGCAGATCTTATTTTTGATGTATCAAGCCATGGCAAAGCAGCTAAAATTAAAATTGCAGATAACATTGCAACTACTCCTAAAAGCTTATCAGGAACTGATCTTAAAATTGCATAGAATGGTAGCAAATACCACTCAGGAACGATATGTGCAGGTGTAACTAATGGATTTGCTTCAATATAATTGTCTGCATGACCTAAAATATTTGGCGTGTAAAAAATAAAAAATGCAAAAACAATCATGAACATTAATAGTGCAAAACCATCTTTGATAACTATGTAGGGATGAAACGGAACTGTGTCTTTTGAAGGTTTTTTAACATCAATACCCACAGGGTTATTATTCCCAGGAACATGAAGAGCCCAAATATGAAGAACAACTAATCCTAAAATTAAAAAAGGTATCAAATAATGAAGAGTAAAAAATCTTGTTAATGTTGGATTATCTACTGAGTAACCGCCCCATAACCATGTTACAATTCCCTCACCTACTAAAGGAATTGCGCTAAATAGATTTGTAATAACGGTAGCTCCCCAAAAACTCATTTGTCCCCATGGCAATACATAGCCCATAAAAGCTGCTGCCATCATTAAAAGGTAAATAATAATACCTATAATCCATATAATTTCTCTTGGAGATTTGTAAGATCCATAAAACAAAGATCTAAAAATATGAATATAAACTGCTAGGAAAAACATCGATGCACCATTTGAATGAATGTATCTTATTAGCCATCCATAATTTACATCTCTCATTATGTGCTCAACGCTTTCAAATGCCATATCAGCATGAGCAATGTAATGCATCGCGAGAGTAAGTCCTGTTACGATTTGAGTTATCAAACAAAAAGTAAGTATTCCACCAAAAGTCCACCAGTAATTCAAATTTTTTGGTGTTGGATAATCAGTTAGGTGACTTGCTAATGAAAGTAATGGAAGCCTATCATTAAACCATTTTCCAAATTTTGACTTAGGTACATATTCGTGATCACTCATTATTCTTTACCCAATTTTAATTGTGTTAGCATTAACAAATTCATATTTTGGAACTTCCATGTTGGTTGGTGCTGGACCTTTTCTAATTCTACCTGAAATATCATAATGTGATCCGTGACATGGGCAAAACCATCCATTGTAATCACCTTTCTGATCTAAAGGAACACAGCCTAGATGAGTACAAACCCCAAGCATAACTAACCACTCTGGATTTTTAGCTCGATCTTCATCTTTTTGTGGATCCTTCAAATCTTCCAATTTAACTGATTTAGCTTCAGTTATTTCTTCTTCAGTTCTTCTTCTAATAAAAACTGGTTTACCTCTCCAAAGAACAGTAATCGTTTTTCCCGGGCTCACTGAGCTCACATCTACTTCGGTGCTAGCTAAAGCTTTAACTGAAGCATCGGGATTCATTTGATCAATCATAGGCCAAATTGTTGCTCCTACTCCTACAGCTCCTACTGCATATGTTGCTGTAAATAAGAAATCTCTTCTGTTAGTTTTTTTTTCTGACATTTGTAAATTTAACTAAATATACCTAATATTGATTTTTTCTACTTAATATATGATTTCATATAATATAAAATACTAATTTTACTACTGATAGAATGACACAGAATTTAACTAATCTTGGCCCAAAAATAGCTTTATTTGAACCTGATATCCCTCAAAATACAGCTGCAATAATTAGGACTTGTGCGTGTCTTGGAGCCAAACTTGAAATAATTGAACCATGTGGATTCTTGATTTCGGACAGAAGATTTAAAAGAGTTGTTATGGATTATATGGACGAAAAAGATATAAATTTTTATAAAAGTGCAGATATTTTTTTCAAGTCTAAAAAAAATCAAAGAATTATATTGATGACAACTAAAGCTTCTATATCTTACACTAATTTCAAATTCGAGAAAAATGATACAATATTATTTGGCCGTGAAAGTGCTGGAGTTCCAGAAGAAATTCACAAATTATTAAATAATAAACTAAAAATACCTATGGAGAGTAACAAACGTTCATTAAATTTAGCATCCTCTGTTGCAATTATTTTAGCTGAATGTTTAAAACAAACAAAATGGATTTAGACATCAAGAAAGATCTGGTAAGTAATTGGTTTAAACTATTACAAGACGCATTTTGTAATGACATTAATATTTTGGAAAAAAATAAAATAAAATTTAAATGCACTACTTGGAAAAAAAATTCAAAAAAAGATGAAGGTGGAGGTGAATATAGAATACTTAAAGATGGAAAAATATTTGATAAAGTTGGAGTAAATTATTCAGAAGTATATGGAAAATTTCCAAAGAATTTTCAAAAAAATATTCTTGGAGCAAAAAAAAATCCAAGATTTTGGGCCTCAGGAATATCGGTGGTAATGCATATGAAAAATCCTTTGATTCCAGCAATGCATTTTAACACCAGATATATATGTACTACTCAACAATGGTTTGGTGGTGGTATGGATGTAACTCCATCAAAAAAGGATGATTTAGAAAAAAAAGATTTTCATCTAACTTTAAAAAAAATGTGTGATCGACATAATAAAAATTATTATAAAAAATATAAGAAATTATGTGATGAATATTTTTATTTAGCACATCGAAAAGAAACTAGAGGTATTGGTGGAATATTTTTTGACTATAAAAAAGATAATTTTGAAAAAGACTTTAGCTTTGTAAGAGATGTAGGTGTTACTTTTCAAATATTATTTAACAATATGATCAGAAAAAAACTAAAAAAGAAATGGACTGCTAAGGATAAAGAAATTCAGTATATTAAAAGAGGTAGATATACTGAATTTAACTTATTATATGATAGAGGAACAAAATTTGGGTTACAAACTGGTGGAAATATAGATGGAATTTTGATGTCACTTCCACCTTTAGCAAAATGGAAATAAAATGGATAAAGAGCCTATAACACTCAATGGAATAGAAAAATTAAAAGAGGAATTAGTTTTTTTAAAAGAAAAAAAAAGACCTAAGATTGTTGCTGCTATAGCGGAAGCTAGATCTCATGGAGACCTAAAAGAAAATGCTGAATATCATGCTGCTAAAGAAGAACAATCTCATAACGAAGGAAGAATTACAGAAATAAATGGTATCATTGCAAGAGCTAATGTTATTGATGTCACTAAAATAGTTAATGAAGGTAAAGTAATTTTTGGTTCTACTGTTTATTTAGAAAATTTAGATACTGGGGAAAAAATTAATTATAAAATTGTTGGAAAAGATGAAGCTGACTTAAAACTAAAGCTTATTTATTTCCAATCACCAATTGGAAAAGGTCTAATTGGGAAAAATAAAAAAGAGCTTGTGGAGATAACCACACCTGCAGGAGTAAAAAATTTTGAAATTATAGACGTTAAATATATTTAACGATTTATAATTTTATTAATTTGTCTATCTGTTAATTCAAAATTATTATTTACCCATTCTTCCTCAATAATCTTAAGTTTATTTCCAAGATTTTTTCCCTCTGGGAAATTGTACTTTTCCATCAAATCTTTACCACTAATAGGCATAGTAGGAAAAATTTTTGATTGAAACTCGTTTATTAAATTAAATAGTTTTTTGTCAACTTTTTTTGAAGTAAAAATCCTATAGCTTAAAATGTCTACTACAGACTGTTTTCCATGGTAATGAAAAACTTTATTAAGATTTTTCTCTGAAAAAGATTTTGTAGTAATTTTTTCTTTATAAAAATTATCAATAATCTTTAGTCGTTTTTGATCTTTTTTAGAGATGTTGAATTTGTAAATAAAGTAATCTGTATTATCTGATCCATCAATTATTAAAACAGATAATAAAAATATAAAATCTGCTTCTTTAAGCTTAATTTTTGCAAATGGATTGGGATTTGAAAATAAATTAATCTTTTTAATTTGGGGAAAAATATTTTGAAATAATTCTACTGACAATTCATCATTTGAAAGTTTTGTTAATATATTTGATTTCACAAATTTTTTTAATTCATCTAATAACCTTTCTTTAGATAGGTTCGAAATACCTACTATATTCTTTTTAATTAATTTTGAGGTTTTTAAATCATGTTTTTCTTTTGAGTAACTTAAATAAAATCTTAAATAACGGAGTATTCTTAGATAATCTTCTTTAATTCTTTGTTCTGTGTCACCAATAAATTTTATAATACCATTTTCTAAATCTTCTTTTCCATTAAAAGGATCAAATAAATTTCCCTCAAGATCAGAGTAAATTGAATTGATTGTAAAATCTCTTCTTGAAGCATCTTTTTTCCAATCAGTGGAAAATTTAACCTCTGCATGCCTACCATCAGTATTTATATCTTCTCTTAAACTTGTTATTTCAAATTTGTAATCTTTTATAACGGCAGTTATTGTGCCATGATCTATTCCTGTTTCGTAATAATTAATATTGTTATTTTTAAGTGCATCACAAACCTGCATAGGATTTAAATTGGTAGCAAGATCAATATCATCAACTATTTCCTTTTGAATGATCTTTCTAATACAACCACCAACATATCTAATTTCACTACTGGGTGAGTATTCATTTATTGCGTCAAAAATTTTTTTTGGAGATGGATCTTTTGATAAATCTTTTATAGTTTTAGAAACATAATCAAGATTGTTGGTTCTTTTTATAAATTTATTTAAAAAGTTAATCATATTTGGCTGGGGCGCTAGGATTCGAACCTAGGATGCAGGTACCAAAAACCCGTGCCTTACCACTTGGCTACGCCCCAATATCATCATCGTATAACACAAAAAAAATAAATTTATATAGTTTTTGATGTCTTGCACCAATAATTTCTAAATTGCTTATTAACTTTTTTTTCAGCCTCCTTGCACTTTTTATCTGAATTAAAATAAGCAATAATTGCTGAACCAGAACCAGTCATTCTTACAAACTCAACATTTGATAATTTTTCCAAAAAATTTTTTAAAGTAATCAATTTTGAGTATTTTTTTAATGCTATTAATTCTAAGTCATTTTTCATATTTTTTAAGAATTTTAAGCTAAACATTTTTTTAGAAGGACGTGAAAATCTCTCTTTGGTAAATTTTTTAACTTCAGAATAAATTTTTTTAGTAGAACATCCAAAATTTGGTTTTGCTATTAAAACAGAAACTTTTTTTTTAACTGAAAAAGTTTTGATTAAATTGTTTGACTTTAAGATTAAATTTTTTGAATATATTCCCAATTTAACGTCTGACCCAATTAAATTTGTTATTTTGATTTTATCTTTATTTGAAACTTTAATTAATTTTTTTTTAATCAAAAAATTTAAAATGGCAGCTGCATTCATAGATCCACCTCCAAGACCAGATTTTGGTGGAATATTTTTTTTTATGATAATTTGATATTTATCTTTTAAAAGCTTTTTTGTATCAATAATTTTGAATAATTGAGAAACAGTGTTGTCTGATTTTATATTTGAAGAAAATTTTCCAAAAAATCTTATTCTATGATTTTTATTTTTAATTTTTTTAATCAATATTTCATCATGTAAATTTAAAAAACTAACTACACTCTCTATTTTATGCATTGAGTTTTTTTTACCAACTATGTTTAGAGCTGAATTAATTTTAGCATATGATTTAATTTTAGAATAACTCATCAAGAGTTTTTTGGTCCATCAATTAACTTATTTTCAATATTGTCTTTTAATTTTTGTTCTGCATCGTCCATATCTAAAACCATCAACCAAAAATATCTTGCTTGTATTTTTCTGTTCAGTTTCCATAGAATATCACCATAATGATCAATAACAATTGGATCGTCTGGCATCAATTGAACTGCTCTTATTAAAAAATTTTCTGCTTTATTAAAATCATCAATTAGATAATAAGCCCAACCTATTGAATCTATAATATAAGGATCATCACTTTTTTTTGAATAAGCTTCTTCAAGCATTTCAATTGCCTCATTAATTTTATAATCTCTTTCAAGCCAAGAATAGGCTAAATAGTTTAGAACAAAAGCATCATCAGGATTAATTTTTAAAGAATGTCGCAAGTCTCTATCAGCACTTGCGTAATCCTTCAATCTCTCAAAACTTCCACCTCTTCGGTATAATAAATTTGCTTTCACTTTGTTTTCATCATCTAAAGAATCAATAATTAATGAATAATATTTTATTGCAAGCTTATATTCCTCTGAATTTTTATAAAAATTTGCAATATCAAAAATGAATTTATTATTTGGGTTTTCAATCTTATCAAATTTAAAAGTAATATAATTTAAAGCTTCTTTTTTGTTGCTAGTTTTTGAAATTATTTGAGCCTCTTTTTTAACTCTATACCAGTAATAAAAATCTTGATTTTTATCAAAATTTTTTAAGATCGTTTTAGATTTTTCATAATTTTTATTAAGATATAAATTTTCTGCAACCAGCGATAAATTAAAAACAAATTTAGGATTTAAATAGGTAGATAAGTTCAAATAAAAATTTGATTTTTCAAACTCATTTTGTGATGAGTAAAGATTTGAAATAAGAAATAAAAACTCTCCTATAATGTCATTAGGATTATCACATGAAAAAACTTTACCGAATTCTTTAAATTCATTTCTTTCTATCCAACTTTTTCCCTGTGATAGTAATAAAGTTGTATTAATATAATTTAATTTATCAGTTATTGATTTTGCTTTCTCTATTTCATTTTTGTCTATTAAATAAGTTAAATAAAAATAAATATATCTCGAATAATCTGCCTGGTTGTTATTAATTAAATTTGAAAAAGAAGGACCCGTATTCTTGTCATTTAAAAAACATCTTTGAAAAGTTTCGGTAATAGATGATAAATCTCCAAATTTTTGATTTTCTTTTTTAATTTTTTTATAATTAAAAACATCAAAATATTGTTTAAGTAAATTTAAGATAATAAAATTAAAACGATCTTTTTGCAGACGTTCTGGGGCTTCTGATAGAATTTTTATGGCTTTATTAACATTATCTTTTTTAAGACTATCTAGTGCCAACAAAATGTAAGCTTCAAAAAAATCAGAATTTTTTTTTTTTTGATTACTTTTAATAACATTTATAGCTTTCGCTACTTTACCCTCAAAAACTAAGGACATAACAAACCTTTCTAAATATCGATCATGTTGATTTATTAAAATTTTAGAGGATTCAAAAAAATCTAAAGCTTCAGAATTTTTTTTGTTTTCAAAAGCAACTATGCCCGAAAAATATTTTGATAAATTTTTTGAATTAAATTCATCAAAACTATTACTTTTAGATAACAGCGGGCTCTGATACAATAGTATTGAAAATAATAAAATTATAGTTTTTTTATTTAACATTAAATATTATGAGCAAAAAATCTTCTTTTCAGAGTATGTCATATAGAGAAGAATTGATAAATTCAATAGAACCAAATTTCATATTTAGTAAAAAACCATTAAATAGATTTAAATTTGATGAGATAAAGAATAATAATAAAAGTTTAAATAAGATTGAACAAATAAATGAACTAAAAAAACTAATTGATTCAATCCAAAATTGTAATTTAAAAAAAAATTCAAAACCTCTTATTTTGGGTGATGGAAATATTAATAGTCCAATTATGATTATTGGTGAGGCTCCTGGAGTAGAAGAGGAAAAAGCTGGTAAAACTTTTCAAGGGGAGACGGGTGCTTTGTTAGAAAAAATGCTGCTAGCAATTGATATAAAGAAGAAAAGTATTTATTCAAGTTATGCAGTCAATTTTAGGCCACCAGAGGATAGAAAACCTACATCTCAAGAAATAAAAAGATACTCTGTTTTTTTAAAGGAACTGATATCAATTATAGATCCTAAAATTATCATTTTATTTGGAAGCACTGCAATGGAATCAGTCATTTCTTCTAACGAAAAAATTTCTAACGAGAGAGGTAAATGGAAAGAAATTATTTTAAAAAATAAAACTTATCCATTAATGATTACTTTTAATCCATCTTACTTAATTAGATTTCCTGAAAATAAAAAATTTTCTTGGGAGGATTTAAAAAATATTAAAAAGAAAATTCAAGAATTAAATATCAAAATTTGATGAAAATTATTGCTGGTGTTGATGAAGTCGGTCGAGGCAGTTTAATTGGACCAGTATATGCTGCTGCAGTAATTTTAAATAAATCAATTAACAAAAAATTATTAAAAGACTCTAAGACTATTGCTAAGGAAAAAAGAAAGATATTATCTAATTATATAAAAAAAAACTCTATTTGGGCTATTGGTACTGCATCGGTCAAAGAAATAGAGAAAATTAATATTTTGCAGGCAAGTTTACTTGCAATGAAAAGAGCTATTAAAAAACTTAAAAAAAAACCTACTCATATTTTTATAGATGGAAATAAAGTGCCAGTAATAGAGAATTATAATCTTAGATCGATAATAAAGGGTGATCAAAAAAAACCATCAATCTCCGCAGCCTCAATTGTTGCTAAAGTTGCCCGTGATAAAATGATTACTAAAATAGCAAAAAAATTTAAGGGTTATTATTGGGATCAAAATTATGGATATGGAACAAAACAACATTTAAAAGCTATAAAAAGTTTAGGAATTACAAGCCAACATAGAAAAACATTTTCACCAATAAATAAAATGCTATAGGTTTCACGTAGAAACACTAGATATTGTTATCTCAAAATATTCTTACACTAATAGAATCTAAATAATTCAATCGTAGGTTGACCGAAGAATCTTTTTCGAGTCTAATTTGTTTTTACAAATGAACCAAGAATTTAAAAATAAATTAATTAATGGAGACAGTTTAGAGGAATTAAAAAAAATTCCTGATGAGTCATTTGACTTAGTTTTTGCAGATCCACCTTATAACTTACAATTAAAAAACGAGTTGACCAGACCCGATAGATCCAAAGTAAGTGCAGTAAACGACAAATGGGATCAATTTGAAAGTTTTAAAAAATATGATGCTTTTACATATGCCTGGCTAAGTGAATGCAAAAGAATTTTAAAGAAAGATGGAGCAATTTGGGTAATTGGTAGTTACCATAATATTTTTAGAGTTGGCGCTGCAATTCAAAATTTAGGCTTTTGGATTTTGAATGATGTTATTTGGAATAAAAAAAATCCTATGCCAAACTTTAGAGGTACTCGATTTACTAATGCTCATGAAACTTTAATATGGGCATCAAAATCTGAAAAATCAAAATACACTTTTAATTATCAATCTTTAAAATGCTTAAATGATGATCTTCAAATGAGATCTAATTGGGATCTGCCAATTTGTAATGGGTCAGAAAGACTTAAAAAAAATGGAAAAAAAGTGCATTCTACTCAGAAACCTGAGGCACTACTTCATAGAATTTTATTAGCAACATCCAATAAAAATGATTTAGTTTTAGACCCCTTTTTAGGTTCTGGAACAACAGCAACGGTTGCTAAGAAATTAGGTAGAAATTATTACGGTATAGAGAAGGAAAAAGCTTATTTTAAAGCTTCAGAGCAAAGACTAAAAAATACAAAACCAATTGAAGACGATTACTTGGATACTTTAAAAAATAATAGATCTAAACCGAGAATACCTTTTGGTTCATTGGTTGAATTAGGAATAATAAAGCCAGGTACAACCATTTTTGATAATAAAAAGAAAATCAGTGCAAAAATAATGGCTGATGGCAGTATTAAACATGCACAAACAGAGGGCTCAATTCATAAAGTAGCAGCTACAATACTTGGAGCTGAAAGTTGTAATGGATGGACTTATTGGCATTACAATCTAAATGGTTCAGTGGTTCCAATCGATCATTTAAGACAAAGATTGGTTAACAATCGCTAATTCTGATAAATTTTTCCCAAGTAAGATTCTAAAAATTTTTTATTTTTTACTAATCTTTTTAATAAAATGTTTCTAGCAAATGTGGTTAAAGGATTGGATAAATGAAAAGAAAACTGATTAAATTTTGATCTAATATTTACCATTTTTGTTTTTTTAACTCTATTCTTAAAAAAATTACTTTCTGTATTATTTCCAATGCCTTTAAATAACTCATAAGCACCTTCAATTGACTGTGATGCACCCTGGGCAAATGAAGGTGGGAATGCAAAAAAAGCATCACCAATTAAATGAACATTATTACTTTGTAATTTATGGAAATTGTCACTTATAAATACTGGAAATATTTTTAATTCTTTAAGATCATCTAAAAAATCTTTATTTTCTAAAGGAATTTTATGTAATACTTTTTTAATAAAAGTATTGTCACTGAATAGTGAGTAGTTTTTTTGATCTTCTTCTGACAAGTGATATTTCATTATAGCTATAAAATTTAAGTCTCCATTTGGGCTCACTGGATAAATTACATGATGAAAGTCTGGACCTAAAAATAAAGAAATATTTTTATCATCAATGGATTCAAGAGATTTTGTTAAAATACCTCTAATTGCTAATGTGTTATTGTATTTAGGTTTAGTTTCACTCTTAGAAATAAGACTTTTACTTTTTGAAAAAACACCATCAGAAATAATTAAATAATCACATTCTTTTGTCTCTCCATTTTCAAAAGAAATTTTTATTTGTTTATCTTGTTGGTCTATTTTTGAAATATTGTAGCCAGTTTTTATATATTCTCTCAAATCTTTTTTTAAAAAATTAATTAATGTAGATCTTTTTAAAGTGGTATATTTACAGTCTTCTGAGTTGAAATTTGCAATATCTAATTCACATATTTTTTTTAAGCTCTTACTTGAATAAAAATTTATTTTTTCAGGATTGAATTTTTCATTATTTTGTAATTTTTCAAATCCAATTTCATTTAAAATTTTAATACTGTTTACTGATAGTTGAACTCCATAACCTTCCTCTAAAGCAACTGATGAATTTTTTTCATAGATTGAAACTTGATAATTAGGATTTCTATTAAATAAATTTGCAATAAATAATCCAGAAATTCCAGCTCCAATGATGGCTACTTTTTTCATCAATTTTTTTCCAAATATTTAACAATTTTTTTTGTAAACGAAGGTAGCATGTAACTGTGTAATTTTTTTTCATCAATCCAATAAGGTGACTGGAATTTTCTACTATTTTTTAGATATTTGATCTCTATATTCATATTCATATTAGACATTTTAAAGTTTAAATTTTTATTAAAATTTTTTGGTTTGGATAATTCTTCCATAGGAAATATTGTTAAATTTTTTAAGAAATTAAATTTAGTATTTTTAATTAATAAATAATTTTGATCTTTTTTGTAAACTTTTAAAAGAAAATACTTATCTATATTTTTTTTATTATTTTTTGTTAAATTAAAATCTTTCTTTTGTAATGACTTGCAGTTTTTTGAAATAGGACATTGATTACACAAAGGATTAGTTGGTTTGCAAATTAATGCTCCTAATTCCATTAGAGCTTGAGCGTAATCACTGGATCTTGACGATGTTCCAAATATAGATTTTTTTTTAATAAGATTATCTTTTTGTATATCCTTCTCTTTTTTTAAATACAAATATCGTTTCAAAACTCTTTCTATATTTCCATCTAAAGGAATATAAGGCTTGTTAAATGCTATCGCTAAAATAGCACTTGCTGTATAATTTCCTACACCTGGTAAAGATAACAAATCTTCATAATTGTTAGGAATTTTTCCCTTAAAATTTTTAGTAACAGTTTGCGCAGTTTTTTTTAAGTTCTTTGCCCTAGAGTAATATCCCAGACCCTCCCAAAGTTTAAGTAGTTTTTTATTTTGGACTTTAGCCAATAATTTTAAGGTTGGAATATTTTTTATAAATCTATTGAAAAAAGGTATTACTGTTGCAACCTGTGTTTGTTGTAACATAAATTCACTTACTAACGTGTAATACTGTCTTTTTTGCAAAGAAACATTTTTTCGCCACGGTAATGATCTTTTATTTAAATCATACCAATTAAGAATTTTTTTTGTTAATAATTGTTCCTTTATATGCATTTTAAAAAATATACTAAGCAGAGAAACAATACCTTTCAAGGCTTAAGATCATTTAGGGATACTTTGCCAAAGAATATAAAAAAAATTATTAATAAAAAAGGTCATATTTATTCTGAAACTTTAAATAACTGGAAATATATAGTTGGTGAAAAACTATTTAAAATTTGTTACCCAAAATCTTTTAAAAATTCCAATCGATTTGGCGTTAGCACCTTATTGGTTATGGTCAAAAGAGGACATGAGGTTGATTTAGAATATTCAAAAAAAGAAATTATGAACAAAATGAATAGCTTCTTTGGATATTCGGTTGTTGAAAAGCTTAAATTTGTTAGCTTTGATGATAATCAAAACATTTTATCTTCTGACACAGATAAAGAAAATAATGTGACAATTATGAAATATCAAAATAAAATCAATGACATTAAGAATAATAAAATCAAAAAATCTATAATGGAATTAACAAAAGTATTTAAAAAGAAATGAAAAAATTACTTATTGTCTTAATTTTGTTTTTTAGTTTTACAAGCAATATAAATGCTGAAACTAAAAGAATAATTTCAGGAAATGTTGATGCCAAGATTACAATCATTGCATACGAGTCATTAACTTGTAGTCATTGTGCTGATTTTCATAAGAATGTTTATCCTCAGCTTAAAAAAGAATATATTGATACTGGACTAGCTAAAATTGAATTCAGGCATTATCCATTAGACATAGCTGCTTTAAATGCTTCAAAGATTGCCCAATGTAAAAGTGATCAAGGTTTGAAAATTTTAGAAAGCCTATATTCAAATCAACAAGTTTGGGTAAAAGGGAAAACTATCGAGGAGATTAATCATAATCTGAAAAAATTTATTCAAAAAGAGGGTTTCGAATTAAATTTTGAAAAGTGTTTAAATAATAAAAAAATTGAAGATTTTATTTTAAATGATCGAAT
>JBJLDI010000007.1:0-13577 GCA_045567235.1 Candidatus Pelagibacter sp.
CTTGCCGACAGGTGCTAGATTATACATCGAATAAAACGTGGCCACTTCGTATACTTTGATATAGGGCATATCTAAAAATTTTCCTATATATTTCATTGCAGCTAGAGGTATCCAATTGTTATTTTGTTTTTGAGCAATATAAAGTAAGGCCATGACAGCACTTTGTTGTTTGCCTTGGGGATACTTAGAAATAATTTGATTGGCTGCTTCTAATGAAGAAGAATTAAACTCAAAATTTTCAGGTTGATTTTTTGCGGGTCTTCTTAAACTCATCTGTCAACCTCTCCAAATACAATATCTAATGAACCTAATACAGCAGGAACATCTGCTAACATATGTCCTTTAATTAAATAATCCATTGACTGTAGATGTGAAAATCCTGGCGCTCTTATTTTACATTTGTAAGGTTTACTCGAACCATCTGAAATTAAATATACCCCAAACTCTCCTTTAGGAGCTTCAACTGCAGTATAAATTTCATCTTTTGGCACTCTGTATCCTTCTGTAAATAATTTAAAATGATGAATTAATGCTTCCATAGATTGTTTTAATTCTTTTTTAGGAGGAGGAGTAATTTTTCCATCCTGTGATTTAATAGGTCCTTTTTCTATCTTTGATAAACATTGTTTAATTATAGAAACACTTTCTTTCATTTCTTCAATTCTGCATAAATAACGATCGTAGCAATCTCCATTTTTACCAACAGGTATTTTAAAATCTAATTGATCATAGCAATCATAAGGCTGAGATTTTCTTAAATCCCAGGGAACGCCTGAACCTCTAATCATTACACCTGTAAATGAGTAATCTAAAGCATCTTCTTTTGTTACAATACCAATATCAACATTTCTTTGTTTGAATATTCTATTATCGGTTAACAAATTTTCTAAATCATTAATAATTTTTGGAAAAGTTTCACAAAATTTTGCTATATCTTCCTCGAGTCCCGCTGGTAAATCTTGATGGACACCTCCAGCTCTAAAGTAATTTGCATGTAATCTTGATCCCGAGGCCCTTTCGTAAAAAGTCATTAAAGTCTCTCGTTCTTCAAATCCCCATAAAGACGGTGTTAACGCACCAACATCAAGTGCTTGAGTTGTAACATTTAATATGTGACTTAAAATTCTACCAATTTCGCAAAATATAACTCGAATATATTGAGCTCTAGAAGGAACTTCGATTTTTAAGATTTTTTCTATTGCTAAAGCGAAAGCGTGTTCTTGATTCATTGGTGCCACATAATCTAATCTATCAAAATAAGGTACGGCCTGCATATAAGTTTTGTTTTCAATTAATTTTTCAGTTCCTCTATGAAGTAAACCAATATGTGGATCTGCTTTTTCCACAACCTCACCATCTAATTCTAATATTAATCTTAAAACACCATGCGCTGCTGGATGTTGAGGACCAAAATTTAAATTAAGATTTTTAATTTTTTTTGTCATTAGTGTCTGTCTGTTCTTTAATATAACTAGTTCCTTCCCATGGACTTTCATAATCAAAATTTCTATAATTTTGTTCTAATTTTACAGGTTCGTTCACTACTTTTTTTTTATCCTCGCTATATCTCACCTCAGTATGACCTGTTAAAGGAAAATCTTTTCTCAAAGGATGACCCTCAAATCCGTAATCTGTCAGAATCCTTCTTAGATCAGGATGGTCTTTAAAATTTACCCCATACATATCAAAAACTTCTCGCTCCATCCAATTAGAAGCAGGAAAAATTGATGTTAAAGAATTTATAATCTCATTTTCATTTACATTATAACTTACAATTACCCTTTGGTTAAATTTATGACTTAAAAATAAATAAACCAATTTAAATCTTTGACTTTGTTCTGGATAATCTACTGCTGTAATATCGATTAATTGCCTAAACTTTGTATCTTTATTAGTTTTCAAAAAAAGAGTAACATCAATTATATCTTCTTTATCAATTTCTAGATATAATTGGTTATGCTTTATTTTTGAGTTATTTATTTTTGTTGTTAGCTCAGAATTAACTTTTTTTTCTAGTTCGACTAAAGTTTTCATATTTATCGATTTAAAGAACCTTTATTTCTAATTTTTTTTTGTAATTGGAGAATGCCATACAACAAAGCTTCAGCAGATGGTGGGCAGCCTGGAACATATATATCTACAGGAACTATTCGATCGCAACCTCTAACGACAGAATAAGAATAATGGTAATATCCTCCACCATTGGCACAACTTCCCATTGATATAACGTATCTTGGTTCTGGCATTTGGTCATAGACTTTTCTTAATGCTGGAGCCATTTTATTCGTTAAAGTTCCGGCTACAATCATAACATCTGATTGTCTTGGTGAGCCACGTGGGGCTGCTCCAAATCTTTCCACATCATATCTCGGCATTGCTGTTTGCATCATTTCTACAGCACAACATGCTAAGCCAAATGTCATCCAGTGTAGAGAGCCAGATCTAGACCAATTAATTAAATTATCAAGTGATGTTGTTATAAAACCATTTTTACTAAAATCATCAGCTAGTTTTTTAAACTCTTCAGGAACTTGATCTAATTTATTATTCATAAATTTAATTTTATTCCCAGTCTAAAGCACCTTTTTTCCATTCATATATAAACCCAACTGTAAGTATGAATAAAAAAATCATCATTGATGTAAAACCAAGAAAACCAATATTTCCCAAAGAGATTGCCCATGGAAAAAGAAAAGCTATTTCTAAATCAAAAATAATAAAAAGAATTGCTACTAAATAAAACCTTACATCAAATTCCATTCTTGAGTCCTGAAATGGTTCAAACCCACATTCATATGCTGATAATTTTTCTGGATCAGGGTTTTTTGGAGAAAGAATAAAATTAATTATTATAAAAGCTACACTTAGTCCTAAAGCGATTATCAAAAAAAGTATAATTGGCAAATATTCTTTTAAAAATTCAGGAAACATGTGAGTCTATATAGTCATTTTTATATCATGTTGTAGTGGAGAAAAGTCACATTTTTAGTGTTTACTGATAACAATTATCAACAGTTTATGAGAAAAAGTGGCGGGAGTGAAGGGACTCGAACCCTCGACCTATCGCGTGACAGGCGATCGCTCTAACCAACTGAGCTACACCCCCACTTTTTGTTTATTTTGGTGGGCAGTAAAGGACTCGAACCTTTGACCCCCTCGGTGTAAACGAGATGCTCTACCAACTGAGCTAACCGCCCCAAAACATCGGTACTAATACATCAAGGTAAGTGTAATGTAAATTAATTATTATTGAATACTAGCTTGAGATTTATCATCTTTTTTACTTAAATCTACCTCAACCCATTCTGTCTTTTTAAGTTCTTTAGTTAATGCTATTTTTAAAACTTCATCAGCAAATTCAACTGGTGTAATTTTAACTTCATCAATGATTTTTTTAGGCATATCAACTAAATCTTTTTCATTTTCTTTTGGAATTAAAACTTCTTTGATACCCGCCCTATGAGCTGCTAATAATTTTTCTTTTAAGCCACCTATTGGTAAAACTTGGCCAGTAATAGTAACTTCACCCGTCATAGCCAAATCTCTTCTTACTGGAATATTTGTAATTGAAGAAACAATAGATGTTACCATACCAATACCTGCAGATGGTCCATCTTTTGGTGTTGCTCCTTCTGGAACATGAATATGAAAATCTTTTTTTTCAAATAATGGGGGAATAATTCCATATTCTAAACATTTTGATCTTACGAATGATTTTGCGGCTTTAACGGACTCTTGCATTACATCACCTAATTTCCCTGTGATTTGCATTCTTCCTTTACCTGGCATTGTGACAGTTTCTATTTTTAGAATTTCTCCACCATATTCCGTCCAAGCTAAACCCGTAACAATACCAATTCTATTTTCACTTTCTAATTCTCCAAATTTAAATTTTGGAACACCTAAGAAATCAGATAAGTTTTTAATATCAATATTTACTTCTTTTTCCTCTCCAGCTACGACTTTTTTTACTACTTTTCTTGCTACCTTTGAAATTTCTCTTTCAAGATTTCTCACACCAGATTCTTTTGTATAACTTCTGATAATTTCTTTGATTATGTCATCACTTAATTTCATCTCGTTTTCTTTAACACCATTATCTTTAATTTGTTTTGGAAGTAAAAACTTGTTAGCAATATTGATTTTTTCATCTTCAGTATAACCAGCTAGTCTAATTACTTCCATTCTATCTAGTAATGGAGGTAAAATATTTAATGTATTTGCTGTAGTAACAAACATTACATCAGATAAATCATAATCAACTTCAAGATAATGGTCATTGAAAGTTGTATTTTGTTCTGGGTCTAAAGCTTCTAATAATGCTGATGATGGGTCACCTCTATAATCATTTCCTATTTTATCAATCTCATCTAATAAAATAAGCGGGTTTTTTGTTCCAGCTTTTTTCATCATTTGAATTATTTTACCTGGTAAAGAGCCAATGTAAGTTCTTCTGTGGCCTCGAATTTCAGCTTCGTCTCTCATTCCACCAACAGACATTCTTACAAACTCTCTGTTAGTTGCTTTCGCAATCGATTTACCTAAAGAAGTTTTTCCAACACCTGGGGGGCCAACTAAACAAAGAATTGGTCCTTTGATTTTATCCATCCTTTTTTGAACAGCTAAAAATTCAATTATTCTTTCTTTTACTTTTTCAAGACCAAAATGATCTTTATCTAAAACATCTAATGCTTTAGCCAAGTCTATATCAACTTCACTTTTTTTATGCCAAGGTAGTTCTATCATCCAATCAAGGTAGTTTCTTACTACCGTTGCTTCAGCAGACATTGGACTCATATTTTTTAATTTTTTTAATTCTTGTAAACATTTTTTTTCAACCTCTTTGGGCATTTTAGCTTTTAGGATTGATTTATTTAGGCTTGTATTTTCGTCTTTACCATCTTCTATTTCGCCCAATTCTTTTTGAATAGCTTTCAGTTGTTCATTTAAATAATACTCTCTTTGAGTTTTTTCCATTTGAGTTTTAACTCTACCTCTAATTCTTTTTTCAACACCAATTATACTAGTTTCATTTTCCATTATTTTTATAATTGCATTTAATCTTTTCTTTAAATCAATTGTCTCAAAGATTTGTTGTTTTTCAGAAATAGTTGCAGTTATATGAGATGCTATATTGTCTGCGATTTGAGAAGGTTCTTTTAACTGTTTGATAGTATTTATAGTTTCATTAGAAATTTTTTTATTGATTGAAGTTAGTTTTTCAAGTCTTCTAATTGCAGTAGCTGCTAGAGGAAAAAGGTCTTCATCCTTATTAACTAAATCACTTTGGGGAGTAAACTCACACAGTATAAATTTTTCATTATCTTTAAAATCTAAAATTTTTACTCTTCTAATACCTTCAACTAAAACTTTTACAGTTCCATCGGGTAATTTTAACAACTGCAGAATATTTCCTTCACAACCTTGCATAAAAACATCTGTTTTCTTAGGATCATCTATCTCGGAGTTTTTTTGAGTGACTAAAATAATCTTTTTATCTTTTTTCATTACCTCGTTTAATGCTGAAATTGATTTATCTCTTCCAACAAATAAAGGGATTACCATATTTGGGAAAACAACAATGTCTCTTAGCGGTAGAAGTGGTAATGAAATTTTAATATCCATTTCATGAATATGGATATTATATTTAATATTGCAATAGCTTTTTACAGTTTATTAAGTATATTAAGCCGCTGATGTTTTGTTTTTTGACTTATCTTCGTTATTTTTAGAATGAACTAATATTGGTTGAGATTGACCTTTAACTGCAGATGCATCAATTATAACTTCCTCTATGTTGTCTTGACTAGGTAAATCGTACATTGTTTTCAATAATATATTTTCTAAAATCGATCTAAGTCCTCTGGCCCCAGTTTTTTTACTAATAGCTTTTTGAGCAATTTCTTTTAAAGCATTAATTTTAAAAGTTAATTTTGCCCCATCTAATTTAAATAGCTCTTGATACTGCTTAGTTAAAGAATTTTTAGGTTCTTGTAAAATTTTAATCAATGATTTTTCATCTAAATCCTCTAAGGTTGCTATCATTGGCAACCTACCAATAAATTCTGGAATTAGTCCGTATTTTAATAAATCTTCAGGTTCTAAACTTTTCATCCATTCACCTGTTTTCTTATCCTGTGTATTTTTCACATCAGCACCAAATCCAATTGAAGTACCTTTGTCTCTTTGTGAAATTATTTTATCTAAACCTGCAAAAGCACCACCACATATAAATAAAATATTTGTCGTATCTACTTGTAGAAATTCTTGTTGTGGATGTTTTCTACCACCTTGAGGAGGAACACTTGCAATCGTACCTTCCATTATTTTTAGTAAAGCTTGTTGAACACCCTCACCTGATACGTCTCTTGTGATCGAGGGATTTTCTGATTTTCTACTAATTTTATCAACTTCGTCTATATAAACTATTCCTCTTTGAGCTTTTTCAACATTATAATCTGCAGCTTGAAGTAATTTTAATATTATATTCTCAACATCTTCTCCAACATAACCAGCTTCGGTTAAAGTAGTTGCATCCGCCATTGTAAAAGGAACATCTATAATTCTTGCTAATGTTTGGGCTAGTAATGTCTTCCCACAACCAGTAGGTCCAACTAAAAGAATATTGGATTTTGCTAACTCAACATTTTTACTTGTTTTATTTTCATAATTTAATCTTTTGTAATGATTATGAACCGCTACTGATAAAACTTTTTTAGCATGAGCTTGTCCAATTACATAATCATCTAAAACAGTACAAATTTCTTTAGGTGAAGGAAGTCCATCTTGATGTTTGACAATAGTATCCTTATTTTCTTCTTTAATAATGTCCATGCATAGTTCAACGCATTCATCACAAATAAATACAGTTGGACCAGCAATTAACTTTCTTACTTCGTGTTGGCTTTTACCGCAAAACGAACAGTAAAGAATATTTTTATTATTAGTATTCATAAATTTTTAAAACGAATCAATTAAACTACTCTATTATATGAGACTCATTATTATCAAGTTTCAAATTAGCAGTATTCAATATGTGGTGTGTTAGGATCTTTTTTCTACTACTTCGTCAATTAAACCGAATAATTTAGCTGCATCAGCAGTCATAAAATTGTCTCTCTCAAGAGCACTTTTAATATCATCTACATTTTTACCTGTATGTTTAGAATAAATTTCGTTTAATCTTTCTTTTAACGAAAGTACTTCTTTAGCATGAATTTCTATATCTGTTGCTTGACCTTGAAAACCAGCTGAAGGTTGATGAACCATAATTCTAGAATTTGGTAAAGAAAACCTTTTACCTTTTGAACCAGCAGCTAGTAAAAAAGATCCCATAGAAGCAGCTTGACCAATACAAAGAGTAGAAATTTCTGGTTTGATATATTGCATTGTATCATAAATACCTAGACCAGCGGTCACTAAGCCTCCCGGACTATTAATGTATAAATAAATTTCTTTTTTTGGGTCTTCAGCCTCTAAAAATAATAATTGAGCAGTTATGACTGAGGCTATATTGTCGTTTATTTGACCTGTCAAAAAAATAATTCTTTCTTTTAATAATCTTGAATAAATATCATATGCTCTTTCTCCTTTGCTAGATTGCTCTACAACCATAGGAATAAGGCTATTCATTTGTTCTGAAATTTTATTTGTCATAAAGTTGATTCGTCTTACTTATACAACTTGAGATTACTTTTTGCTAACTTTTTTTGTTTTTTTAACTACAGATTTAGTTTTTGTGGACTTTGGTTTAGTTTTGTTCTCTGTTGATTTTTTTGGCTCAACCTTTTTTTCAGGTTTTCTTTGGTCTTTAAGTTCTTGATCAAGTTGTTGTTTTTGAGACTCTTTTAATATTTTTTCTGCTTCATCTTTTGAAATTTCTTTTTTATTTGATTTAGCTTTTTCCTTAATCAAATTCATAATCTTATCTTCATAAACAGTTCCTCTGAGACTTGCCACAGCAGAAGGATTTTTTTGATAAAAATCCATGACCATTTTTTCTTGACCAGGCATCATTCTTAATTGTTTTTGGATTTCAGCTTGTAGCTCTGGTTCTGTAACTTTAATTTGGTTTTGTTCACCAAACTCATTTAAAATCAAACCAGTCTTTATTCTTTTTTTAGCAACTTCTTCAAAATTTTTTCTACTTTTTTTAGCATCTTCTTCTGACATCCCTTGTGATAAAATTTTAATTTCCTCTTCAATTAAATTTTCTGGAATTTCTTCAATTTTAAACTTCTCCAATTCTTTTAAAATTTGATTTTTAACTAGTCGATCTAATGAATTTTTATACTCATCATTAATTTGGTTAGATATAAGTTTTTTCAAATCATCTAAATCCTTTGCACCAAGATTTTTTGCAAAATCATCATTAATTTTCACTTCCTCAGGTTTTTTTACTGAAATAATTTTACAAGTAAATTTTGATTTTTTATTTGCAAATTCTTTTTCAGGAAAATTTTCAGGCAATACGGCTTCAACAATTCTTGTATCATTTTTTTTGACACCAATTAATTGTTTATCAAAACCTTTTAGAAATAAATCTTTACCTAAAGTTAATTGTGTATTTTTTCCTTCACTCCCTTTAAATGATTTGTCATCTACAGTTGCGTTATAATCTAAAACAACAAGATCCCCTTCATTTGCTTTTGCATCATCGCTTGCATCTTTAAAATTTGGTTGATTTTTTGCTATTTCTTTAATTCTTTTATCTGCTTCTGAAGCATCAATTTTAACTACATAATTATTAAATTTAATATCAGAAATTTCTTTAATATCTACTTTTGGTAATTCAGTGACAGACAAAACATACTCTAGTTCTTTATCTTCACCATATGTTTTAAGATCAAGTTTAGGTTGACCGGCTGGCTTTATTTTATTTTGTTCTAAAGCTTTTGTTGAAGTATCTTTTATGACTTTATCTAATACTTCATTAAAGACTGCTTTACCAAATTGTCTTTTTAAAACCTCTCTTGGTACTTTTCCTGGTCTAAAACCTTTTAAATTTACTGTACTTTTAATTTCCTCATATTTTTCATCCATATAAGAATCCATTGTCTTCTTATCGATAAGAACTTTTATATCTTTGTTTAGACCTTTTTTGTTTTCTACAGTAACTTTCATAATTTAAATGTAATGGTAGGGCGAAAAGGACTCGAACCTTCACATCCGAAAATATTGGTTCCTAAGACCAACGCGTCTACCAATTCCGCCATCGCCCCACAAATTAAAGCGTTTTATATATTATTGAATTTATTTGTCCAACGACAAATGTTATAAAATTTATTAAAAACCTCTATAAATATTAACTTAAAGTATGATAATTTCACCCTGCATAAGCATTTGTAAAACTGATCCTAGTACAGGATATTGTTATGGTTGTGGAAGAACAATAGAGGAAAAAAAAAATTGGAAACTTACTGAAACAACTGATCAATGGAAAAAGGATAATATTATCCAAATTAAAAAGAGACTTACTGGATGGCAATTAGAAAGTTTTGAAGAGTCCTATACATATAAAATTGAAAATGGTATTTCTTTATTTAAAAAAAATTTAAAAAATGAGTAAAGTTTTAATTGTTATAATAATCTATATTATAGGGCTTATTTTTGGAGCTGTAGTTCTTGATTTATGGAGTGCAGATACAAATGTTTTTAAAGGTCTTTTAGGATTAGGCTGGACTGCTTTACTTTTGATAGGTTTGTTTTTTGCTGAAAAACATGAAAGAAATTAAATTCTTTATTTCACTTTTTTTAATCTTTTTGCCCGTCCAAAGTCTTAAATCTGAGATAATAATAATGAGTAAGTGTGATGATAAACAGGATGAATTTTTAAAAAATGAATATATTATTAATTTAAATGAACTAGTGATGACTAGAAATTATGTCTATAAAGAAAAGACATTTCAAAAATATAGATTAACTGATTTAAGTGTAAAAAAATCTAATTCATATGTAAGAAATATTTATGAGGAAGATGGAAAAATATTAACACATAAACATGGATACCCACAATTTTACACTCAAATTTTGTTTGAAAGAGGAAAACAAGAAATTTTTATGAAAACTGTTTTAAATGATGAGGAGGGTTTTTCAATAATTTCAAAATGTAAAAAAATAGAAAAATTTGAAAAAGAGAGTTAACTTTTTTTCTTATTTTTAATAAAATTTCTTTTTTTTTGATTAAATCTATTATTAGTAATATTACTTCTATGTTTTGCAAAAGCTTGCTTTTGTGCCTGTTTCATGGCTTTTTTAGAAGACATAATAATTAAAAATTAATTTTTATACTACCTATTACGTTAAAATTTTTATCAGATACAACTATTTCACCTGGGGATGGAGCATAACCTAAAACCTCAGATATTAATACATAATGAGTTATCAAAATTAAATTTTTTTTACTATGAAATTCTTTAACATAATTACTTAATTCTTTTATCTGTTTATTTTTATTTTTTGCAAATTTAGAGCTATAAAAAGAATTTAAAAATTTTTTAGTTGAGAATTTTTTAAAAGCTATTTGTGCTGTTTCTTTACATCTGCACCATTCACTAGAAATCACTTTTTCTATTTGAATGTTATTTTTTTTAAAAAATTGACCTATATTTTTTGCTTGTTCTCTCCCTTCCTTATTTAAATTTCTTTGAGTTGAACAATCGTTGAGATTGAAATTGTTTGGATCACCATTTCCAGGTGCATAGGCGTGTCTAATAAATATGAGTTTTTCACCATCCTCAAGATGATTAATTAAATTTTTATTTAAATCTGCTTTAATAGATGTTGTTAAAGATATAAATATTATTAATAAGAATTTAAAAAATTTCATTTGATGGATATTAGATTAAACAATTTAAACAAAACAATAGTCAATTGTAAGAAATGTCCAAGATTAGTAAAATTTGTAAATAAAATTAGTACTAATAAAAGAAAACAAAACATTGATGAGGTTTATTGGGGCAAACCCGTACCTGGATTTGGAAATTTAAATTCAAAATTAGCAATTATAGGTTTAGCACCTGCAGCTCATGGAGGCACAAGAACAGGTAGAGCTTTTACAGGAGACAAATCAGGAGATTTTTTATTTAAATGTTTACACAAAGCCGGAATTTCAAATTTACCCTTTTCAAAAAATTTAAATGATAATTTAAAATTAGATTCTACTTATATAACCAATATTCTTAAATGTGTTCCTCCTGAAGACAAACCATTAAGTAGTGAGATTTCAAACTGTTCTAGCTTTTTTGATGAGGAAGTTTTATCTTTAAAAAAACTGAAAGTTATTGTAACACTAGGTAGGGTTGCCTTTGATAACTGTATAAAATTATATAAACAAAAATTTAATATAAAATACAGATTAATTTTTAAACATGGTAAAACATTTTTATTACCTAATGGTTTAATAATCCTATCAAGTTACCACCCAAGTCCAAGAAATGTTAATACAAAATTAGTTTCAAATAAAATGATGGTTAATTTATTTAAAAAAGCAAAAAAACTCGCTAAGTTTTGATTGTATCACAAAAATAAGGTGTAAATTTAGAATAAATTTCATCAGGTATCTTTATGGGTTTTCCCTTTTGATCAACAAATACTAAATGAACTTGTGCCTCAACAATAGTATCATTATCTCTTGTGATTATTTGGTTCATAAAAAAAGATGTTTTAGTAATAGATTTCACAAAAGATCTTATATTTAATTCCTCCTCTAAATGTGCAGATTTTTTATACTCAATATTACAAGCTTTAACTATGATTAAAGAATCAAAATCATCTTTTACTTTTTTATTACTATATCCGATAGAATATAAAGCTTCCGTTCTAGCTCTTTCTAAAAATTTTAGATAGTTTGCATAGTAAACTACTCCTCCAGAGTCTGTATCTTCGTAATAAACTTTTAGTTTATGAAAGAAATTTTCATGCATAAGAAGAATATATCAAATAATTAATTATTTTACAGAAACTACGATATAAGTATCAATATGAATATCTTTGTAATTTGGCTTGTAATGGTGATAGCTTGGAATTTTGGTTACCCCCAAGCAAGTCCATTTGAAGATGTGATTGTAGCTATAATTCTATCTTTTTTTAGTACTTTTTTAAAAAAAATTCTTAAAATTTAACTAATCTGCAGAAAAATAGATATTCTGGTAATATGCAATAGCTTTCATTTTTGAATTATCTGTATCGGACATAATTGCTAAACCATCTAGTTCATTTACATCTAAATCGTGAAACTTTTTAAAATCATCTTTTACGTTTGATTTAACAGTAATCCATTCATTAAGATCATTTTTGGTACTTGCTAAAACATTATCTATTGATTTTTTTGTATAAGGACTTGGTGAATTAAACCCTATTTCATTATTGCTTGAAAACACATAATTTATTGCTCTATTTGAAAGCGCTGTAGCCCCTGTCTTTTTTATAGCAAAAACTCTAGCAGCAAAATCATGACCTTTTTTTGTGTTTTCTTTAATACCTGCTAAATCTTTCTCAATTTTCCATGTAATGTTAATGAATGGAGTTTTATTTAGGTCAATTTTCAATTGTTTTCCTAACCCTGAAGCGGCATTATCAGCTACAGCTTTAAAGAAGTTGCCATTTTCATTTGATCCAGCTGTGTAAATTGTCTTATTATCTGCTCCTCTTACTTTTCTTACTTCTAGTTCAGAAAGTTCTGCCTCTGTAAAATCAAATACTTTTACTTCATTAGCAAGGATAGCATTGCTACTGATAAGACAAATAATAAAAATTTTAAATAAAAAATTCATAATTTTTTTTTTAGAAATTTGTTAATACATTATTTTGACAAGATTTAAACATCCAAAAATCAACTTTTGTCTCTATAACATACTTATGAAGACAATATCAATTTTTATACTCTTGATTTACTGGTCAATTATGATTTTTGCACCTGTTATGTCTAAAGATGTTAAAATGAGTAGAGCTAAAATAAATAATACTAAGATTGTAGAACTTAAGCCAAGAAATTAATAGGTCGAACGACCACCACTTATATCAAAAACAGCTGCTGTTGAAAAAGTATTTTCCTCGGATGATAACCAGCAAACTAGTGAAGTAAATTCTTCTACCTCAAGAAATCTGCCTCTAGGAACTTTTGATAACATTCTCTGAACATGTTCTTTGGTCATTTGGTCTAAAATTCTAGTTTTAGCTCCAGCAGGGGTTACTGCATTTACGGCTATATTCTTATCTGCTAGCTCTTTACCTAAGGATTTAGTTAATCCTATTGCCCCAGCTTTACCAACGCTATATGCACTTGCATTTGCATTACCGTCCTTTCCTGCAACAGAAGCAACATTTACAATTCTTCCGTAGTTATTTTTGATCATATTTGGCACTATCGCTCTACAACAATTAAAAGTACCCATTAAATTTATGTCTACAACCTTTTTCCACATTTCTACATCGTATTCCCATAATGCTGCTGTTGGCCCCGTTATACCTGCATTGTTTATAAGAATATCAATATTTGAATTTTCTGTAATTTTATTAGTGCATTTCTCAACTTCTTTATAATTAGATACATCTACAATATTTGAGCTTAAATTTGG
>JBJLDI010000008.1:0-13316 GCA_045567235.1 Candidatus Pelagibacter sp.
TATGCTGATTTTAAAACTGAAAATGATAAATTTTACTATGCGTTAGGTGGAATTAAAGCTGTTGGATTAGAGGCTATATCTAACATTATTAAGGAAAGAGAAACTAACGGAAAATTTTTATCAATTAATGATTTTATTAAAAGAGTTAATCCCAAAGACATTAATAAATTACAATTAGAAGGATTAGTTAAATCAGGAGCTTTTGATAAATTAAATAACAACAGACAATCAATATTTAATTCTATACCAAGCATGATTACTAAATCAAAAAATGATTTTGATAATAAGATAGCTAACCAAATTGATTTATTTGAAGAAACTGAAGAAAATGAAACTAATATAATTAGCAATATAAAAGATTGGGAATTTGAAGAGAGATTATCAAAAGAATTTGAAGCGGTCGGGTTTTTCATATCAAATCATCCACTAAATCAATTTAAAGAAATCTTTGAGGATTATAAGATTATAGAATACCAGAAATTTTTTTCTGATGATGAAATTAAAGAAAATAATATTGCTGCAACATTATTAAAAGTAATAGAAAGAAAGACTGCAAAAGGAAATTCCTATGCAGTTTTGAGATTAACTGATTTAAGTAATGTCTTTGAATTATTTATATTTTCAGATGTATTAGAATTAAACAGAGATATTTTAAAAGAGGGATCATCACTTATATTGACTTTAACAAAAACGATTTCTTCAGATGAGGAAAAAACTAAAAGAATTAATGTTCGTAAAATTGCATCATTAAAAGATTTGTTTAGTGGTTCCATTAAGGAAATTACCTTAAATCTGACTTCAAAAGAACAACTTAAAGAAGTACAAAATTTCCTTGAGAAAAAGGGAGAAACCTTAGTAAATATAAATTTTTCAGATGATAAAGAAACACATAAATTTAAGCTGAAATCATTAAGAAATATTAATAGAAAATCTATTAATATTTTAAGAAATAAAGAAATAAGCTTAAATATAGATTAATTTATACTTGTTAAATTAATAAAATATTAGTAAATAGCTGAATAAATTAACAAATACGCACACAGTTTTTGGTTTTATACCTCCTGTCCTTTAATGGTGATTACTGTGGTGGCTTAACAGGGAATAAATATGAAGATACCTAACGTTACAATTCAACAATTATTAGAAGCTGGTGTTCATTTAGGACACAAAACTTTAAGATGGAATCCAAAAATGAAAAAATACATTTTTGGAAAAAGAGACTCGATACACATTATAGACTTAACTCAAACACTAGAATTAACAAAAATTGCACTTCAAAAAATATACGAAACCATATCAAATAATGGAAAAATACTTTTTGTTTCAACAAAAAAACAAGCTTCAGAAGCAATAGCTGAAGTAGCAAAAGAAACAGATCAGTATTTTGTAAACTATAGATGGTTAGGAGGTATGCTAACGAATTGGGGAACGATTTCAGGTTCTATAAAAAAAATGAAAAAATATGAAGCTGATCTTGTTGCTGAAAATAGAGGTTTTACCAAAAAAGAGCTTTTAAAAATGAGTGTTAAAAAAGATAAATTACAAAGATCTTTAGGTGGTATTGCTGATATGAAAAAAACACCTGATTTAGTTTTTATTATTGATACTAATTACGAGTCTCTTGCAATTCAAGAGTCTGTAAAATTAGGAATACCAATTATTGCAATCTTAGACAGCAATTCTAATCCAGATGGAATTGATTTTCCAATTCCTGGAAATGATGATGCTAGAAGAGCTATTGATCTTTATTGCAATCTAATTAAAGAAACAATAAATTCTGCAAAAAAATCAGCTCCTAAAGAAAATAATAAAGTAGAAAATAAAAATGATAAAAGTTCCACCAAAACTATTCAAGAAATAGATAGAGAAAAATTAGAAAAAAAATTTTCTAAAGAAAAAAAAAAGGAGAATCTTAATTAATGAGTGACATCGAAAAAGTAAAAAAACTAAGAGAAGCAACAGGAGCAGGCTTTAAAGATTGTAATCAGGCTATAAAAGAATCTAATGGAGATTTAGATAAAGCAATTGAAATTTTGAGGGTCAAAGGAATTTCAAAAGCTTCTAAAAAAATGTCTAGAGACGCTAAAGAAGGAGTAATCGCTGTAAGTGGAGATGATAAAAAAATTTCACTAATGGAAGTTAATTGTGAAACAGACTTTGTTGCTAAAAATGAGGATTTTGTAAGCTTTGTTAAAGAGTTAAGTGATTTAAACAATAATGTAAATTCAAACACAGAAGATTTAAAAAAATCAAAAATGTCAAATGGTCAATCTGTTGACGAAAATCTTATTGCATTAATAGCAAAAATTGGTGAAAAAATTACTATAGGTAAAACAAAAACAATTGCTAACATAGGGGCTGTAAATTCAAAATATTTACATACCGTTGTCAAAGATAATTTAGCAAAATTAGCTGTAGCAGTTTCATTAGAAACTAAAGATAACTCTGATGCAGTTAAAAATTTTGGCAAACAACTTTCAATGCATATAGCTGCCTCTAACCCTCTTGCTTTAGATCAAAATTCTATTGACAAGGCTGTTATTGATAAGGAACAAGAATTAGTAACTGAAGAGTTAAAAAATTCTGGTAAGCCTGATGAAATAGTAAAAAAAATAAGCCTAGGAAAAATGAGTAAATTTAAGGAAGAAAATGCTCTTCTAACTCAAGCTTGGGTAATGGAACCAAAAAAAAAAGTTCAGGATATTTTAAAAGAACTTTCTATTTCTGATTTAAAGATTAAAGAATTTGTAAGATTCAAGATAGGTGAATAGATGTTTGATGATAAATCATATAGTCTTAAGATGGATAAAACAATCGAAGTCTTTGCAAAAGAATTATCATCCTTAAGAACGGGTAGAGCGAATGCTGCAATGTTAGACTTAGTTAAAGTTGATGTTTATGGTCAACAAATGCCTATTAATCAGGTTGGAAGTATAACAACACCAGAACCAAGAATGATAAATATTCAAGTATGGGATCAAAACAATGTAGCACTAGTTGATGGAGCAATAAAAAAATCTGAACTTGGTTTAAACCCCCAGATTGATGGACAATTAATTAGATTACCTATTCCAGAACTTAACGAAGAAAGAAGAATGGAATTAAAAAAAATGATTAAAAGTATGGGTGAAAAATGTAAAGTTTCAATAAGAAATATTAGAAGAGAGGCTAATGAAGAGTTAAAAAAACTTCTTAAATCAAAAGAAATAGGTGAAGATGAAGAAAAATCTTTTGAAAAAAATGTACAAACAATTACTGATAAACATATTTCTATTGTAGATGAAAAAATCTCATCTAAAGAAAAAGAAATAATGACAATATGAACCCATTAAATCATGTAGCCATCATAATGGATGGTAATGGTAGGTGGGGATTAAAGCACAAAAATTCAAGAAACGCTGGACATAAAGCAGGTTTAAATACAGTAGAAAAAATAATTAAAGAAACGATTAAAAATAAAATAAAATTTCTAACACTTTATGCATTTTCTACAGAAAATTGGAAAAGACCTAAAAAAGAAATTAATTATTTATTCAGTTTATTAGAAAACTTTTTATTTACCAGAATAGATGAATTACATAAACAGAATATAAAACTTAAAATAATAGGTGTTAAAAATTTTTCATCAAAATTAAATAATCTCTTGAATAAATCTGAGAAAAAAACCTATAAAAATCAAAAATTACAAATTAATCTTGCATTAAATTATGGATCAAAATTTGAGTTAATTAATGCCTTTAAAAGTTTAAAAAAAAACAATGAAATGATAAATGAAAAAAATTTAAATAAATACTTACAAACTAAAAATATACCAGATCCAGACCTTTTAATCAGAACAGGAAATACGCATAGATTAAGTAATTTTTTGTTATGGCAACTTGCATATGCAGAAATTTTTTTTGAGAAGAAATTATGGCCAGAATTCAATGAAAAAGACTACAATAAGATTATCAAGAAATTTAAGAATATTAAAAGAAATTTTGGTAATATTTAATGAAACCAGAGATTATTAAAAGAATATTAAGTTCATTTGTACTTATCCCTATAGCTCTTTTTTTTATTATAAAAGGTTCTTTCTTTTTTACTTTTTTTATAGGCACTTGTTTTGTGTTAATTACTTTATATGAGTGGCATATGATGAGTAAAAAAAAAAAATATAATATTTTTGGTTTTATATTTTTAATATTTTCTTTTTATAGTGTTTATTTTATTAGAAATGAATTGGATAAACATGGTTTATTGATTTTCTTATTTATTTTACTGATATGTGTTTCAACTGATATTGGAGGATATATATTTGGAAAATTATTTAAAGGTCCTAAATTGACAAAGATCAGTCCGAAAAAAACTTATGCTGGAGTCTTTGGAGGTTACTTTTTATCAATTATCTTTACACATATATTAATTAATTATTCTGAATTATTTAAAGATCAAAATTTTGGAAGGGATGAATTTGTTTTTGTCTTAATTATTTCAACAGTAAGTCAGGTAGGTGATATCATTATCTCTTATTTTAAAAGACTATCAAAAATTAAAGATACTGGAAAATTAATACCAGGTCATGGAGGAATTTTAGATCGAATAGATGGAATGCTTTTTGCTTTTCCTTTTTATTTTATTTTTTATTTAATTTTTTACTAATGATGAAAAAAATTGCTATTTTAGGATCAACAGGATCAATTGGTGAAACAACTTTAAAAATTATAAAAAAAGATAAAAAAAATTTTAAGATAAATTTACTTACAACCAATAGAAATATTAATAAAATCTTTAAACAAGCAAAAGATTTTAGAGTTAAGAATATTATAATTTCAGATTTAAGCTCTTACAAAAAAGCTAAAATCAAATTTAAAAGATCAAATATCAATATTTACAATAGTTTTGATAGTTTGAATAAAATCATCAAAACAAAAAATGATCTAGTAATGAGTTCAATCACAGGTTTAAATGGTCTTTTACCAACATTAAAATCAATAAAACATACTAAAAAAATTTTGATTGCAAATAAAGAGTCAATTATTTGTGGATGGAATTTAATTAATAAAGAGTTAAAAAAATACAATACAAATTTTGTACCAGTTGACTCTGAGCACTTTTCAATTTGGTCTCTGTTGCAAAATTATAACTCAAATGATATTGATAAGATTTTTATTACAGCATCAGGTGGTCCTTTTTTAAAATTACCAAAAAAAAAATTTTCTAATATTTCTGTTAAAAAAGCTCTCAATCATCCAAACTGGAGCATGGGAAAAAAAATAACAATAGATTCAGCAACTTTAATGAATAAAGTTTTTGAAGTTATTGAAGCAAAAAATATTTTTAATTTAGATTATGATAAAATTTCAATTCTAACACATCCCAAGTCTTATTTACATGCGATTACTAAATTTAAGAATGGCTTAACAAAATTACTTTTACATGATCCAGATATGAAAATTCCAATTTATAATTCAATTTATACATCAAATGTAAAATCACTTAAAACACCTAAATTAAATTTTAAAATTTTGAATAATTTAGAACTTAGAGATATTGACACAAAAAAATTTCCATTAGTTAAATTATTAGATAAACTTCCTAGTCATTCATCATTATATGAAACTATTTTGATTACAGTAAATGATTATCTTGTTTTCAAATTTTTAGATAAGAAAATAAACTTTCAAAAATTAATCAATTTAATCAATAGAATTTCAAATTTTAAAGAATTTCAAAAATTCAAGAAAATTAAGCCAAAAAGTATAGATGATATCTACGAACTAAGAGATTATGTAAGTTTAAAATTAGATAGTTTAGGTATATAAATCATTATTTTATGATTAGAATTTTATTAAAGACATTGATTTTATACTTTTCGCTAACAACTATTTTATTTTCTCAAATAATTAACTCAATAGATATTACCGGTAATAAAAGAATTTCTAAAGAATCTATAATTGTTTTTAGTGAATTAAATATTGGTAACAATTATAGTGAAAACTTAATTAATAATTCCTTAAAAAAATTATATGAGACTAATTTTTTTGAAGATATTAATATAACTTTTAATGATAATAAGCTTTCTATTAATGTAATAGAAAATCCAATCATAGAAAAATTAGAATTAATTGGAATTAAAAAGAAAAGTTTTTTAGAATTTATTCAAGATAATATTTATTTGAAAGAAAGAGTTTCTTTTAATGAATTTTATCTAAACAAAGACATTAATTTAATTCAAAATATATTAAAAACAAATGGATATTATTTTTCTACTATACAATCTAGTCTAATTAAAAATGATGATTTGAATTCTGTAAAATTAAAAATAGAAATTAATTTGGGTGAAAAAGCTAAAATTAAAAAAATTTCATTTATAGGCAACAAAGTAATTAAAGATAAAAAGTTATTAGAAATAATAGCATCTGAGGAGCATAAATTTTGGAAATTTGTTTCTAATAAAGTTTATTTAAATAAAACTTTAATTAATTTAGATAAGAGGCTTTTAGAAAATTATTATAAAAATAGAGGATTTTATAATGTTGAAATTGTAGACAATTTTGTTGAATTAAATAAAGAAAACTCTTCATTTAACCTAACTTACAATATAAATGCTGGTAACAAATTTTTGATTAAAAATTTATCATTAACTTTACCTGATGATTACTCAAAAGAAGATTTTACTAATATTGATAAAATTTTTGAAAAAAATTTAAACGAAAATTATTCACTTAGATTTATCAATAATATTTTGGAAGAAATTGAAAATATTGCTTCAAATAGATTATATGATTTTATTGATGCAAAAGTAGAAGAAGAAATTGTTGATGGTAATAAATTAAATCTGAAATTTATTGTCTCTGATTCAAAAAAATATTATGTAGAAAGAATAAATATTCTTGGAAATTATTCCACTATTGAAGAGGTTATAAGAAATAAGTTAATTGTTGATGAAGGTGACCCGCTTAATAATCTTTTATTTAATAAATCAATTAATGAAATTAGATCTCTTAATATTTTTAAAACTGTTAACTCTCAAATTAAAGATGGATCAAATGATAATCTTAAGATTTTAGATATAACTGTAGAAGAACAACCTACTGGCGAAATTTCTTTGTCAGCTGGGGTTGGTACTAATGGAGTTGCTACTGGTGGCGGTATAAATGAAAGAAATTTTTTAGGAAAAGGTATAAATTTGAATACCAATCTTGAAATCACTGAAGAAACATTAAAAGGTCAAATCATATACTCAAGACCAAATTTTGCATATACGGATAATACTCTTTTTACATCGTTAAGGTCAGTTGATAATGATTTTTTAACTTTATATGGTTATGAAAGTACTGAAATTGGCTTTTCTATAGGTACAAAGTTTGAACAATATGAAAATCTTTTTTTTAGTCCAGAATTGGATTTTTTACTTGAGGATTTAACTACAAACGTTACAGCATCCTCACAGCTTAAAAAACAAGAGGGAAATTATACAGATTTTTATTTTAATTATGGTTTAGATTACGATTTAAGGGATTCCTCATTTAATACAAAAAATGGCTCGATCACAAAATTTATTCAGAAACTTCCTGTAGTTTCTGAAAATAATGAGATTTCAAATACTATTATATATACAAAATATAATGAATTAATAAAGTCATCTGAGATGGTTGGTAAAGCAAGTTTGTACTTAAAAGCGATTAATACTATTGATGGATCTGATGTAAGAGTATCAAAAAGAGCAAATGTTCCTTACACTCGCCTTAGAGGATTTGAAAAAGGTAAAGTTGGACCGGTCGATGGTTCTGATTATATTGGGGGGAATTATATATCAACTTTAAACCTTTCCACTAATATACCAGGTATTTTATCTACCATTGAAATTTTAGATTTTAATTATTTTATTGATATAGGTAATGTTTGGGGAGTTGATTACAATAGTTCTTTAGATAATTCTAAAATAAGAAGTTCAACTGGAATTGGTTTAAATGTTTTAACACCTGTTGGTCCACTAAGCTTTTCTTTAGCTCAACCAATTACAAAAGCATCATCAGATAAAACAGAGACTTTTAGATTTAATTTAGGAACTACATTTTAATGAGAAATTTAATTTTTGTAATTATTTTTTTTTTAATAATTAATTTAAATAATACATCATATGCTAATGAAAAAATTGTATATTTAAACGTTAATTACGTCTTTAGCAATTCTATCTCTGGGAAAGAAGCAAATAAATCTTTTGAAAATAAAGTTAAAAATCTTGAAAATGAAGTAAATAAATTTACAAAAAATATTAATAGTGAAAAGGATAAATTGATAAAACAAAAAAATATCTTATCCGATGTAGAATTTAATAAAAAATTTACTGAAATTGACGACAAGATAAAGGAATTTAATAAAAAAATTAAAATTAGAAATGATGAAATTATGAATTTAAGAAAACAAGTAAGATCAAACTTTACTAAAGAATTAAAGAAAATTTTAAGTAATTATTCTAAAGAAAATTCTATTAATATGATTTTAAAACAAGAAGACATTTTAGTTGGATCAAAAACTTTAGATATATCTAATGATATTTTAAAAATTGTAGATTCAAATAAAATTAAATTAATTGAATAATTTATGAAATTAAATAAATCTGAAATTGCTGAATTACTTCCACATCGAGAACCGATGCTTTTAATAGATGAACTAACAGATATAGTAAAACTTAAATCTGCTACAGCTATTATGAATGTTAAAAAAGACGCTTTTTATGTAAATGGTCATTTCCCAGATAATCCAGTTATGCCGGGAGTCTTAATTGTTGAAGCATTTGGTCAAGCAGCAGCAGCTTTAACTGCACATGGTGTAGATAAAAAAGAATATGAAAATAAACTAGTTTTTTTAATGAGTGTCGAAAAAGCAAGATTTAGAAATCCAGTCATTCCTGATTGCAAATTAGAACTTAAGATAGAAGCAGTTCGTTCCCATGGCCGAGTCTGGAAATACAAAGGAGAGGCTTTTGTAGAAGGAAAACGAATGGCCGATGCTCAATGGTCTGCAACTATAGTTGATAAAAAATAATTCGAAATATTAGTTGATAATTATAATATCAAAATTTTGATATTAAGTTATTGTGATTAATCCTTTTTTTAAAAACACTGGACCATTCAATATAGAAAAATTACTTTCTAAAATTAGTATTCAAAATACTGATAATTATAAAAAAGATAAAATTTTTGATATTAAAGACTTAACTACAGCAACAAAAAAAGATTTAACATTTTTCCATTCAAAAAAGTATTCTTTGCTAGCATCAAAAACGAAGGCATCTTATTGTGTAACATTAGAAAATCTTTCTCATTTATTACCGAAGACTTGTAAGAAAATTATTGTTCAAAATGTTTTATTAACTATGGCAAATATTACTAAAGAATTCTATCCTAATTCAACTGTGGATGATTTTGATGATACTATCAAAGAAATATCTAAAACTTCATTTAAGAAAAAAATTAAATATGGAAAAAATGTATTAGTTGGAAAAAATGTTAAAATAGGAAAAAATTGTTTAATTGGACATAATACAATAATTGAAAAAAATGTAATAATTGGTTCAAATTGTTCAATTGGTTCTAATGTGATTATAAGAAATACTATTATCAATGATAATGTAAGTATTTTAGATGGCTGTGTAATTGGCAAAAAAGGTTTTGGTTTTTTTCCAAACAAAAGCAAAAATATAAGATACCCACATATAGGAATAGTAATTATTAATGATAATTGTGAAATAGGCTGTGGCTCAACTATAGATAGAGGCTCTTTATCAAACACAATTATTGGAAAAAATACTTTTTTAGATAATCAAGTTCATATAGCCCACAATAATAAAATTGGTGATAACTGTATAATAGCTGGTCAAGTTGGATTTGCTGGAAGTTCAATTCTAGGCAGTAATGTAATGATAGGTGGTCAGGCTGGTATTTCAGGACATTTAAAAATTGGAAATAATGTTCACATTGGGGGAGGAAGTGGTGTTATTAAAGATATATCTGACGACACTAAAGTAATGGGATATCCAGCAAAAAATTTAAGAGAATTTATAAAAGAAAACAGATGATACATCCAACAGCAATTATAGATCCTAAAGCCAAAATAAATGAAAATGTTCAAGTTGGACCTTATTGTGTAATAGGCCCTAACGTTGAAATTGGAGAAAATACTATCATCCAATCACATGTGAGCATCTTAGCAAATACAAAAATTGGAAAAGGAAATAAGATTTATCCTTTTGTTTCAATTAACGATCCTCAGGATTTAAAATACAACAATGAGCCTACAAATCTAATTATTGGAGACAACAACAAGATTAGAGAGTATGTAACAATAAATCCTGGTACAGTAGGTGGGGGTGGTAAAACAGTAATTGGAAACAATTGCTTATTTATGATTTCTTCTCATATAGCCCACGATTGCCAGGTAGGAAATAATGTCATAATAGCAAACAATGTACCCTTAGGTGGACATGCAATTATAGAGGATAATGTTGTAATTGGTGGAAATTCAGCAGTTCAGCAATTTACCAGAATTGGTAAGATGGCAATGATTGGAGGAATGACAGGTGTTTTACATGATGTAATTCCTTATGGATTATCTACAGGAAATCGTAATTCTTTACAGGGGTTAAACTTAATAGGCTTAAGAAGAGCCAAGTTTGAAAATAAAGATATTCTTGGATTAAGTGAGGCCTACAAAGAAATATTTGCAACCAAAAATCTTACGGACAATATAGGTAAATTAAATGGCTCATTTAAAGACAATCCATTAGTTAAGAATGTAATTGACTTTATAACAAAAGATAAAAAAAGATCTATTTGCACACCATTTTCGTAAAATGATAGGATTAATTTTTGGTGATAATGATTTTCCAAAGGAAATTCTTAAAACTATCAAAAAAAGAAAACTAAAATATTTGATAATTGATTTGTCAAAATCAAAGAAATTTAAAAAAGATAGAAAATCTTATTCAGTTTCCATAGGTCAATTTGGTAAAATCATTAATATTTTTAAGGAAAATAACTGTAAAAAAGTCTTATTTGCTGGAAAGGTAAATAAACCTAACTTTTCTAAACTAAAATTAGATTTTAAAGGTATTTATTACATTCCAAGAATTATCAAAGCATCAAAACTTGGTGATGCAGCAATACTTAAAGAAATCATTAAGATATTGACCCAAAACAAGATCAAAACTGAAAATTCACTTAAATTTAATCCTGAACTTTCATTAAAAAAAGGTAATTATTCAGAATATAAACCAAACAAACAAGATCAACTAGATATTAAAAAAGCAATTAAAACTTTAAATAGTTTAAGAGAATACAATTTTAGCCAAGGAGTTGTAGTTAGAAATAATAAAATTGTTTCCATAGAAGGAAAAGGTGGAACTAAAAAAATGCTTGAAAAAAGCAGAAATAAAAAATTTAGAAATCATGGAGTTTTGGTCAAATTTCCCAAAAAAAAACAAGATCTAAGAATTGATTTACCTACTATTGGATTAAAAACTTTAAAACAAAGTAAGACCGCAGGATTAAAAGGTATTGTTATAAAAAGCAAACAACATGTATTTTTAGATAAAAGTAAATGCATAAAATTTGCAAATAAAAACAAGATGTTTATCTCAGTAAAATGAAAAAAATCTTTATATTAACTGGTGAACCTTCTGGAGATAAACTTGCTTCTAAAGTCATATCTAAACTTCAAAAAAATAATCCTAATATTGAATATTCTTGTGTTGGTGGAACACATTTAAATTCTCTAGGGATAAAATCTATTTTTAACCTTAAAGAAATTACATATATTGGTTTCACGAGTGTTTTGTTAAATATTTTCAAAATAAAGAATAAAATAAACAAAACTGTAGAAGAAATAATAAAATTTAATCCAGATATTTTGTTTAGTGTAGATAGTCCCGATTTTACATTAAGAGTTGCTGAAAAAGTTAAAAGATTAAATAATAAGATCAAAACTGTTCATTATGTGGCTCCACAAGTATGGGTATGGCGAGAGGGTAGAGTAAAAAAGTTTAAAAAGTTTTTAGATCATATTTTATTATTATTCGATTTTGAAAAAAAATATTTTGATAAAGAGAATATTCCAAATACTTTTGTGGGTCATCCATTATTAGAACAAGAACCAAAAAATAAAATAGATCTTTCTCATATCATATCAAATGACAAAAAGATCATTTCTCTTTTCTCTGGTAGTAGATCATCTGAAGTAAATTTACTTTTACCTATTTTAATTAATTTTATAAATATGATGAATACAAAATTTGATAATTTTACTTTTGTATTTCATGCAACCGATGAGAATAAAAATTTAATTAATGAAAAAATTAATAATTTAAATCTTAATAATATTGAAGTTATTTCTGATGAAAATATAAAAAAACAAATACTAAATAAATCTATTTTTGCAGTTTCAAAATCTGGCACAGTTTCTCTTGAAATCTGTAATGCTAAAGTTCCCTCTATAATTATCTATAAAATGAATTTTTTGAATTTTTTAATTGTTAAAATGTTGGTAAAGATAAAGTTTGCTAACATTATTAATATAATCAATAACAAAGAAATAATTCCAGAATTAATACAAAAAGAGTGTAATGCTAAAGAGATTTATAATTCTGTAGTTTATTTTTTAAAAAATCCAGAATTAATGAAAAAGCAAATTCATGATTGTGAGGAAACTTTAACTAAAATCAGGTCAAAAACCTCATCTTCTGATGAAGCTTCATCAGTACTAACCAAGTTTCTTATTAGTTAATCTTTTTGTTACTTCATCTTTTCCAAGAGAAATAATTATATCATATATTCCAGGTCCAAATTTTGAACCCGTTAAAGCTATTCTCAAAGGCTGGCCAACCCCTTTAAAATTAGTATCGTTTGATTTAATCAATTCATTTACTATTGGCTCTAATGTTTCTTTGCTTAATTTATCAACGCTATTAAATTGAGTATTGAATTCAGAAATGACTTTTTTGGCTTTATCATCAATTAACTTAAAATCATCCTGGTTAAAATTAACCTCGTCTATCATAATATATTGACCATTATTAAATATATCTTCTAGGGTTTTAGCTTTATTCTTTAGGAAAGTTAGAGACTTCTTAATCTTATCTTTTTTCTCTGATTTAATTTCACTTTTATATAATTTGCTGTAATCAGTTAGTTGATTAAATAAATCACCCTCGTCAATATTTTTAATATAGTGCTCATTCATTGATAAAATTCTACTCATATCTAGTTTTGAAGGAGATTTACCAATTCCTTCAAGATTAAAATGCTTAATACTTTCATCTAATGTAAATATTT
>JBJLDI010000009.1:0-12808 GCA_045567235.1 Candidatus Pelagibacter sp.
ACAACTTCATATTGATTATCTTTTCTGTTAATCAGATATTCTGATTTATTTTTACTCATTTAATCCACCAATCAGTTATCTTATTTTTAAAATTAATCTTTTCTTCCATTGCATATGCAATATTTAATATATTTTGTTCATCAAAAGCTTTACCAATTATTTGTAAACCTAATGGATATCCTTTGGCATCATGACCTGCTGGAATAGAAATTCCAGGTAAACCAGCTAAATTAACTGGCACAGTAAAGATATCATTTAAATACATTGAGACTGGATCATCTTTCTTCTCTCCGATTTTAAATGCTGAGCTTGGTGTTGAAGGAGTTAAAATTGCATCAACCTTTTTATATGCCTCATCAAAATCATTTTTAATCAATTTTCTAATTTTTTGAGCTTTAAGGTAATAAGCATCATAATAACCAGATGATAAAACATAAGTTCCAATCATTATTCGTCTTTGAACTTCTGCACCAAAACCCTCTGACCTAGTTTTTTCATACATGTCTGTAAGGTTCTCTCCTTTAGCTCTAAATCCATATTTTACACCATCATATCTAGCTAAATTAGATGAGGCTTCTGCCGGTGCTACAATATAATAAGTTGGCAATGCGTAACTTGTGTGAGGAAGGGATATGTCTACTATTTCTGCTCCACAGTCCTTTGCATACTGAATACCTTTTTGCCAAAGTTCTTCAATTTCTTTTGGCATTCCTTCAACTCTATATTCTTTTGGTATTCCAATTTTTTTACCCTTAATATTATTTGTTAATTCTTTACTGTATTCATTTCTTTTAAAATCAATTGAAGTAGAGTCTTTAGGATCATAAGTACTAATTACTTCTTGAAGTAATGCACAATCTTTTACATTCTGTGCCATAGGACCCGCTTGATCTAAAGATGATGCAAATGCAACTATACCGTAACGTGAACAACTTCCATAAGTTGGTTTAAGACCTACTATTCCTGTAAAAGAAGCTGGTTGTCTAATGGAACCACCTGTATCTGTTCCAATAGTTATTGGAGTTAATTGACCAGCAACTGCTGATGCTGAGCCTCCTGAAGAACCTCCAGGAACCAAATTTTTATCAATTGGATTTTGAACATTACCAAAGAAACTTGTTTCATTCGATGATCCCATTGCAAATTCGTCACAATTTAGTTTTCCAAGAAGTATGGCTCCTTCGTTCCAAATATTTTGTGTAACAGTAGACTCATAAGTAGGAAGAAAATTATTCAAAATTTTACTTCCAGCAGTTGTGCGAATACTATCTGTACAAAACAAATCTTTAACTGCCATAGGTATACCTGGCAACTTTAACTCAAGATTTGGTTTTTGATCAAATTTTTTAGCTTTATCTAATGCAGATGAATAATCTTCAGTAATGTATGCATTCAACTCTTTGGATTTTTCAGACCTATTAATAAAAGCTTTTGTAACTTCTTCTGAGGATAATTTTTTATCTTTTATGTTTTTAACTAATTCTGAAAGTGATTGTTTTGTAATATCTGACATTATTCAATAACTTTTGGCACAACAAAATAATCTTCATTATCTTGAGGTGAATTTTTTAATATTTGTTTACGAATATCTTCACTTTTAATCTCATCAGATCTTAATTTAAGAGTAGTTTCAGCAACTGATGTCAGAGGCACAACGTTTTCAGTTTTCAATTCATTAAGTTTTTCGATGAATTTGAAAATTGAGTTTAAATCACCAGCTAATTTCTCTGCTTTTTGTTCATCAACTGATATTCTTGATAGTTTAGATATATGCTTTATTGTTTTAAGATCTATGCTCATATGATATTTAAATATGACGCAAACTACCACTTAAGTTTAAATTATACAATATGATCACCTTAGAGGAATTCAAAAAAAAACAGTTAGATAAGTCTAGATTAATAGGTTTGGATCTTGGCTCTAAAAGAATTGGTGTGTCGATATGTGATGAAAAACAATTAATAGCTACACCATTTAAAACTATAAATAGAACCAGCGCTAAAGAGCTCATAAATGAACTTAAGATTATAATTCAAGAAAATAATATAAAAGGGATTATTATAGGAAATCCCCTGAATATGGATGGATCATCAAGTAGCTCGACTCAGTCTGTAAAAGATACTTCCGACAATATAGAAAAAAGTATTGATGTACCTATTTGTTTGTGGGATGAAAGATTATCAACTGTAGGGGCTTTCAATTTATCTAGTCAACTTGATGTTAATGTAAGTAAAAGAGAAAAAAAAATAGATGAAAATGCTGCTGCATTTATATTGCAAGGGGCAATAGATTTTTTAAATAATTAATACTTGCTATTATAGAGGTTTATAGTTATAGAGTTGGTTTTAATGGCAATTAAAACCGATAAAGCTATTAAAATTTCCCAAAAACATTTGTTAGGTATCCAAGATTTATCGATTAATGATGTTAATTTAATATTACATGAAGCCCAATCTTTTATAAAACTTAATCAAAGTAAAAATAAAAAAATTGATACCCTTAGAGGTAAAACTCAAATAAATTTATTTTTTGAACCCTCAACCAGGACTCAAAGTTCATTTGAATTAGCAGGAAAAAGGTTAGGAGCAGATGTAATGTCAATGAATATGGCTAATTCAGCTATCAAGAAAGGTGAAACGTTAATAGATACGGCAATGACTTTAAATGCCATGCATCCTGATATTATTGTTGTAAGGCACCAAGACTCAGGTGCTTGTAACTTGTTATCTCAAAAAGTTAATTGTTCAGTTCTAAATGCAGGCGATGGCAGAAGAGAACACCCTACTCAAGCACTATTAGATGCTTTAACTATTATAAATAGAAAAAAAAAAATTGAAGGTCTTAAAATAGCAATTTGTGGCGATATTCTTCATTCAAGAGTTGCAAGATCAAATATATATTTACTTAATATGCTTGGTGCTGAAGTAAATATTGTAGCACCAACAAACTTAATGCCAAAAGAAATAGAAAAATTTGGTGTAAATACTTTTACCGATATGAACAAGGGTTTAAAAGATTGTGACATCGTTATGATGTTAAGATTACAAAATGAGAGAATGACTAGCTCTTATCTTTCATCAAACAGAGAATATTATGAATATTACGGTTTAACTCCTGATAAATTAGAACATGCTAAATCTGATGCTTTAATTATGCATCCAGGTCCAATGAACAGAGGTATTGAAATTGACACAATATTAGCAGATGACATTAATAAAAGTGTGATTAAAGAACAAGTCGAACTTGGAGTAGCAGTAAGAATGGCTTGTTTAAAAATGTTTTGTATATAAATGAAAAAACAATATTTTATAAACGCTAATATAATTGATCCCTATAACTCTATTAGTGAAGTTGGCGGTTTGATAATTGGGGAGGATGGTAAAATTGAAGCTGTTGGAAAAAAAGTTAATACAAATAATCTTCCTACAAGAGAAAAACCTATTGATTTAAAAGGTAAATATATATTTCCAGGACTTGTTGATATGCGAGTTTTTGTTGGTGAACCAGGTTACGAATACAAAGAAAATTTCAGAACACTTAGTAATGCTGCTTTATCAGGTGGTGTCACCTCTGTGGTTACAATGCCTAATACAGACCCAATTATAGATAATGTTTCAATTGTAGATTTTTTAAAAAGACGAGGAAGAGATAAATCTAAAATTAATATTTTCCCTTGTGCTTCTCTTACAAAAAATATTGAGGGCACTAACATGACAGAATTTGGTTTATTGCAAAAAAAAGGAATAATTGCATTTACGGATGGTGTTAAAACAATACAAAACCCAAGATTAATGTCCAGAATAATGAATTCTGCGAAAGACCTGGGATGTTTAATAATGCAACACGCTGAAGATTATGAACTAGCAAAAAATGGTATGATAAATTCAGGAATTATAGCCTCAAAATTGGGTTTATCTGGAATACCAGAAATAGCTGAAAGAATTTTAATTGAAAGAGATTTAACTTTATTAGAAAAAGTTAAGTGTAGATATCATATATCTCAATTATCCTCTCAAAAATCTATTGATGTCATTAAACAAAGAAAAGAAGTAGTTAAATTTACCTCTGGAGTTTCTATAAATAATCTTTCATTAAATGAAAATGATATAGGTGACTTTAGAACTTTTTTAAAATTATCTCCTCCTTTAAGAAGAGAGGAAGACCGTGAAGCTTTAGTTCAAGGATTAAAAGATGAATTAATCGATGTTATCGTTTCAGATCATAAACCAGAAGATGAAGAATCCAAAAGATTAACCTTCTCTCAAGCTGCTACTGGAGCTTCGGGAATAGAAACTCTTCTTTCTTTAAGTTTAGAACTTTATCATAATGGATCTCTTAAATTAGAAACTATAATAAAAGCACTGACATCTAATCCAGCAAAAATACTTAAAATCAATAAGGGCAATCTTTCAATTGGAAATGATGCTGACTTGTGTATTGTTGATTTAGATAAACCGTGGATTGTAAAAAAAGAAAAATTAGTTTCAAAATCTAAAAACACCTCTATAGAGGACAAAAAACTTCAAGGCAAAGTAACTAATACCTTTGTAAAAGGTAAAGAATTATTTAAAATATAGTAATGGAATACTTAATTGTAGGTATAGCATCATACCTAATGGGATCTATTCCATTTGGTTTAATCTTAACAAAAATTTTTTTAAAAAAAATATTAGAGATATAGGTTCGGGTAATATTGGTGCTACAAATGTCTTGAGAACTGGAAATAAACTTATTGGATATTTAACCTTAATACTAGATATAACTAAAGCTATAATACCTGTTATTTATGTTAAGATTAATTTTCCTGAACTAATATACATTGCTTCATTATGTGCTTTTTTAGGACATGTATTTCCAATTTGGCTTAAGTTTAAGGGTGGTAAAGGAGTTGCTACTTATGTTGGAATATTATTTTCAATAAACATTTTATTAGGCGTTGTTTTCATATCATGCTGGATAATTACATTTTTAATCTCTAAGTACTCTTCACTTTCATCGATAATTGCTTCATTATCAGTGCCTATCTACCTTTTAATAAAAGGTAACATAGATACTGTTATTTTTTTTATAATTATGTTTGTTTTGATTTTTTTCACACATAGAGAAAATATCAAAAGACTGAAAAATAAAGAAGAAAGTAAGTCCAAAATTTATTAATTTGACTATCAGACCCTTTTAAGTAGTTTGTTAAATTATGAATCTGGTCATAGTTGAAAGTCCTGCTAAAGCTAAAACAATAAATAAATATTTAGGTGATAACTATACTGTTTTAGCCAGCTATGGTCATATAAGAGATTTACCATCTAAAAACGGTTCAGTAGATCCAGAGCAAAATTTTAAGATGGAATGGGAAGTTGATAGTTTTTCAAAAAAATATCTAAAAGAAATTACAGATGCTGCAAAAGAATCCTCTAAGATTATTTTAGCTACTGACCCAGATCGTGAAGGAGAAGCGATTGCTTGGCATGTAAAAGAATATTTAAATGAAAAAAAACTTTTAAAAGACAAGGAAATTGAAAGAGTTGTTTTTAACGAAATAACAAAAAAAGCGGTAACTCATGGAATTGAAAATCCAAGACAAATTGAACCTTTATTGGTTGATGCTTATATGGCTAGAAGAGCACTAGATTATTTGGTTGGATTTAATATCTCACCAATATTATGGACAAAACTACCTGGTTCTAAATCTGCCGGAAGAGTTCAATCTGTTGCTTTAAAATTAATTACTGAACGTGAACATGCAATTGAGTCTTTTCAACCTGATGAGTTTTGGACATTAACTGTTAATTTTCAAAATGATAAAAATGATAAGATATCAGCTAGCATCTCTCAACTTGATGGAATAAAAATAGAAAAATTTTCTTTTAAAAATAAAAATGATGTAGATACTGCAATTTCAGAAATTAAAAATAAAAAATTTCAAATTACTGATATTTCATCTAAAGTAGTAAGTAGGAATCCATCTGGTCCTTTCACAACTTCTACGCTTCAACAAGTTGCTTCTAGCAGACTAGGTTTTGGTGCTTCAAGAACAATGCAAATTGCACAAAAATTATATCAAGGTATTGAAATTGATGGTGAAACAATAGGTTTAATTACCTACATGAGAACAGACGGTACAAACTTATCTGCTGATGCAATTTCAGATTTTAGAAATTTCATAAAGAATAAATATGGTAAAGAGTACTTACCTGAAAACCCTTTAAATTATTCTGGCAAAAAAGCTAAAAATGCTCAAGAGGCTCATGAAGCTATTCGCCCTACAGATATTATTAGATCACCTGATTCAGTTAAAAAATATTTAAGTCCAGACCAACAAAAACTATATAATTTAATTTGGAGTCGAGCCTTATCTTCTCAAATGGAAACTGCAAAATTTGATAGAAACACAATTACAATTTCTTCAGAAGATAATCAAACAATCTGCAAAACAAGTGGTTCTGTTTTAAAATTTGATGGATATTTGAAAGTATTTCCAAGTCCAAATAAAGATGATGATGAGGAAATACTTCCAGAAATGTCAAAAGGGCCAATTAACATTGAGGCACTTCTTGATGAACAGCATTTTACACAACCACCTCCAAGATACTCAGAAGCTAGTCTAGTAAAAAAATTAGAAGAGCTTGGCATAGGAAGACCATCAACATATGCGAGTATAATTTCAACAATAGCTAATCGAGGATATGCTGAAATAGTTAATAAAAGATTTTTTCCTACGGATAGAGGTAAGCTTATTTCAGCGTTTTTGGAGAAATTGTTTTCTAAATATGTTGATTATAATTTTACAGCTGGATTGGAAGATCAACTAGATGAAATTACATCAGGTAAAGAAAGCTGGATAAAAGTTTTGGAAATGTTTTGGAAAGATTTTAATATTAATGTTTCTGAAGTTAAGGAAAAAAGAACGAGAGAAGTTTTAGATTTGTTAAATGATAGTTTGGGTACTTTAATTTTTGATAAAGATGCAGATGGTAAGATTGTTAGAAAATGCCAATTATGTGAAACAGGATCTCTTAGTTTAAAAAATAGTTTTAGAGGAGGAGCTTTTATTGGTTGCTCAAATTATCCTGAATGCAAATTTACAAGACCATTATCTAAAGCAAAAGCAGCAGCTCAATCTCAATTAGCAGAACCAAAATTTATTGGCAAACATGAAAATGGAAACGATATTTTTTTAAAAAATGGAAGATTTGGACCATATCTTCAATATGAAAAATTATTGGAGACAAATACAGATGAAAAAATTTTAAAGAAAAAAAAGAAAACTAAGAAAAGTAAAACAAGTGTTAATGAGCTTTTAAAAAATGTTTCAATTCCTAAAGGCTTAGAATTAGAAAATATTGATTTAGAAAAAGCTAAATTTTTATGTTCATTACCAAAATCTCTAGGAACTAATCCTGAAAATCAAAAAGAAATTATATTAAACACGGGAAGATTTGGTCCCTACTTAAAATGCGAAAATAAATCTGCAAGAATTGATAATATAGAGGAATTGTTTTCGATAGGACTTAACAGGGCTATAACTTTAATTGCAGAAGCAAAACCTGGTAGAATGTCCTCATCAATTATAAAAGATTTAGGAGAACATCCAGAGGATAAAAAACCAGTACGAGTTATGAAAGGTCAATATGGGCCTTATATAAAATACAAATCCCTAAATGCAACCATTCCAGAAGAAAAAGATCCAACAGAACTTACAATGGAAGAGGCATTGATTTTGATTGAGAAAAGAAGAGAATACGATAAAAACAAAAAAAATAAAAAAAGGAAAAAATGATTAAAAAAATTTCGACTATATTATTGATTTTAGTAATATCTGGTTGTGCAGGTATAAAAGATAAAATGCCAACAAGAAAAGCATGTACTGGTGAAAAAGATACTCTAGCAGACGTATTTTGTAAAAAATAAACTTATCTAAACATGAGTTTTGAAAAAAAAATTAAAGATTTAAATATTAATCTACCAGAAGCAAAGGCGCCGGTAGGAAATTATGTTGCTACCAAAATAGTAGGTAAATTACTTTATATATCAGGGCAAATTTCAATTAATGAAAAAGGTGAATTGATTAAAGGCAAAGTTGGAAATGAATTAGATACTGACCAGGCATATCAAGCAGCTAAAAGATGCGGTCTTAGTATTGTTTCACAAGCAAAAAATGCTTGTGAAGGGGATTTATCAAAAATAAAATCATGTATTAAATTAACAGGATTTGTTAATTCAATAGATAGTTTTACCGATCAACCAAAAGTAATTAATGGAGCTTCTGATCTAATGGCCTCAATTTTTGGTGAAGCTGGAATGCATACGAGGGCAGCTGTAAGCACTAATAGTTTACCACTAGGTGTAGCCGTTGAAGTGGATGCAATTTTTGAATTGAATTAATTTACTTTATTCCTCTACCTACACTAAAATAACTAAGTTTATTCTTGGTCATTGTAAGTGGGGAATATAAATTTCTCATGTCAAAAATAAGTGTTTTCTTATTTTTGATAATTTTTTTAAAATCTATTGATTTAAAATCATTCCATTCTGTATGAATTATTATTAAATCTGTTCTATCTAAGCATGTAGATAAAGATTTTGCGTATTGAACATTCTTGTATTTTTCAAATTCTATTTTATAACCAGTGGGATCGTAATACTTAATGATTGCTCCTTTTTTAGATAATTCAGGTATCATTTTTAAGCTTGAAGAGTCTCTCATATCATCTGTATTTGCTTTAAAAGTAACACCTAAAAAACTAATTCTTTTATTCTTTATTTTGTTTTTTAGAATCTCATAAACTCTTTTTAATAAGAGTTTTGATCTATTTTCATTCGATTTTATAACTGATTTAATAACAGAGAGATTAATTTTAAATTTATCAGCTGTTGAGATTATTGCTTTTGTATCCTTTGGAAAACATGAGCCGCCATAAGCAGGACCCGCTCTCAAAAATCGGCTACCAATTCTTTGATCTAATCCCATACCAATTGAAATATCATCAATATTAATATTTGTTTTTTCACATAAATTGGCTATTTCATTAATAAAAGTTATCTTTGTTGCAAGGAATGCATTGGATGCATATTTAATCAGTTCTGCGGCTCTTCTTGACGTAGGAACATATTTTGCCCCTTTTGTGATAAGTGGAGAATATAAATTTTTTAGAATCTTGCTTGATTTCTTATCATTAGAGCCAACAACAACCCTATCAGGATAAATAAAATCTCTAATTGCTTCACCTTCTCTTAAAAATTCTGGATTTGAAACAACAGAAAATTTATTTTTTGAATTTTTTTTTGATAAAATTTTTTCAATTTCATCACCTGTTGTAACTGGTACAGTAGATTTAGTTATTATAATTTTAAATTTATTTAAAGATTTAGATAATTCCTTAGCTACTCCATATATTTGACTTAAATCTGCACTATTGACACCTTTCTTGGTGGGAGTACCTACACATATAAAAATAATATCTGATTTTTTAACAGAATCTTTAAGATCATTAGAAAAAATTAATTTTTTATTTCTAACATTTCTTTTAACCAATTCGTCTAGACCAGGTTCAAATATTGGAATTATTCCTTTTTGAAGTTTTTTTATTTTTGTTAAATCTTTGTCAACACAGATAACTTGATTTCCTAAATCAGAAAAACAAACTCCACTTACAAGGCCAACATAACCTGTTCCTATCATGCATAATTTCATAATTTTGCAATTTCTAAGGTTGATTTAACATAACCATGCATGCTACCACAATCTAAATACTTACCCGAAAAGTTATGTGCAACAAATTTATTTTTATCTTTAATTAATGATTGAATTGCATCAGTGATATGAATCTCACCACCCTTACCTGGCTTTTGTGTAATTAATTTAGAAAAAATAGTTTTGGGTAAAATATATCTTCCAATTATTGCTTTATTAGATGGAGCTGCTTTAATAGATGGTTTTTCTACAACATCTTTTATAAAATAATTTTTTTTATCTATTTTTTTATTGAGTTTATAAATACCCCATCTAGAAACTGTTTTTTTATTAACATTCATACTAGCCATAACACTAGAATTAAATTTTTTGTGAATTTTAATCATAGATTTTGAACAATTTTGTTTAATTATAAGATCATCTGGTAAAAGCATTAAAAAAAATTTATTTTTAATAAATTTTTTTGCTTTTAATACCGCATCACCCGTACCAAGAGGCTTATTTTGATATACAAATTTAATCATTTTTTTGTATTTTAAAATTTTTTTATACTCTTTAATTATTCTTGGATCTTTTTTTTTTTTTATTATCTTTTTATAAAAATTATCATTAAAAAAATAATTCTTAATCATTATCTTTTTTTTCGAAATTACAAAAATTACATCTTTTATTCCTGATTCAATACACTCGTCTAAAATATATTCAATTCCAGGTTTTCCATTTATGGGTAATAGTTCCTTTGCAAAAACACTTGTCAAAGGTAATAGTCGTGTACCTAATCCTGCTAGTGGAATAATTGCTTGTTTAATCATTTAAATGTTTTACTTATTAAATTGTTTTATACAAATGAAAATTTTAATAAGTAATAATGATTTAAATGAGGCATTATATGATGTTTCAAACTTAGGCTTTGTTCCGACAATGGGTAGTCTTCATAAAGGGCATATTTCGTTAATAAAGAAATCTTTAAAAGAATGCAAAAAAACTATTGTTAGTATTTTTGTAAATCCTACTCAATTTAATAATAAAAATGATTTTAAAAATTATCCAAGAAATAAAAAAGAAGATCTTTTAATATTAAAGAAATTGAAAATTAATTTCTTATATATACCTAAAGTAAAAGATGTCTATTATCTTAAAAGAAAATCTTCAATAAAACTCAAAAAAAAGGACAAGATTCTATGTGCTAAATTTAGAAAAGGTCATTTTGAGGGTGTAATAGATGTTATGGAACGATTAACTAAGATAATTAAACCGCAAAAAGTTTATTTAGGTGAGAAAGATTTTCAACAATTTTTTTTAGTTAATAAATATATGCCAAAACAATACAATATAAAAATTATTTCATGTAAGACTATAAGGGATAATAATAAGCTTGCATTTTCGTCAAGAAATAAACTTTTAAGTAGAAATGAACTGATACAAGCAAAAAAAATATCTAAAGAAATTTTTTTATTTAAAAAAAGATTATCTGAAAATATAGATATTAAAAAACTTATATCTGATAAAAAAAAGGAGCTTGTAAATTCATTTAATGTAAAGTTTGATTATTTGGAATTGAGAAACAAATTTAACCTTAAAGCTTCAAATAAAGTTAAACATTCAAAATTATTTGTCGCTTATTATATTAATAAGGTTAGATTGATTGATAATTTTTAGTTTATAAAAAATAAGCACCAACACCTAAAAAAGATACAAATCCGATTACATCAGTTATTGTAGTAACAAAAACACTTGATGCTATTGCGGGATCAATATTCATTTTTTTTAACGTTACGGGTACTAAAATTCCAAATAAACCTGCAACAATCATTGTTAGTATCATTGAAATTGATATGATTAATGAAAGCTGGATATCTTGAAACCATAATTGAACAATTATAGAACTAATAATTGCAAAAATAATGCCATTCAAAATACCTATATTAAATTCTTTAAATATATTTTGATTAAAATTATTTTTAGTTAAGTCATTAGTGGCCAAGGTTCTTACTGTAACAGCAAGTGTCTGCATTCCAGCATTACCACCCATTGAAGCAACAATGGGCATTAAGAATGCTAATACTACCATTTGTTCAATAGTTGCACCAAATAAACTTATACAATACGTTGCTAAAAAAGCTGTAAATAAATTTAAAAGTAACCAATTAAATCTTCTTTTAGTTTTTGTTATTACACCATCAGTAATTTCTTCATCTCCTACTCCAGCTAACCTTAATGCATCTTCTTCTGCTTCTTCTTTTAAAACAGTCAATACATCATCTGGAGTAATCATTCCTACTAACTTATTTGTTTTATCTACTACGCATGCTGAATTAAGATTGTAGTTCTCAAATAAATTACCAACTTCTTCTCTATCCATGTCAACAGGTATTAAAAAGGTAGTGTCATCCATAATTGATGACATTTTTGTTTCCCTAGCAGTTCTTAAAACTTTAGATGATGGAACAGTACCAATTGGCTTAAAATTTTCATCTACAATATAAATTTCTAAAAATTGTTCTGGTAAATCCTTATTTTCTCTCAAGTAATCTATAGTTTGACCGACAGACCAATTACTAGGAATTGCAGTAAATTCTCTTTGCATTATTCTGGCAGCACTATCTTCTGGATAACTTAGTCCTTCTAACAAAGCAAAACGGTCTTTCGGCGGTAACGAACTTAGTATCGAATTTTTATTTTTCTCATCAACATTTTCTAAGATAGAAATAGCATCATCTGACTCTAAATTTTTTAATATTCTTACAATTGCATCAGATGAAAGAAACTTAATAATTTCAGATTGGACAGACTCATTTAATTCAACAAAAACTTCGGGGTCAATTCTAAAATTATTTAACTTAATTAGTTTTTCTCTGTCATTTTGTCCTAAATGCTCAATTATATCAGCAGCATCTGCTGGGTGCATTTCTTTAAAAGAATTCGAAATAAACAAAGCATCATTACTACTTATCTTATCAGTAACAACTTTGATGTATTCTTTATTAAATTCAAAGTTGACTTTTTTATCTTTGATTTTTTTAATTAAAGTCATAAAAATACCTATTATTCAGTCGGAACTTTTAATACATAATATAGAGATTACAATTTTTTTATGGATATAGAGATCAAAAAATC
>JBJLDI010000010.1:0-12791 GCA_045567235.1 Candidatus Pelagibacter sp.
TTCCAAACATAACTCCAATTTTCATTCTAATTTGGTTAATGAAAATCATCATTGTATTTGTATTTGAAATTGAACCAGTTAATTTTCTTAAAGCCTGACTCATTAATCTTGATTGAAGACCTACATGATGATCGCCCATCTCACCTTCAATTTCAGCTCTTGGAGTTAACGCTGCAACAGAGTCAATTACGATTACTGAAATAGAGCCTGATTTTACTAGTGTATCAGCTATTTCTAAAGCCTGCTCCCCAGCATCTGGTTGTGAGATTAAAAGCTCTTCAGTGTTCACACCTAATTTTTTTGCATACACTGGATCTAAAGCATGCTCTGCATCAACGAATGCACAAATGCCCCCAGCCTTTTGGGCTTCAGCAACAACTTGTAATGCTAAGGTTGTTTTTCCAGAAGACTCTGGTCCATAAACTTCAACAATTCTTCCTTTTGGTAATCCACCTATTCCTAGGGCTAAATCTAAACTTAGAGATCCTGTAGATATTGACTCAATATCCATTGCTCTTTTTTCACCAAGCTTCATAACTGAACCTTTTCCGAAGTTGTCAGTTATCTGGCTGATTGCAGCATCTAATGCTTTGTTCTTTTCTTTGATATCCATTTCTTGATCTTTAGTAGATTTAACTACTTTAAGGTTATTTTTAGTCATTTTTTGCCTCTTTTTTTAATTTTTTTAACACTCGAATCATTAAAATAAATGTACACATTTTGTTCTCATTAGCAAGATTTATTTATTTTGCCTTAAAATTTTGAATATTTACTTAATTTTTAGGTGTTCGCTATGAAGTAAACCAATAGACTTTAGAAGATTAAATTGAGAAAGAATGAAGTTTCTCTCAGAATCTGCAAGTGAAATTTGCGCACTAAGAAGTAGTGAATTGGATTGAATTACTTCTAAAGTTGTTCTACCTGCACCACTATTATATTCAGCAGAAATTCCTTCGTTTGCAATCTCTGCAGCTCTTACTTGGGCCTGAACTGAATTTAACAAACTCTTGTTTGACTGATAACTAGACCAGGCACTAGCAACATTTGTTTCATTTTGTTTTGTAACGCTATCTAAAATTAATCGAGACCTTGTCTCTAAACTTGAGCTTTTATTTATCGAAGCTAAATTTTTACCACCTGAATAAAATGGCCAAGTGACTGTTGCTTTAAGAGTATCTTTTTCTCTCTCATCATATGTTGCACTTAAGTCATCTGTATAAGATCTTTCTAAAGATAAATTTGCACTAGGCGCTAGATCTGATTTTGCAATGGTTTTATCTTTTTGAGCTTGATCATATTCTAATTTAGCAATAATTAAATTAGGATTATTTTTTATAGAAAGTTCAATAGCAGATTTAAGATTTTGTGGTAAAAAATATTCTTTTATTGATTTTTTATCTAACGATTTTGGATCTTTTAAACTGCCAATAATATTTTCATAATTTAATTTACTTGTTAATAGTTCATTTTCAGCCTGGATCAATTTAGCTTGGGCTTCAGCTAGAGAAGATTCTGATTGGGATACGTCTGATAAAGTTATCTGACCTCTTTCAACTCTAATTTGATCGGTCTCAACTTGTCTGCTTAGAAGTTCAACGTTATCTTTATTAATCTTTAACTTTTCATTTGCTAAAATTAAACCAGTGTAAGCTTCAGTCGTTTTATACAAAATATCTTGCTCTTTTTTTAATAATTTAGCTTTTGCTATTTCTAAGCCAATTTTGCTTTTTGATAACTCTGCTCCTCTTCCAAAATCAATTAAAGTTTGGGTGATTGAAATAGATTTAGTTAAAGGGTCAACATCATTTATAGTAGCATCACCACCAGATTGATTTGTAAGTTTATTTGTATCTTCTGAGCTTTTAGATCCTGATAAAGTTACTGTTGGTAGATAATTACCTTGAGAAATTTTATACTCTTGTTCAGAAATATTTATATTTTCTCTTTCTGCATTTAATTCTGAATTATTTTTAAATGCTTTTGATAAAGCTGCATTAAAACTTTCAGCGTTTGAGTTTGAAATTACTAGAAAAGTTCCAAATATAATTAATAGAATTTTTTTCATCTTTTTTTATATACCGCAGTTTTAATCTGATGGTTACTATTTAAATTTAGTATAATTGAAGCATACTTGGGCATATTCTTAAACATATTTTGGGTTACTCTTTGGTAAGTTTGCATAAAGCTTAAAACATCCTCTTTATTCATAATCTTAAGTTTTGAATTTTTTTTACTGCTTAGTAAAAGTTTTCTCTCTTGTTTTAATCTCCACTTTTGAAGCAAATTAAAGTTTTTTGCTCTAAGATAAATTAGACAATTTAGTTGAGAATATAAGTTTTTGTATTTTGATTTCAATTGTTGGTTTACGTATTTTCTCCAAATCTTTTTTTTATCTTTGTTTTTTTCCATTAAATTGATTGTTTTATTTAAGGTGTTGATTTTTTCTGCTTTCGCTCCAACGCACCATCCTTCAAATATAATTACATCTGGTTTTTCTTTTAAATCATACCATCTTTTTTTATTAAACCTGTCATCAATAGCTTTGTTAAAAGTTGGTAATTTAAGTCTTTTAAATTTTTTACTTTTTGCTTTTTTAAAAAAATTTAACATCATATTAATATCGTGTGTTCCCGGAACTCCTCTTGTTAAAAGCATAGGATGCACTCTTTTTGATAATCTAATTCTTTCTTTTCTTGTTTTATAAAAATCATCAATAGAAATTTTAAAAACTTTAAGCTTAAAATACTTTGTTAATATTATCTTTATGAGAGAACTTGATGTTGTTTTTCCAGTTCCTTGCCCGCCTGCTAAACCAACAAAATAAGGTCTTTTCTTATCAGCTTTTTTACTTATCCAAAAACATAATGGAATTAAGAAAGATTTTATCATTCTTTCTTTATTCTTAAATTTATCAGTTTTTGTTTCTTGAGATTTAATAAATTTTAAACAATCTTTTTTAACCTTAGTAAAACACAAATTTAATTGTTGCATGAAATTACTTCTTATCTAAAGGGTGGTTTTGACCATCATTAACAGGAACTTCTTTTAAATCAAAAGTATTTATTTCATCGATACATCCAACATTAAATCCTGTCATTGCTGGATTGATCCTTGGATGGTGATGGGTATAAATTCCACACTCAGAACAAAAATAATGTTTGGCAACTTTTGAATGAAATTGATAAAGAGTTAATTTATCTTTGCCTTTAACAATTTTAAAATCTTCATTTTTAACCATAGACATAATTGCTCCTTTTCTTTTGCAAATAGAACAATTACATTTTATTACTTTAGCTAAATCTCCATCTAAATTAATTTCTGCCTCAATGGCTCCACAATGACAAATTAATTTTTTCATTTAAAATTTCTTTTTTGCCTTTCTACAATCGTACCTAATAGTGGTTCCAACACCCCAAGACGAATCTACTCCAACAATTTTTGAATAAATCTCTTTCGTAAAAACTCCATTCATTCTATTGACTGCCCAAATTTTTTTTAATTTAACAGTTGCTTTTGGTCCTTTTATTTCATCTAACATAGTTACTTTTATGATTTCATCGTTAAATCTATCAGCTTTATGTCCAACAAAAGATTTATTATCTTCATTGAAAGAAATAATATCGTCCGCTGAGTAGATATGATACAAGTCCATGTCTGGCGTTAATCTTTTAGTACTACCATCTTCCATTCCAACATAGGCATCTTTAAATGAGCAATTTAATTTAACAGTTTTTGCGAAACTATTTTCGCTAATTAGGAAACTTAGGATAATGATTGCTAAAATTTTTTTCATATTAATCCTGTAAGATTTTATAAGTTAGAAATGCAAGTTCCAGGACTATAAGTATTTCTATCATTTTATGTTTTAAACTATCCTCGGTTGAAGTTATCCACAACCATACAAAATGTGGTTTTGATGTTCACGTTTTGATTCACTTTTGATTCAATTACGGACTCAAAATACAACCTCTTGCGTGTATTGTATAAATGGTCTATAAATAAGAACAAAACAAGAACATGAAACTAACCATTCCCTATTATCTACATAAAGCTGGCGCTGGTTTTCCATCACCTGCCACTGATTATATCGAAGAAGATATCGATCTGAACATGCATTTAATTAAGAATGTTCCAGCAACTTTCATTATCAGGGTACAAGGAAAATCGATGGTGGATGTTGGGATTAATGACGGAGACTTATTGGTTGTAGATAAAAGCTTAAAACCTAAAAATTTTTCAACTGTTATTGCAAATGTTCATGATGAGCTTGTTGTTAAAACTTTAGTGCAGGAAAGAGACAAAAAATTTCTGACCTCTGGATCTAAAGATTTCTCTGAAAGAATTTTAATTAATGAAGAAGAAGATGTTTTTATTTGGGGGGTTGTAACCTATGTCATCCATTCAACGTACTAAAAAACTAGCTCTAGTTGACTGTAATTCTTTCTATGTTTCTTGTGAAAGATTATTCAACCCAAAAATAAGAAAAAAACCTGTTGTAGTTTTATCAAATAATGATGGTTGTATCATATCAAGGTCTAATGAGGCAAAAGCTCTAGGAATTAAGATGGGAGAGCCTTACTTTAAAGCAAAAAATATTATTATTAAAAATAAAGTTGAAGTTTTTTCATCAAATTATTCATTATATGGAGACTTATCTAGAAGGGTAATGAGAACTCTTAAAAGATTTAACTCTGAAATCGAAGTTTATTCAATTGATGAGGCATTTTTAGATTTATCAAATTTTCCTGATAATGAAGTTGAAAAGGTTGGAAGGGAAATTAGAGAAACAGTTTTACAATGGACTGGGATTCCAACTAGTATTGGTATTGCTAAAACAAAGACATTAAGCAAAGTCGCAAATCATATTGCGAAAAAGAAAATTTCGGGTGTTACTAGTTTAATCGGAATTGAAAATATTGATCCTATATTAGAAAAAATAAATATTAATGATGTATGGGGTGTTGGAAGACAGCTTACAAAATTTTATCAAAAAAATGGAATTTATAATGCTAAGCAACTTAAGAATAAATCTAATACTTGGATTAAAAAAAGTTCCAATGTTTTAAGTTCGAGAACTGCAATGGAACTTAGAGGTATTCCTTGTATCAATTTAGAAACAACACAAACTAAAAGAAAAAGTTGTGTTGTCTCAAGATCATTTGGAAAAAGAATTGAAACTTTTCAAGAGTTAAAAGAAGCAATTGCAAATTATTGCTTAAATGCTTCTGAAAAAATAAGGTCTGAGTCACTAGTTGCAAAAGCAATAACAGTTTTCGTTAGAACAAGTCCTTTTCAAAGAAATTATGGCTACTATTCAAATGCAAAGACAATTGATTTTCCTATTGCAACAAATAATAGTATTGAAACTGTTAAGACTGCAGTTTCTATATTAGAAAATATTTTTAAAAATGGTTATCAATATCAAAAAGCAGGTGTCATGCTTACAGGATTACGTAATGATGATGGAAGAAAAAATTTATTTTCATCTGAAAAAGATGAAAAAATAAATAGTTTAATGAGATCAATTGATAATACTAACTATAGATATGGAAGATCAACTTTAAGTCTTGCAAGTGCAGGGGTCCAAAAAAAGTGGAATATGCGAAGACAATATTCCTCTAAAATAGATACGGCTGATTTTTATTCTTTACCTAAAATAAAAGCTATTTAATTTTAGAGATATCTAAAATATTTTTCAAAGAATTATCAAATTCTTCCATATTTTCTCTTAAGGCTAAATTTGAAATAGAATAAACAGCGATTAGTAAAAATATCAGTGGTATTACAGTTATTACAGAAGCATTACTCTTAATGAATAGAATATATAGAATTATAAATAAAGCAGAACGAATTAGAAATGTTTTTCTAAAAACACTAATAATAGATAGAGAGTGCTTAATTAAACTGTAAAAGCTCATTTTTGATGGTCCAAAAAACCTTTTTCCTCTACTTGAAGGTATAGAAATTAATCATTTCAACTTTTGTTAAAGCACCAGAAAAACTATTCCAAGTAGCTTTGTCATTAATCATTTTTTCAACTGTAGTTTTAGGTAAACAGCTAAAATTACCAAATTTAATAGATTTTCCTGTAAAAATTAAAGTAATCAATTTGTGTATTTGATAACAGGCTTTAAACAGAAAATTTTCAGATCTTTTTATTCTTTCTCCTACAATAGGCTTATCATAAGAGTTTTTGATCTGATTTAAAAAATCTTTAATTTCCTCAGGTCTATCTTCTCCATCTCCATCCATTGGTATTACATAATCAAATTCCTCTTTCTCATAAATATACTTAAGTCCCGTAGCGATACATCTTGCATGACCTTGATTTACTTTCATGTTTAAAACCTTAATAGAGTGAATATTATTTAAGATTTTATCTTCATCTTGACGATCATGATTTGAGGCATCATTAACTACAATAACGGAAATTTGATATTCTGAATTTATTGATAAATTATCAATTTCATCAATAAGTTTAGAGACTGACTGCCAGTCATTATAAACAGGAATTAGAATTTTGACTTTTATCATTTAGTATCTACCCAAACAAATATCATCTAAACAAATAAATTGTGAAGAATTATTTAATATTTGATTATTTGTAAAACCTTCCCATACTGGTCTTGATTTTAAATGATAAGAAAGGTTTCCAGCCTTCCATTCATTTCCAGTTACAAATTGAATTTCTTTATCAAAATCTTTATCCCAAATAATTTGGGCTTTAGTTGCAATTTCTTTTCCAGGATAATCAGTTCTTTTATCTGTGTTTCCAACAGAGACTTGAGAATACAAGATTGGAGATAAAAAAAATAAAAATAAAAAACCATACAAAAATGAATTTAACTTTTTAATATTTATTTGAGATTGCAACACATAAATAAATAAAACTCCAAAAAATAAATAAAATGGTGTCATCCACATTGTTCTAATTTTTGATCCTGTAACTAAAGATGTTATAAACATTAAAACGATTGGTAGGATATTTATAGAAATTAAAAATAGTAATTTTTTATCTTTTAGATTAATCTTAAATTTGATTTTTTTTATTAATAGAAAAACTAAGAAAAAAAATGGAACCAGTATTCCTATTTGTTTAAATAAAAAGACAATCGGGTATTTCAGATGATCTAAAATACCTGACCCCTCCAAACCAGTTCTTTTTAAACCATATAAAATTGTCACAAACTCATTATTGTAAAGCCAAATGAAATGTGGAATTAATAAAATAATAAATATTTCGATCGTTATTAAATATTTAAAATCAAATTTTTTAATTTTTTTTATAAAAATTAACCAAATAAAAAGTAAATCAATTGATACCATTAAGTAAATAAATAAATATTTAGATAAAAACCCTAGTGAAGCAAATAAACCAACTAAAAAACAATCAATAAATTTTATTTCTTTTGTTTCATAAATTTTCCACGAATAATAAACAACTAAAGACCAAAAAGGTAATTGGCAAACATTTACGTTAAATTCTGGTGTGGTAAAATTATAAAAATAAATAGATTCTAATAATAAAACTGAAATTAAGCTCAATTTAATATTGCCCAAAACTTCATTGGCTAATTTAAACACATAATAAAAAGCAATTATAACAAAGGTCTGACTTAATAAGTAATAAGCCCAATCCTGAGAGCCAAAAATTTGAAAAAAAACCTCAGTAAAAAAAGCACTCATTGGAGGATGTTTATTAAATCCCCAGTCTAGGTTACTTCCCCAAGCAAGAGCCTCTATAGTATCTAAAGGTAAATTTTTATTTGTTAGAGATGGAACTATAGTCCAAATTACTAAATGTGATAAAACAAAAATAAAAAATATATTATTAATATTTCTATTTAAAACATTCATAAGGAAATATTTACAATAATTAAGCTTGCTTGACACCCCTAATTTGCTGAATATACTCCGCCGCTAATAATTTAAAGCCATGCCAAAAACTACAAAAAATAAAAAAAAAGTTGTTAAAACAAAACCTAAAAAAACAACTAAAATAAAAGAAACAAAGAAAACTCCAATAAAAATTTCAAAGACTTATGTTCCTAAAAATACTGAAAAATACATGTGTGAAAAACATAAAGTGTATTTTAGAATGAAATTACAAGAATGGAGAAAAGAATTAGTAAAAGCTAATAATGAAGCTTTATATAATGGAGGTATGGATGATAACAGTATCTCTGCAGATATAGTAGATCAAGCTAGTTCATATACCGATAAAAATGTAGAGATGAAATCAATTAATAGACAAATAAAATTGATTTCAGAAATTAATAAAGCTTTAATAAGAATTAAAGATGCCACTTATGGATACTGCCTAGATACAGCTGAACCAATTGGTTTAAAAAGGCTAATGGCTAGACCAATCGCTAAATATACAATCGCAGCCCAAGAAAAACATGAAAAGAATGAAAAAGTTCATGCTGATGATTAATTAATACAATTTATCCCTTAAGGGTTGTACCCAATTTAGCCAAATTAATAATAAAAATTTTAAAAAAATCTGTTGAAATAAAATTTATTCTTTAGTGAAATGAGCTTCTATAAAAATGGTAAAAAAGAAAAAAAAAATTAAAAAAGAAAAAAAAGGGTTGTCCAAAATTTCAAAATTGACAACTAAGTCTCTTAGTACCGTATTTGAAAATTTTAAAAAAAATCAGGAATTAAAAAAGATCAAAGAAATAAAACTAAAAAAACTTCAAGAAAAAAATGATCTAATTAAAGAAAAAAAAGAATTAAAAACATGGGAAGAAAAATTAAAAAAAGAAGATAATAAATTAAGATTTAAAGAAGATGATTTAAAATTAAGAGAAAAGGAATTAAAATCTAAAGAAGACCATGAAAAAATTGAAAATGAGAGATTAGTAGAAAAAGATAAAGAATTAACTCAAATCTCTAGAGATTTAAGAAATAAAGAAAAAGAATTAAGGTCTAGGGAAGAAGTTCAGAATAGAAAAGATATTGACCTTAAAGTGAGAGAAGAAGAACAAGTTCAAAAAGAATTAAAAGAACAAAAACGAAAAAATAGAGAATTAAAAGTTTTAAAAGAGGATGAAGATAGAAAAAAACAACTTGAATATATAAAGATTAAAGAATGGGAAGAAAAATTTGATAAAGAACAGAAAGCAAAGGAACATCTTGAAAATTTAAGAGAGCAAAAATTAAAACAAAGAGAATTGGAAAAAATAAGAAAATTTGAAGAACTAGAAAATCCTTCGAAAGATATAAATTTTGATTTTAATGATTTCGATGTTGATAAATCAACCAAAAATTAGATATAAATTTTAAAAGAAAATTTAATTTTTTTATTAGTTCACAAGTATGTCTTATCTTTCTTTGAATCAACTTAGACAATATGAAGATAATGGTTTTGTTTCTCCAATAAATATTTTTTCAAAAGAAAAGGCAAAAGAAATCAGAAATGAGGTTGAGCTTATAGAAAAAAAAATGCCTGATGAATTAGATAAATCAGGAAGATATAATGCTCATTTAATTTCACCTTTATTAGATGAGGTTACCCATAATTCAAAAATTTTAGATGCTGTTCAAAGTTTAATAGGAGAAGATATTCTGGTTTGTGGAACAACTTTATTTATTAAGAATCCAAACGAAAAAGGATTTGTAAGTTATCATCAAGATGCAAAATATATTGGTTTAGAACCTCATAATTGGGTAACTGCCTGGGTTGCAATAACAGATTCTAATGAAAAAAATGGTTGTATGAGAATGTGGTCAGGATCTCATAAAGATAATTTAAAAGAACATGATCAAAAATTTAATGAAGGTAATTTATTAACAAGAGGTCAAACTGTAAAAAATGTACCTCAAGATAAAACTACTCCTCTAGTTCTAAAAGCTGGACAAATGTCACTTCATCATCCTACAGTTGTTCATGGTTCTGATCTAAACAAAAGTAATGACAGGAGAATAGGTTTTGTAATTCAAAGCTATATCAGCACAAACGTTAAACAAATATTGGGTAAAAATAGTGTTCAGCTTGCTAGAGGAGTAGATAAATTTAATTTTCATGATAAAATTGGAAGACCTAGTTTGCTGATGGGTAAAGATGATCTTGAAATAAAAAAAAAAGAGAATGATAATTTACAAGAAATATTTTATAAAGGATCAAATAAAAAAGGTAGTTATTAATGAAAAAAAATAAATCTAATAAAAATTCGATCTCTTTTCTTTTTGCAAAGAAATATATTTATTATTACTATCCTTTTTTTTGGATAATTTTATTGTTATACTTGTTTATTAAATGAACAAAAAATTAATATTAATTATAATAGTTGTCTTAGCTATAGAGCTATCAGGGCATGGAATTTTAAGTTCTTTATATAAATTAATGAATTAAAACTATGGCTGAGGTATTAGTTCATCTTTATTCATAAATTGAAAACCTCTTATCACTGCTTCTCTATAAGATATATTAAGATACCACCTTTTAAGATTTTTATAGTTATTTAGACCAATATCATGCCAATTATGTCTTGCAATCCATGGCCAGGTGGCGATATCCGCAATTGAGTAATTTACTCCAGCTAAAAATTTTGAATCTTTTAAATGAATATCTAATTCCTCATAAATTCTCTTTGTTATTTTAAAATATCTTTCTTCACCAAACTTACTTTTTCCAGAATTATAGTGATGAAACTGATGGTGTTGCCCTATCATTGGTCCCACAGTGCTCATTTGGGCCATCAACCACTGATTAATTTTAAGTCTTTCACCTTTATCATAAAATTTTCCACTCTTTTCAGCTAAGTAAATTAAAATTGCACCTGATTCAAAAATTGTTTCATTATTTTTGTGATCAATAATTACAGGAATTTTACTAAAGGGACTTATTTTTTTAAAATCTGATTTAAATTGATCACCTTTATCGAGATCTACTTTGGTTACTTTATAATCATACCCAATTTCCTCCAGCATAATACTGATCTTTTTACCATTTGGAGTATTAGACGAAAATAATTCAATCACTTTTAACACCAAGTCGATTTTTTATCGTTTTTGATGAAGTGGTAAATTCAAATCTATATTTTTCGTTTGGTCTTGCTAATTTAAAACATGCTCTGGCAGCTAAAGCACCTTCATGAAATCCAGATAGGATAAGTTTTAATTTCCCTGGATAAGTGCAAATGTCACCAACAGCATATATCCCTTTTTGATTTGTTTCAAATTTCTCTGTATCAACTTGGATAGTTTTTTTATCTAAATTTAAACCCCAATTTGCTATTGGACCTAATTGCATAATTAAGCCAAAGAAACCAAGTACATAATCTGTTTCTAGTATCTTGGCTTCACCCTCATCATGTTTTATTACAATACTCTCTAATTTATCAGAACCATTTACGGATGACATTTGATATTTTGTATAAAGATTTATTTTTCCCTCTTTTACGAGCTCGTGAATCTTATTTACTGTTGCTTGAGCCCCTCTAAACTCATCTCTTCTATGTATTAAATTTATTTTACTATCTTTTGATAATTCTATTGACCAGTCTAAAGCACTATCTCCTCCACCAAAAATCGTTACTGTTTTTCCTTTAAATATCTTTTTATCTTTAATTGAATATAATAATGACTTATTTTCAAATCTTTCACATTCTTTGGTTGAAAATTTTCTTGGCTCAAAAGAACCTACTCCTCCAGCAATAATTACATTGGGTGTTAAAAAAGTTTTACCATTACTTGTTTTGATAAGCCATTTGTCATTATCTTTTTTAACCTCATCAACCCTGTCATTTAAATGAAACTTGATATCAAAAGGTTTGAGTTGATTTAATAAATTATTTGTTAATTCTTCACCAGTGCATTCTGGAATTGCAGGAATATCATAAATAGGTTTATCTGGATAAAGCTCAATACATTGTCCCCCAATTTTATCAAGATTATCAACTACTTCACAATTAAGCCCAATTAATTTTAATTGATGAGCAGTAAATAATCCTGTTGGGCCTGCTCCAATTATTAATGCATCAATTTTATTCATTTATGCTTGCTTTGATGGAATGTTAACTATTAAACCATCAAGCTCATCAGAGACAATAAGTTGACAACTTAGTCTACTATTTTTTTTTGGTTCAAAAGCCATATCTAGCATATCCTCCTCTCCATCTTCTTTTTTTGGTAGCTTGTCAAACCAATTCTCATCTACATAAACATGACAAGTGGCACAAGCCATCCCACCACCACAATCAGCGTCTATACCAGGAACATCATTTTGAACAGCACCCTCCATAACAGATAATCCATTTTGAACATCTATTGAATGTGTTTGATTATCGAAAGTATTGTAAATTATTTTTGGCATGAATTATATATAGGCTTCTAAAAAAAAAGGGCAAGTACGTATAAACATACTTGCCCTAATTTAAACTTTTCTAAGTTAAACTACTTAGCTCTTCTTCCGCTTGAACTAGTTGCAGCAGCCCAAATTACTAGACCAAATGCAATTTTGTTAATAAAGTCTGCTAAGTTGTAAACAACGTTAAGTGATGTTGCATCTACTCCACCTGTTAGGTAACCAAATACATAACCTAATGGGTAAATTGCCCAACCTACTGTAACAATCATTCTCATTGCACCAAAAGCAGTTACAAGTGCTTTGTTTCCACTTTTTGCTGCAGCTTTACCAGCTTCACCTGAAAATATTTCATATAGAATGTATATCCAACCTGCCATTCCAATAATGAAACCAAGTGTTGAGTTGATGTATCCAGCTTCACCTAAATATCCACCGATTAACATTACCAATGAACCAAGTAACAATCTCCAGAACA
>JBJLDI010000011.1:0-12443 GCA_045567235.1 Candidatus Pelagibacter sp.
TTTGAGATGATTTAATTGTCATAATATTGTAAATATCTATATCATAAATTAAAAAATTATATGAAAAAACTTTTCATTAAATTAGCTAAAATATTAGGTTTTGAAATTATTGATCAAAATAGTTTTTCTTCTCCTACTTTAGATAAAGAGCTAAATGAAGATCTTTCTACTTTAAACCAGAAATCAATAATTTTACCTTTAGGTGAGGTCAAAATATCAAGAAATGTTAAATCAATTTTGATCATAGTAAGAATGAATACCGATGTAGAAATTTGGGATCAAAATAAAAAAAGGTTATTTGAACAACCAAAAATAGAATACTCTTATCGTTCTATCAATTCTTTAATTAGCTCGATAAATTTTTGTCAAAACAAATACCCGAAGTTGAAAATTAAAACTATCATTGTTGATGATAATTCTAATAATAAAAACCTAGATCGTATTAAGAAATTAATAGATGGCAAAAACATCGATATTATTTCTCTTAACTACGATAGATATAAAAGTATAATTAAAGAGCAAAAAACTAAAGAAACTTTCTCAAATTTAGCTAGTTTAATGAACAGTTTTGAAATTGGAAAAAATCAAAGTGAAGATTTAATCTTCTTTATAGAGGATGATTATCTCCATTTTGAGCCAATGTTGGAGGAAATGGTAGCTTCGTATGAAAGAATATCATCTCAGCTAAAAAAAGATTTTTTTATGTGTCCATCAGATTATCCATACCTTTATATGAACAACGAAAAAACTAATATATTGATTGGTAATAAAAGGCATTGGCGAACAATAAACAAAACTCTTTGTACCTTTATGACTAGTAAGGATTTACTTAATAAATATTGGGAAAATTTTGAAAAAACTTGTCTTGATCGAAATGATCCATTTGAAAAATATATCAATGAAATTTATGAGAATGAAATTTGTGTTTCTCCAATTAAAAGTTTATCTCTTCATTTAACAAACATTAATTCTAGCTATGGTTTAGCTCCATTTATTGATTACAAAAAGCTTTGGGATGAAAATAAATAAAAAAGCCCCCTGAGGGAGGGGGCTTTTGTTGTTTAACTAACTTAGAGAGAAATTTTAAGGGACCCTTCGGTTGAGTAACGTTGCGGATACACAGAGGCGAAGGATCCCTTTATTGTTAACAATTAGTCACGTATTGCATATGCAATAACGCCTGTTTCAGTTACATCAGTGCCTTTAGTTTCCGCTTCTTTACTCAATCGGATACCAATAGTTGCTTTCATCAAACTCCAAACAATGTAAGCCACTACGAAAACAAATATATTAATTGAAAGTACTCCAATTAACTGAGCGCTAAATGCTACATCTGTATTTGTAATTGGCACTGCTAAAGTTCCCCAAATACCTGCAAACAAGTGAGCTGGAATTGCTCCTACTACATCATCGATTTTTAATGAGAATAAGAGTTTAGTTCCATAAACCACTATCACACCACCAACTGCACCAATTAAGATTGCAGCTAAAGGTGAAGGCATTAAAGGTTCAGCAGTAATTGCTACTAATCCACCAATACATCCATTTAACATTTGGACAACATCTGTTTTTCCAAAATTTAATCTTGTAACTATTGCAGCGGCAATAACACCACCAGCTCCAGCTAAAAATGTATTCATAAATATTGTAGATACAGCTATCGCATCATCAGCAGTTCCCATAGCAAGTTGTGAACCACCATTAAATCCAAACCAACCTAGCCATAAAACAAATACCCCTAAAGTTACAAGTGGTATCGAAGATGCTGCAAATGGTTTCAAAGGTGCTGGAGCTCCAGATTTAGTAAATCTTCCCAATCTAGGGCCCAAAATAATAGCACCAGCTAATGCAGCTGCTCCACCTGTAGAGTGAACTAAAGTTGATCCAGCAAAATCAGAAAAGCCAATAGAAGCTAACCAGCCTCCACCCCACTGCCATCCCATTACTATTGGATATAAAATTCCAGATAGAATTGCTGCAAATAAGAAAAATGGCCATAACTTAATTCTTTCTGCTAAAGTTCCTGAAACAATTGATACTGTAGTTGCACAGAAAACCATTTGGAAATACCAATCGGAACCATCTGAATAACCAGTATCTACCGCACTAGAGTCAGACCAAGGAATAAAGCTACCTATATATCCTCCTTCTGGTATACCGTAAGCAAGATTGTAACCAAACATCCAGAACATAACTCCAGAGATAGATATTAAACCTATGTTTTTCGCACAAATTACAGATACACTCTTTGATGTAACCATGCCTGATTCTAACATTGCAAACCCACAAGCCATAAAAAATACTAGAAATCCGCAAATTAAAAATAGCAAGGTATTAAATATAAAACCTACTTCAGCAGAAACTGTGGTATCTGCCATACCTGCACTACTCATGTTTAATAAAAACATTAAACTTATGAGTGGTACACTAATTTTTTTCATTAATTTAGTCATAAGACCTCCCTGTTAAAGGAAGAGTTATATTTTTTTAATTATTTTAAACTAACGCTGATTAGGAAAATTGGATATGCAATATTTGCATATAGGAACAGCCTTAATGCTTATTTAAAACATTAAGGCTGTTTAAAAGTTATTTATTAAAAACTTCTTTTAAAGCTTTTGCGGGTAAGAATTTAACCTTTTGTGATGCAGCAATTTGAATTTGCTCACCAGTTCTAGGATTTCTTCCAACTCTAGCTTTTCTCTTAGCAACTTTATAAGTACCAAATCCAGCAATTTTTACTGAATCATCACCTTTTAAAGCATCTAAAATAGTGTTGGTAATAGTATCGAATGTTCTTTCGGCATCTGCTTTACTTAAACTTAAAGCCCCTGAAAGTTTAACGATTAATTGTTTCTTGTTCATTTTAGCTCCGGTTTTATTGGTTATTTTCTATCTTTCAAAAAAAGCCCTATAAATCAACCTTTTTTTTAGTGGGTTATAAAAATTAATACACAATATATTGTATAATGTTAAATTAGCATTGATTTAATTGATTTTTTTTAATTATTTTAAATTATGTTTATCTTAATAAACCTAGATCCTTTAGGTCATTAAAAGTTGTAAAAAACATTAAAGTTATCAATAAAAACATACCGATTCGAAAAAAACCTTCCTGAGTTTTTTGTGATAGAGGGCGACCCAAAACTTTTTCAAAAGCATAAAACATTAAATGACCTCCATCTAGCATTGGAATGGGAAATAAATTAACTAATCCAAGGCTTATTGAAATATAAGCCATCATGCTAATGAAAGCCAAAATCCCAAATTCAGCAACCTGTCCTGAAATTTTAGCAATTCTAATTGGGCCTCCTAATTGCGAAGTATCTGCTTTTCCAGCAATCATTCCACCGATGTATTTAAGGCTTGAAGTACTGACATAATAGACTTCATTTACTGCATGAAGTAATGACTGAGCTGGACCAAGTTTAACATGATTTATCTCATTATTATAAGCTCCAAGCTTTATTCCAACCATCCGTTTATTTAAAGAATTCCCTAAATTATCCTCGCTTAATACCATATCAGGCTTAATCTTTAATAAGATTTCATCATAAGAACGTTTAACTTTAAAATCAATGAATTCGTCGGTTGACATTGTGATGTATTTTGAAACATCCATGATACTTTGAACTTTGTTTCCATCGATTTCTAAAATAATATCGTTTTGCTTTAATCCACCAGCCATTGCTGGGCTATCTTTTTGGACTTCATTGATAACAGCCGGGGTAAAATCTTTTCCAATAAAGGTATAAATTGAAAAAAAAATCACTAAAGCTAATAAAAAATTCGCTAAAGGACCTCCAAAAACAATTAAAGACCTTTGATATAATGGTTTTAAAGTAAATAATTTTTGTTGCTCTTCTTCATTATATTTTTCTAATATCTCTTTATGATCAGCTTGAGAATATACATTACGATCTCCAAAAAATTTTACATAACCACCAAGTGGGATCCAGCAAATTTTCCACCTAGTGCCTGATTTATCATTCCAACCAAATATTTCTTTACCAAAACCTATAGAAAAATCAGTAACTCCTACTCCATATCGTTTTGCAAAATAATAATGTCCATATTCATGGATAAAGACCACAATTAATATCAAAACGATAAAAGGTAATATATATGAGAGCATATTTAACTATTTTAACTGAAAACTAAAACAATCTCAACATCGATTAAATTAAGTATTCTTGCTATTATTATAAAAAGATATAAGCATCCATGTAAATACTTACATTTATATCTTTCTTTGCATAATGAACTTCATAGATTTAGAAATTGAAAATAAGCTTAAAAAATCAATTGAGTTAGCCAATTTTAAAACACCAACCCCTATCCAAAGTAAGTCTATTCCAATTAGTTTAACAGGGAGAGATATCTTGGGAACTGCACAAACTGGAACTGGTAAAACTTTAGCTTTTACAATTCCAATGATTAATAAATTAATTAAAGACAAATTAGCAATGGCATTAATTGTTTGTCCTACGAGAGAACTTGCAACCCAAGTTATGCAAGCAGTTCTAAAATTAAATGTTAGAGAAATTGGCATTGGTAATGCTCTTTTAATTGGTGGAGAGAGCATGCAGAAACAATTAAAAAAACTTAAAAAAAGAGCAAGGATAATAGTTGGAACACCTGGAAGGATTAATGATCACTTAGAAAGAAAAAGTTTAAATTTATCAAAAGTAAGTTACTTAGTTTTAGATGAAACAGATCGAATGCTTGATATGGGTTTTACTCCACAAATAGAGCTTATTTTAAAATTTATTCCAAAAAATCATCAAACATTATTATTTTCAGCAACTTTGCCAGATAATATTTTAAGAATTTCCCAAAAGTATCTTAATAATCCTGAAAGAATTTCAGTTGGTTCATTATCGACTCCCATTGAAAAAATTAAACAAGAAAGTTTAGAAGTTACTCAAGATAAAAAATATCATGAATTGATTAATCAACTTATTGAAAGAAACGGATCAATTTTAGTTTTTGTAAAAACAAAACATGGAGCTGATAAAATTGTTAAAAGATTAAAATATGATGGTCATAAAGCGGATGCTATTCATGGAAACTTAAGACAAAGTAAAAGAGACAGGGTTATTGCTGGATTTAGAAATGGAAATAGTAGAATCTTAATTGCAACTGATGTTGCGGCTAGAGGATTAGACATTCCTATTATTCAACACGTGATTAATTATGATTTGCCTCAAGTTCCCGAGGATTATATTCATAGAATTGGCAGAACTGGACGGGCGGGTAAAGAAGGATCTTCTTTAACTTTTCTCACACCAAATGATAGATCAATGTGGAACTCAATTCGTAGACTGATTGATCCTAATTTTAAAGCTTCAAAAAATATCCAAAAAAGAAGCTTTAAGAAAAATAAAAAAGGTAAAACTCATTTTAATAAAAAAAGAAATAATTTTAAATATAGAAATAAATCATTTAATAAAAAAAATGATGGAGTTTCTGATTTAAAAGATAAAAAAAGATTCTTTAAAAAAAAAGATGGAAAAAAAATCTAATTCTAAAAATACAAAAAAAACCTTTTGGATATACAAATAATCCAAAATATTTTGGCAAGAAACCAGCTGATGGCGAAGTAGATTTTACTAAAAGAAAATCTTCTTTTAAAAGTAAGAAAAAATATAAGAATAGAAAAAGACCTAAAAACTTTTCATTTAAAAGATTTAGAAAAAATAAATAAAATTAAGCAGCCTTTAAATAATTAAGCCAATTTTTTAATTCTAACATTCTAGATTCTCTTTGAGAAATCTTGATCTCTTTTTCGATAAAATTAATGTGTTCTTCGATTTCTTTTTCATCTTTAAAACATTTCCTTGAATTAATTAATTTATCTTTTCTAAACTTAATTAGTGTAATCATTTTATGGTATGTGATTTCAGGATGATATTGAAGACCCCAAACATCACTCACTCCTGATTTAAAATGAAGACTTTGTATTTTATTAATCTTATTTGAAGCTAAATGGATTGCACCTTCTGGTAAAGTTTCGACCTCATCAAAATTAAATGCAGGTGAATTAAATTTCTTGCTTTTTGATTTATATAGGGGGTGACTAATTCCATTTTCATTGATTTCTATATTATTAGCAATACCAATATGTGCTCCATTAGTCGACTTTTTTACTGAGCCTCCTGCAGCCGTTACTGCTACTTGCATACCCCAACAAATTGCTAAAATCTTATTAATATTTTTAAAACATTCTTTCATGAAGTCAATCTGTCTACGAATTTCTATACAATCATTATAGATATTTAAGCTACTGCCTCCCCATATTAATCCATGGTACTTTTTTATTTCTGGTAATATTTTATCAAAGTTTTTTTCTGAACATGGATTAAAAACATCTATATTTAAATTTTTCGTATAATATGAAAGACTTTCTTTTAAACTTTCGGCATGGGTAGGAATTCCATTTTGTTTAAAATTTTCATTTTCCTTTTGTAAATTACCTTCGACTACCAATAAGTTTAAATTTTTCATTAAAATAAATCTCCCGACATGCTATGTTTCATATAAAATTTTCATATCGTCAATAGACATTTTCTTTGGATTTGTTGAAGTTGATGGGTCCTCTAAAGCCATTTTTGATAACCTTTCGATATCAAAATCTTCCTCCTTAATTACTTCAGATAATTTATGTGGTATATCTAATTTTTTTCTTAAATCTAAAATCCATTTAATAAATTCGTCAAAAGAACTATCTTTTAATTCTAAATAATCGCAAATTTTAATTATCTTTTTCTCAATAACATCTTTATTAAAAGTCAAAACATAAGGCATAAAAATTGCATTTGATAAACCATGATGAACATTGTTCAGAGCATTTACAGGATGACTTAGAGAATGAATTGCACCGAGACCTTTTTGAAATGCAGTTGAGCCCATACTAGCAGCAGTTAACATGTTCATTCTAGCTTCCAAATTAGATCCATCATTAACTGCTTCGAGTAACCATTTGTTGATTAATCTCATTCCCTCTAATGAAATCCCATCTGCCATTGGATGAAAACCTGGGGCACAATATGCTTCTAAGTTATGGGCTAGTGCATCCATACCAGTTGTTGCAGTAATATTTGCTGGAAGTCCAAGTGTCAAAACTGGATCTAAAATTACTATTGAAGGTAAAAATTTAGGATGAAAAATAATATTTTTAACTTCTGTTTCTTCATTTAAAATTACTGATGCTCTTCCAGTTTCAGAACCTGTCCCTGCAGTGGTTGGAACAGCAATGATAGGTGCAATTTTGTCTGAATTAGCTTTTGTCCAATTGTCACCAACATCTTCAAATTCCCAAATTGGTAAAGTTTGACCTGACATAAAAGCTATTGCTTTTCCAACATCAAGTCCACTACCACCACCAATGGCTATTACACCATTACATTTATTTTTTTTGTAAAATTTAACTCCTTCGATAACATTAGTTCCTGTAGGATTACCAACAACCTTTGAAAATATTTTAACTGAAAGATTATTATCTTTTAATAAATTAAGTGAATTTAAAATAATTTCAGATTTTGCAAGGCCGTTATCAGTAACTATCAGAGGCTTGGAAATGCTCAATGATTTACATGCTATTGCTAGGTCTTTAATTCTATTTTCTCCAACCCACATTGTTGTTGGATAATTCCAGTTATATTTTTGCATTAGAAAAAATTTTTTTTAGAATAATGTCTCCGTGCTTTTTTGGCGAATAGTATTCTTCAAGTATTCTTCTTCCATTTAAGGCAATGTCTAATCTTGATCTTTCATTTTTTAAGTAAAATTTTATTTTTTCCAATAAATCTTCTTTGCTATCAAATGTTACGAAATGTTTGCCGTCTTTTAATGGTATAGGTAATTCTAATTGATTAATAGAGTTTTCACATATCATAAACGAACAATTTGCTAAAATTTCTAAATGTCTAAATGTAAACTCTCCGATTCCTCCTAGTGCCAAATTAATAGAAGAGCTGTATATAGCTTCCATATATTGAGAATGAGGAATTTTAGAGTTTTTTACTCCACCATAAAAATTAAAGTTCTGATTTTTAATAAATTCTACTAATTTAGTTCTAAATTCTGAACTTTGTTGACCAGAAAAAAAAATATCATATTCGAATTTATCATTTGTTGTGGAACGACCGATTTTACTCCAATCAATATTTTCTTTATGTCTCGAAATTTTATAATCTATTAATTTACATGGAAGCATTGTCGTTAAGTACTTTTCATTAGAAATAGATTTATTTTTTTCCCTCTTTATTACATAATCAAATCTGTCAAGTATTTCACTATTAATAACGTTTGTACTTGTATCTCTTCCATCAATAATTACTTTTTTTATTTTAAATTTTTTGGACAATTCAATTAGTTTTGACTGTATATCATTTGTGTCACTTCTAATATTTGTAAATTTCCAATTTACAAAAATGCCATCAAATATTAAATTCAAAATTTTTGAAAAAATCCTAGAAAAATTGTAAGGAAGTTCAAAAATAAAGGCATTCGAGTGAATAGCAGAGTCAATATATCCAGATGTATTTTTTGTTGCTTGTCTACTAAATGAAAAATTTTTCAGAATGATCTTAATATCATGTAAAAAACATATCATATAATTCTTAAAATTTTTTTCTTTAATTTTTTTTGTTACTGGGATGTATAATATTTTCATGGAGTTTTAAAATATCATTAGATTACTCATTTTAAACATACTAAAAAGCTTGAGTTATTAGTATTTTTTAAATCTAATAAGTTTAATTTAATTAATTATATCTTTTAATTTACTAAATTCGCCAATTTTAAAAATAATAGCATCTTCTTTTTTAAAACCATATTTTTCTGCGTTTTTTTTAAATCGTAAAGGAGGTTCCATAATTGGCTCTAAAGACAAAACGAAAGTACCCCAATGAGTACCAATAATTTTTTTACTTTTTAAGTCTTTACCTATACTTAAGGCTTCCTCTGGATTGGTGTGATAAGCTGATTTATCTTTATAAGGTGATATTGGATAAAAATTATATGCACCAATATTAATAAAAGAGATATCTATTGGACCATATTTTTTTCCTAAGTCTTTATAAATGTTTCCAACTCCAGTGTCGCAAGCAAACAGAATTTTTTTTCCATCATATTCAATTAAAAAATTACCCCATAAAGTTTTGTTAGTATCTGTTAAACTTCTTTTAGACCAATGGACTGCTGGAAGAAATGTAATCTTTAATTTTTCATTAACACTTATTTCATCATACCAATCCATTTCATTTACATCTCTATATCCATTTCTTGTAAAATATTTGCCAAGTTTAAGAGGTAGCATCACTTTTGCGCTCTTAAATGGAAACCTACGAATTGTCATCATATCTAGATGGTCATAATGATTATGAGTGAGTAAAAATAAATCAATTTTAGGAATCTCACTTAATTTTAATGCGGGTTCAGTAAATCTTTTTGGACCAAATATTAATGGTCCTGCGTTTTTAGAAAAAACTGGATCTGTAATAATTGTAGTATTGCCAAGTTTTATAATGAACGTAGCGTGACCAATCCAAGAAATATAATCATCTTCTTTAAATTTTTCTAAATCTGATAATACTATTTCCTTTTTAACAACGTGTTCTTTTGGAACTGTCATATCAAGTTTCTTTTTTTCTTTATTAAAAACCTTGAATGACCACTTAAAATTTGTGTTTCTTTCAGGGGATCCCTCTGGATTTCTAAATGTTCCGTCTGGTAAATGATGATAAGGTTTTTTTTTCATTTCTATTGATAAACAATTAAAAGTAAAAATGAAAACAAAAAAAATTACAGAATTAAATAATCTTATATTCAAAATTCTGAGTGGTTTCATTTTTTTGTAAAAGTTTAGCACCATTTCTACTATGAAATTTTGTTGCCATTTCTGTAAGAGGAGAAAGTGTCACTAGTCTATTTAAATGATTAGATTTTTTTATTTTTTTAAAAACTTCTTTAACAATTAATTTTCCACCACCTTTTTTTTTTGACCAGACTGTGTAAGCTATAGCTATACGTCCAACATTTTGACCTCTTAAAGTACTTTGTAAATGAGCATCCTGACTTAATACATCTAATTCTTCTACAGATTTTGGGATTTCATTAGTATAAGCAAAACACATAACTGCATGTATCTCACCACCATATTTTACTCCATAGATTTTTCTTCCATAACTTCTTCTAAAAACATTATCTAATTCTGGTCTAACTGGATCTTCATCAATATTGCATTTTTTTAATTCTATCAATTCAGCACCTTTTACCCAATCAAATAAATTATTAATATTTTTATTTAAAAGTTGCTTATTTTTTCGAATTCTAGCTTTAATTCTAGGTTTAAATTTTTTTGTTTTTTTTAAAATATTATTATCTAAATACTTGCCAACTAATTTTTCTTTAACATTTTTGAAAATTTCTTTCATAAATTATTTTTACATGTTGTTTATCATCTTTAATTTGTCGCAGGTATTCATTTTTGACATATAAGGTAATCTATCTAGTAATATTTAAGATTTAATTTCTTTGATTAATGTTTAAGGTAGTTTTCAAATAATAATTAAAAAAAGATTTATTTTGAAGAATATAATCAAAAATTTACAACTTGGATTATTAATAATAATTTTAATAAGCACTATTATTGCAGTGTTCGTTGAAATTATTAATATGTATGAAGCTAAATCAGTTTCTCTAGCTGATCTACTGCTAATGTTTCTTTATCTAGAAGTTATGGCAATGGTTAGAGTTTTCTGGGAGGAACAATCAATAAGAATAACTCTACCTCTATTAATTGCTATTACTGCATTATCTAGATTTATTATTATGCAAGGTAAAGAAATGGATCCATCAGCATTAGTTTATCAATCTGCAGCTATTTTATTGATCGCTATTGCAATAGTTGTAATGAGACTAAGACATAGCTCAAAACTTGGTATTCAATTAAAAAATAAAAAAAAATAACTATTTTCTAAAATTAATTTTTGATTAGTAAATAAATAGTCAAAATTAATAATGAAGCAGCACTGAGTAATAAATAATTTATTTTAATATTAAATTTTTTATAAATTATTTCACTAATTTTCTCCCAATATAAAATGATCAAGAAAATAATAATAGCTGGAACAATAAATTTAATCATTATAATTTAAATTAAGAGTCTTTATCACCAACATAAACTGAAACTCCTCTAGAATTAATATCAACGTCAAATTTTTTATGTAGGGGTGGAAAAGCTCTTTGAGAACAGTCTAATCTATCACAAGTTCTACACGAAACACCAATTGGTATTTCTGTAGATTTATCATTAATATTTATATTTTCTGTATAAACAAAATCTTTTGCATATTTTGCTTCACATCCTAAACCAATTGATAAAATACTCTTTGATTGACCAAATCTTCCTATACCTTTTTCAACAGTTCTTGCAATACAGACATACTTTTCACCATTAGTCATTTTACTTACTGCTGCTTGAATAACTCCTGGTCTTGTAAGAGCAGAATAAACATTCCATCTTGGGCATGCTCCTCCATATCTTGGTATTTCAATTCCTGATAATGAAAATCTTTTTGAAATATTGCCAGCCATATCAACTCTTAAAAAATGAAAAGGAATACCTGGTAACTTTGGATCTTGTAAACAAGTTACTCTATGCGCAACTTGTTCAAATGATGTTGCAAAAGTATTTTGCAACAATTCTAAATCGTACTTGAGTTTTTTACACTCTGTATGGAAAAGTTTATATGGCATCAAAATAGCAGCACCACAATAATTTAACAATGCTACTTTAGTTAATTTTTTCGATTCATCAGATGGAAATATAAATTTAGATAAATAATTCTCTATTTCTTTATTGGCACCCTCATGTGCTATTTGTGCAGCAGCGTGAAGTTTTTTTGTTTCAAGGGAGTTATAGTCACTTAAAAGTAACTCTTTTTTATTTTTACGATATATTTTTGAAAAGGGTTTTTTTTCTTCTGGAATTACATCAATAACTTTTATCTCATATTCTGATCTTAAATATTCACATAAAGCAATGTATCTAGTTCTATTATTTTTTTGGATCTTTTCAAAAACTTTATTTGCAAAATCTTCTAATTTAGGAAAGTAATTTTTATTTTCTTGTAAAAAATCTGAAATGACTTCACCTGGAAATGAACTTTTTCTTCCATCAACAATTTTACCAGATATGCTCTCAATTTTATTAATCATCTCATGATCTTTCTTTTTTAAAATATCACCTAGTCTAACTATGGCTTTTCCTATTTTTGGATTTGTTCCTACAAGATCTTTTACTTCTGGACTCAAAATATCTAAGTCTTCAAATAATTTATCATCCAAAATTTCTGATAATGTGTTCTCTAAATTTATATCAGTTTTTGAGGATAGCTGAGAAAGCTCAATATTGAGTTTTTCACAAATTTTTAATA
>JBJLDI010000012.1:0-10639 GCA_045567235.1 Candidatus Pelagibacter sp.
CCAACTCCATATACTCCTGTCTCTTTTCTTCCATTTTTTTCAAGCATTACAGATACATTAAATCTTACTAAAGGACGTATATCAGTTAATGTTTCTCCTCCAGATCTGATTATTTCTATAGATTTTTGTTCACCACTAAAATTAGCAGTAACTTGCTTAACACTTTTATCTTTTGATCTTAAATATTTATTTACCTCATTTAAAATTTCAACTTTATTTTTAAGTGATTTCTGTTCGATTGGATTAATATTTTCGTAATATTTTTTGTTGGATTTAGGAATAGAATGATTGTAGTTACCTTTAGCAGATTTAAGAGTTGATTTTAAATTATCTGATGATTGCCTTAGTGAATTTTTTGATATTTCATTAGAATGGGAGTAAGCAACTATTTCACCTGATACTGCCCTGAATCCAAAACCTAGATCTGAACTATAACTTGAATTTTTTATCTTATTATCATCTAACAAAATGCTTTCTGATTTAGAGTTCTCTAAATATAGCTCGCCATCATCACATTTTTTAAGAGTATCAGAAATAATATTTTCTGCCTCATTTCTAGATAAATCAGATTTATCAAAAAAATTACTCATAACTATTAATACATAGTTCGTTAAATGGAATTTTCAACTGGAGTATTTCACGCATGTACTTATTTATGTTAAGTAGTAATTATAGGTATATATGAAAGTTTATTTCAATAATTCATGTAAAATTTGTAAAGCAGAGATCGATTTATATAAAAAAGAAAAAATTCAAGAAATTGATTGGGTGGATATAACGAATAACGATTTAGCAAAGAGAGAAACTTCTAAGAACAGTAAAGAATTATTACGAAGACTTCATGTAAAAGAAGGAGAGAAGATTACCCAAGGTGCAGAGGCATTTCTTTTGGTGTGGAAAAAGATACCAAAATACAAATTTTTATACAATTTTTTTAAATTACCAATTATTTTTAATTTATTTTCTTTTGGGTATGAAATTATAGCTTTTTTTCTGTACTTAAAAAATAAAAAACAAATAAAAAACTAACTAAGTACAAGTATCAAAAATTTACTTAACCAGGACATAAAAGATACAAACATTATAAGAAAAATTGAATACATAATAGTCACAAGTTTATTTTTTTTTCTTCTTAGTCTTACAAAGTCTTTATCATCTAAATCAGAAACATCTCTTTCTCCAATTACTTGATAATCATAAGTCCATCTCCATGAACTCTCGCCAAGCCTTGGGTCAAGTTTGTTTACATATCCTATCCATGCTAATACATATTTTAACATCAAATACATTATTAATAAGGAAATAGTGCCAAAAAACATAATCAGTCTAACAGTTAATCAATAAAAATTAATCAGCATTTTTTTTTCTTTGTTTTGCAATTAATTGGGTTAATGCATCTACCATTTCATCAGAAGCTTTAAAAATTTCATTATTTTTAAATTCATGTGAAATATTTTTTTCAGGATTTGTTTTATCTTCTATAACAATTCCTTCATCTGGAGAATTATTTTTAATATAAATTAATAATAACCATTCTTCATCATCAGACTCATCCCATTTGACAAAAATTTCACCTGTTTCAAATCTTCGGTCAATACATCTTAAAATAGACATATGTCGAGTAATATGTCTTTTATTTAATTGAAAAACTAAACTACTCGCGCTTCTATAAAAACTTTCAAGAGCAAATTCTATTTTTTGACGAGCAATTGTATATTCTTTTTCTTTTTGTAATAAAGTTTCTCTATCTTCATCACCTTGTATTTTAACTCCAAGAGCCTCTACTCTTTCTCTAATTTTTTGATCCCTGATAATTCGATATTTTTCTTTAAGCTTTTCTATTCTCTGCTGTAAACCAGCATAATCTTCGCGTTTTTCTTTTAAAGATATTTTTTCTAATTTCTCAAGTTCTTTTACTTCTCTAATTCTAAATTTTTCAATTTGTTTTTCTAATCTTAATTGTTGTAAAAATTGTCTTTGTTTTTCCGCTTGTTCGATTCTTAAAAGTGCCTGTTCTTTTCTCAAAAACAATTTTATATCTTTTGTTCTTTGTTTTTCTAATCTTGCTTCTACTTTTAAAGCTTGTTCTTTAAATTTTACTCTTAAAGTTTGCTCTTCTTTTTTTTGTTTTTCAGCAACAATTTTAGCTTTCCTTTCTTCATCAATTTTTTCTAATTTTAATCTTCTTTTTTCATCTTGTTTTAAAATTTTATAATTTGAAATTGTTTCAGAAATTTTATCAAAAAATCCTTGAATATATCTTTCTAACTGAAAATTGATCTTGAAATTAAATTGAGGCTTTAAAGATAATTGTAACTTAACAAATTTCGAAACTAAGCTTTCTTTTTGAACTTTTTTAGGTTTAAAATATACAATTTTATTTTTAATTTTTTTTATTTTTTTTTTCTTCGTTCTCTTAAACTTACTTTTAACAATCTTTTTTCTTTTTTTTAGATTCTTTTTTAACTTATGTGATATCTTAGGATTTGGTGATTTTTTTTTAATTTTTTTTGATTTTTTTTGTTTTTTTTTCATTTAAAAAGAAGCTCGATTCTACCAATAATTTATTGATAAATATAGTCTCTAGTCACTGGAGTAGATTTATAATTTTTTGTAAGTTGAAATTGATATACAACTTGATCACCCCACTTAAATGCCATCTGACATCCCGCTAAATAAAACTCCCACATTCGAAAAAATTTTTCATCAAACATGTCGATGATCTTTTCTTTATTTTTAATACAATTTTCCTTCCAATGCCTCAAAGTGTAAGAGTAATGAAGTCTTAAAACCTCTATATCAGTGACTATTAAGCCTGCTTTTTCTATTGGAGTTGTTACTTCACTTAAGCTTGGTGTATATCCCCCTGGAAAAATATATTTTGTTATCCATGGATGTGGGTCTCTTGGAGGATTAACTGAACCTATGGTATGAACTAATGAAATTCCATCATCTTTTAAAAGATTTTCAATTTTTTTAAAAAACTTTTTGTAAAATTTTCTTCCTACATGCTCAAACATTCCAACACTTACTATTCTATCAAATTTTTCATTAAGTTCTCTATAATCCATTAGTTTAAACTTAACCTGATTTTCCAAATTCATTTCTTTCACTTTTTTTTTACAATATTCTAATTGGTTTTCTGATAATGTAATTCCTGTAACTTCACACTTTGCACTTTTTGCTATATCAATTGCTAATGACCCCCAGCCACAACCTATATCTAAAACTTTTTGATTAGGTTGGATATTTAGTTTTTTTATAATGTGTTGAATCTTATTATTTTGAGCAGTTTCTAAACTATCATTTTCTTTTTTGAAGTAAGCACAGGAATATTGTCTCTTTGGATCTAAAAATAAATCGTAAAGATCATCTGAGATATCATAATGATGGGATACATTCATTTTAGATTTTTTAATAAAATTAAAATTTGTTAAATATCTATATGATCCTCGAAGTCTATTCATTAGATAACTAAAAAAATTAAGTTCTCCTCTTCCAAAATTCATTAATGCTAAATCTAAAAAATCTGTAAGAGTTCCGTTTTCAATAATTATTTCACCATTGGTATAAGCTTCTCCAAAATATAAATCAGGATGTAACAGAAGTTTGTAATGGAGTTTTTTGTTTAGAATTTTTAGTTTTATTGGATTATTTCCTGGGTTACCTATAATATAATCTTTTGAATTAGCGTCTGTTAAAATAAAACCATCTTTTTTGAATACTTTATTTAAAAATCTAGCTAATTGCATTTATGCCGCCAATGAAGATTTATTTGTGAAATTTAAATCTTTTAATGTATGTATCAAATCTTCTTCCTCCGTTTTATTTAAAAGACTTAAAGGTGGTAAAATGTTCCTATAAATTTTATTTTCTTGAGAACAATAAGTGTGTAATCCAGAGATTAGATTATATTTATCAAAAGCACCTCTTACATCACAAAGTTTTTGATTTACAGATTGTTTTTTTTTTGAATAGAAGTCATCATAAACTTTTCTAGATAATTCAGCTGTGACATTACATGTGGCAGTAATTATTCCTGAACATCCTAACTCTAAACCCTTTAATAATTTTAATTCTGAGCCAGGAAAGATTGAAAAATTTTCTAATTTTAGATTTTCATATAAATTATATGAACTGTCCTTTACACCTACTATTTGATGAGGAAATTTTTTAACGAGTTCTTCAACACACTCTATACTAAATTTATATCCACACAATTTCTCAAAGTTATAAAGTATAATTTTGCACTCAGGAATTGACTGTATTATTTTTGTATAAAATTCTATTACCTCAGAGTCACCGTAATTATAATATGCAGGTGGCATGATTAAAAATTTTTTAAATTTCAATGAACTTGCTATTTTCATAAAATTAATTGTTTCACCGAGAGAATTTAAACCAGTTCCGATTAAATGCTTATCTTTGTATTTGCTAATTGAAAGCTTGTTTATTAAATCAATTTTTTCAGAAATTGATATTAATTGAGATTGTCCAGTGCTTCCAAATATTGCTGTTCCATGACATCCTTGATCTATTAATTTTTCAGCATGTTCTATAGTTTTATCAACATTTAGGCTCAGATCAGAATTTAGAACTGACATAGTAGCTGCAAATATTCCACTTATTTTTGTCATAATAAAAATTTATATAAAAAATATACTTAGTAAAGTTTATAAATACCATATGAAAATATTAGCAGTTCAAAATAGAATGGGTATTGGGGATACCGTAATTTTCTTACCTTTTATAAAAGCTTTATCAAAAAAATTTAATTCACCTATAAGTATACTTGTAAAGGAAAGTTCAAAAGCTCATCAATATTTACATCAAACAAATTATATTGATAAAATCATTATTTTAGAAAGAGATAACAAAACTAATAACAGGCACAGTGGATTTTTAGGAAATTTCAATTTAATTAGAGATATTAAAAAACATAATTTTGATAAAATTATCATTTTCAATTCATCTATCAGATATCACCTAATTTCAAAATTTTGTGGAATTCCTGAAATTTACCAATATCCATTATTTCAAAAATCAAAACAACATATTATTGACGCTCCAAAAAAATTTTTAAAAGATAAATTAGATTTAATTGTTAATGATGATCCCGAGGTACAAATTGATGATAACTCAATTTTAAAATCTATTAAAGAATTTCAAATTAATAAGAATGAAATGAATATCCTTTTAGGTATAGGAGGCTCAGGGTCTACAAAAAGAATTCCTTCAAATATATTTTTGAGTGTTATTGAAAAAATTTCAAAAGTTAAAAAATGTAAATTTTTTCTTGCTACTGGAAAAGATTATGAAGAGCAAATTATATTAAAAGAAATATTAGATTCTGATTTTAAAAATCTATGTGTGCCCTTGGATAATTTTTCAATTAAAGAAACTTTACCAATTATAAAAAGTTGCAATATATCAATTTGTAATGACTCTAGTTTTAGTCATCTTTCTGCAGCAGTAGGAATAAAGACCATAACTTTAATGGCAGATACTCCTTTAATTTATGGTAACTATTGTTCTAAGATGTTTCCAATAATTCCTGAAGGGGAAAAAACAGTTTCTCATAACACATTAGGAAAAGAAAAGATTAGTCCTCAAAAAATTTTTGATAAAATTATTGAAATTATTAATTAAGAAATGTCATTTAAAACTATATCTTTAGCTTCATTTACTATGGTAGATAATCTAGAAGTTTCAGGAGAAACATCTGGGTGGATTTTTTTTTGAATTTTAACATAAGCTTTAGTGACATCATCTTTGCTAATTTTTTTGTTCATATCTAAATTTAAAATTTTATAAGCTTCTGAAACAGATATAGATGATGAGTTATTAAAGTTTGATTTATTAAAAGAAAACCTTCCTGATCTTCTCAGAGTTTGAATAAGTCTAAATAACGAGATTAATTGAAAAATAGATAATCCCTTTAACTTTAAAAGTCCAATGCTGGCAAGTGTCAAGGGTAGAGTTAATAAAAATTTGCCACCTATTGCAAATAATATAGCAAGAATAAATAAGCTAATTACTAATAGTATTCTCACACTTTTTGAAATTTTTTTTGAAGAAATGGTAGTAAATTTTTTTAATAATAAATAAAAAATAGTCAAAATAACTACTGTATAAATTGCTATATTCATATATTTCCTAACCTAAATGAAATTACCACAATTACAAAAAAAACCTGAATTAAAATCTTGCCACGATGTCACTTGGGAGGATAATTATAGCTGGATACATCAAAAAGATATTTTAGATGTATTGAAAGATAAAGAAAAATTAAACTCTGAAGTAAAAGATTATCTTGAACAAGAAAATCAATACACAGATCTACAATTAAAGAATACTAAAGATATCCAAAAAAAATTGTTTAACGAAATTAAAGGAAGAATAAAACTTGATGATGAGTCGCTGCCTTACAAAGATCATACTTATGAGTACTGGACAAAAACTACTACTAAAGGAAATTATTCAATTAAATTAAGAAAAAAAATTGGGGCAAATTTAATTGAAGAAATTTGGAATGGTGACAAAGAAAAAGAAAAACTTAAAGCTGAATACTTTGGTGTAGGTGATTTAGAAGTAAGTAACAATGATAAGTTTTTAGCATATTCGCTTGATACTAAAGGTTCTGAATATTACACTATTTTTGTTAGAGAAATAGAAACAAACAAAATTGTTACTAAAGAAATTAACGAAACATCTGGCAATATTATATTTAGCTTAGATGATAAATATATTTTTTATTCAAAATTAGACCATAACCACAGAGCTAGAAAAATTTTTAGACACGAAATTGGAAATCCTAGTAAAATTGATGATCTTATCTTTGAAGAAAAAAGTGAAGCTTTTACAGTCGGAATAGGAATAAGCTCAGACGAAAAATACTATTTTATATCCTCTTCAGATCATAACACATCAGAACAATATTATTTTAATATTGATGAAAAAAATCCTAAGCCAAAATTAATTCAAAAAAGAGAAAAGGGTATTCTTTACAGTGTAAGTTCATGGAATGGATATTTTTATATGCATACAAATAAAAACGCTGAGGATTTTAAAATAGACAAAACAGACAATACAAATTTTAATGAATGGCAAAGTTTCATACCTGCTAAAGATGAAACACTAATTGGTGGTTTAACCTTCTTAAAAAATTGGATTATTAGATCAGAGGTTTCTAATGCTTTAGGAAAAATATTTGTGAGAAATATTAAAACTAACATCGAAGAAGAATTAACTTTTTCTGAGGAAAAAGTTTATGATGGGGGAACTTCTTTAATTCAAAAAGATAGAAATACTGATTTGATACACATATCATATTCTACACCCAAAACACAATCACGTGTTTATTTATACAACTTAAAAACAAAAGAAAAAAAATTAGTTAAAGAGCAAATTATTCCTTCAGGTCATAACCCTGATAATTATATTGTTGAAAGATTAGATTGCGATTCTCATGATGGAAAAAAAATACCTCTTACAATTATAAGAAATAAAAAAACAAAAATCGATGGAAATGCAAAACTGTTACTATATGGCTACGGTTCATATGGAAATTCAATGTCGCCTGGCTTTTCATCAAATAAATTTAGTTTGATTGATAGAGATATCATTTGGGTTACGGCGCACGTAAGAGGTGGTTTAGAAAGAGGTATGAAATGGTGGAAGGAAGGTAAACTTCTAAATAAAAAAAATACCTTTAAAGATTACATTTCTGTTGCAAAATTTTTGATTGAAAAAAAATATTCCTCTAAAGGTAAAATAATTGGTATGGGAGGATCTGCTGGTGGTTTACTTATGGGGGCTGTAGTTAATCAAGCTCCAGAGCTTTTTTTGGGAATTATTATGGCAGTGCCTTTTGTAGATTCTCTAACCACTAATCTAGATCATTCTTTACCTTTAACAGTTGGTGAATTTGATGAATTTGGAAATGCAAAAGATAACAAAGATCATTTTGATTATATTTATTCCTATGCTCCTTATCATAATATAAAAAAAATGGATTACCCAAATATCTTAATTACAACGAGTTTAAGTGACAACAGAGTTTTATTTGATGAGCCAGCAAAATTCACTGCAAAACTAAGAGAATTTAAAACTGATAATAATTTACTTCTTTTAAAAACAGAAATGAATGCTGGTCATGGTGGTAAGTCCGGTAGAGATGGTGCTATTGAGGAAATTGCTCTTGATTATGCCTTTGCACTAAAAATTTCAAATAAAATTTAATTTACAAGTACTTGAAAAAAAAAGATTAGTTCTTAGATAAAATATGTAAGTCGCCTAATGGGGCTTACATAAAAATAAACTTGCTTAACAAAGGAGAATATTATGACAAGTAAGGATCTATCTATATTTAACTCACTAAGACCTTTTTCAATTGGTTTTGACGATATGTTTGACCAATTCGAAAATATGCTGGGTAACGGGCACTTAACAATGCAGTCGAACTACCCACCATATAATATTAGAAAAACAGGCAAAGATAATTACGCTATTGAAGTTGCGTTGGCTGGATTTTCAAAAAATGATGTCGAGGTTGAGTTTGAAGATAACTTATTAACTGTAAGAACTAAACAAATTAATAAGTTAGAGGATAAAAAATCTGACGCAGAAATTATTCATAAAGGAATATCTCAAAGACAATTTGCTAGATCATTTACAATTGCAGATGATGTAAAAGTAGGTGAAGCTCAGCTTAAAGATGGTCTTTTAACAATTTCATGTGAAAGAATTATCCCAGAGCATAAAAAGAAAAAACTTATTGAAATTCAATAAATAAAAACCCTTACTTGCGGAGATTGTTTCTCCGCGAGTAATCTAAAAACATCCATTTGAAACAAATCCAACAACGATAGATTTTGAATTAATTTCAAATCTTCTTTCACAAGGAATTCCATATTTTTTAGTCTTATAAACTAACTCGAAATTACCTTTTTCATTTTTATAATCTTCGTCAGGTTTTCCAAGATCTAATTTTAAATCATTAGAGGATTTACCAATATATCTGCTTAATTTTTCATTTTCTTTTTCAACTATTGCATCAGTTTTATTTTTAACTGCTTGACAACCAGTTAATAAAAACAGGGCTACAAAAAAAATGCTTAAAAAATTTAGTTTTTTCATATTTAATAATAACAATACAAATATGGCATAAATATAAACTTATAAGTTGAATTATGTGAATAACCCAGAATTAAGAAGAGTATAATTATTAAGAATCTAATAATTATCTACCAACTAGGAGGAATAATGCTCGATAATTATTTTAATTATAAAAAACACAAAACAGATTTTAAAACAGAGGTAATTGCTGGTGTGACCACATTTTTAACAATGGCATACATTATGTTTTTAAATCCATTTATTTTATCTGGTGAATTTGCTGGACCAGAAAAAGGCTTTTTTGATTTTGGAGCCGTTTATACAGCAACAATCTTAGCTACAGCTTTAGCTTGTTTTATCATGGCTTTTTATGGAAAAACTTGGCCAATTGGTCTTGCGCCTGGCATGGGAATAAATGCGTTTGTTGCATTTGGTGTTTGTGCAGGAATGGGCTATACACCTCAAGAAGCATTGGGTGCAGTGCTTGTAGCTGGTATATTATTCTTAATAATATCTCTTACACCAATTAGAGCGTGGCTAATTAACTCTATACCAAAAAGTTTAAAGCTTGGGATTGGAGCAGGTATAGGATTGTTTTTAGCTATTATTGGATTGCAAATAATGGAAGTAGTAGTTGATAATCCGGTAACTCTAGTTCAATTAGGAGATCTTGGTAATCCACTTGTTTTACTAGGTTGTGCAACTTTCATAGCAATAATTGTTTTAGAAAAAATGAATGTGAAAGGAAATATTATTATTGGTATTTTAGGATTTAGTATTATTGCTTGGGCTACTGGACTTGCTAAATTTAATGGTATTGTAAGCTCACCACCACCAATGACATATTTGTTTGAATTTGATTTGTCTGCTGCGATGACAGCTGGAATGTCTACAGTAATATTTACTCTATTATTCATCGACTTTTTTGATACAGCAGGAACTTTAACTTCAGTTGCAAATGTAGCTGGTAAAGTTGGTAAAGATGGAAAAGTTGAAGACATTAATAAAGCTATGTTATCTGACAGCGTAGGAACTGTTGCAGGTGCAATGATGGGAACAACTACTGTTACTAGTTATGTTGAGTCTGGAGCTGGTGTAAAAGCTGGTGGAAAAACTGGAATGACGTCCCTTGTGATAGGATTATTATTCTTGGCATGTATATTTTTTGCACCTTTAGCTACAAGTCTGCCTAAACAAATTGATGGTGCGGCCTTACTTTTTGTATCTGTGCTTTTCATAAGAAATATTACAGATATAGAATGGAATGATATTTCTGAATCTGCCCCTGCTATACTTGCGATGATCGCAATGCCACTAACTTATAGTATTAGTAATGGTATTGCTTTAGCTTTTGTTTCATATGCTTTAATAAAAATATTTACTGGTAAATTTTCTACAACTTCACCAGCAATATGGGTTATTGCAATTTTAAGTGTAGTAAGTTTTGCGGTTGCTTAAAAATATTAAATAGGGCTAGTTAAATCTAGCCCTATTAATTTCTTTTAATAATTTCTTCTATACT
>JBJLDI010000013.1:0-10484 GCA_045567235.1 Candidatus Pelagibacter sp.
AGATCTACCCGAAGGCACCCTTACATTATCAACCATTTTTTGAGTAGCCGCATTTGGAGCTGAAGTCATTAAACTTACAACCACCATTGCTACTAAACTCACTGCAGATCCGAAGATACCGAATGTTAACTGTGTAATTCCTAAGAATCCACTTCCACCATTTCGTACCCAAATTAGGTAACCCATACCAGAAGCAAGACCTAAAGCCATACCAGCTATAGCACCTTCTCTGTTAGCTCGTTTCCACCATACACCAAGTACAAGTGGGAAGAACAAACCAGACATCGCAAAGTCAAAAGCCCAAATTACTGAACCTAAGATACCTTGGATCTCCATTGCTGCAATAGTTGCTCCAGCAAAACCAATTACTACAAGTAATACCCTTGCAACAGTTAGTCTTTTTTGAGTTTCTGCTTTTGGATCAATGATCTTGTAGTAAACATCATGTGAGATCGCATTAGCAATTGCTAGAATTAAACCATCAGCTGTTGACATGGCAGCAGCCATACCTCCAGCAGCAACTAGACCTGAGATTACATAAGGTAATCCAGCTATTTCTGGTGTTGCTAATACTACGGCTTTACCACCCATGAAAAACTCATTTAATTCAAGAGTTCCATTTCCGTTAAAGTCGCTAACAAACATCAGATTAGCTTGGTTCCAGTTTTGATACCAATCTATCGCTTGAACGTCTGCTATTGATTTACCAATAATACCTGTAGGTAATGATGGATCAATCAATGACAGTTTAGATAGTGTCGCTAACATTGGAGCAGAAGAATACAATAGGAAGATAAAGAATAATGACCAACCTACTGATTTTCTAGCTGCTTTTACACTTGGAGTCGTAAAGTATCTCATCATCACGTGAGGCAATGAGGCTGTTCCCATCATCATTGCTAGTGCTAATGAAATAAATGCCCAAGGTGTAGCATTTACTGCAGAGTGAGCTTTTGTAATTCCAGCTAACCCTTTAGGTACATTTGCTAGATCAGCAGCAGAATTTTTTACAAATCCATACTGTTGTTCTAACTCACCAATTCTAGCTACTTCATCAGCTAACATAAAGTGAGGGAAAAAACCTGCCCCAATTTCGTTACTGATCCAGAATACTGGAAGTAAGTAAGCTATAATTAGTACAATGTATTGTGCTACCTGTGTCCAAGTTACCCCTCTCATACCACCAAGCATTGAACAAAGTAAAATACTTACTAGTCCAACGTATACTGCGTATTGAAATGGAATATCAAGTGCAACAGATGCAATTGTACCTGTAGCGTTAATTTGTGCAGTCACATAAGTAAATGAAGCAACGGTCAAAACTACCACTGCTAAAAATCTACTAAGATTACCACCGTATCTTGTACCAATAAAATCTGGAACTGTATAACAGCCAAATTTTCTTAAGTAAGGTGCTAATAAAGTTGCAACTAACACATAACCACCAGTCCAACCTACAAGTAGTGCCATATAACCGTAACCTTTGAAGTAAATACCACCTGCCATTGCAACGAATGAAGCACCAGACATCCAGTCTGCTGCTGTCGCCATTCCGTTGAATACAGTTGGAACTTGTCTTCCAGCTACATAATATGCATCTGCTTGGGCTGTTCTTGATAGCCAACCTATTAATGCATAGATGAATATTGTAAAAGCTACAAAAGCAACACCTATTGCTTTAGCAGTCATACCCATCTGTTCACCAATTGCCATTAAGATTATAAAACCTATAAAACCTCCAGTATAGATTCCGTAAACCTTAGGCAAATTGTCTATAAATTTACCTTTAATCATTAACTATCCTCACTTTCTGAGAAACCGAATTCTTCATCAATTTTTTCTTGTCTTCCCGCAAACCAGAAAATTAGGATTACGAAAATTCCAAGAGAACCCTGACAAGTGAACCAATAAGTTAAAGGATAACCAAATGGTCCTCCAACTTCGTTCATTTCAGCTCCAAAAAGGAAGATGCCAATTGAGAATACAAACCAGATCGCTAAAGTCGTGAATAGCAGACCTCTGGTTTTTTCCCAGTGTTGTTCATTTTTTGACATTTATACCTCTCTCATTAGTTATAACTGGGGAAAAACATACCCATTATGAAAGATAATAAAAGTGTAAAAATTGCTCATATTAGTGATTTTTTTGGTTTATAAATCACAAATAGCGTTGATTTTATGGAAAAATATAAATTTAGTTGGAAAGACTTATCCTTAAATGATTTTAAGACTTATTTCTTTTCTTTATTTAAGGCTTTTATTCCTAAAAAAAAAATTAAAAGTTTTGATGAATTAGAAGAATTTATTCAAGAAAAATCAGCTTGGGTTTCTCAAGTTACCCTTTATGGTTATTTGAAAACTAGAATTGGTACAAGATATGTTCTTCATTTTGACAATGAAGAATTTATGAAATCAGTAAATTTAGCTAAATGGAATATTTATGCTGTCTCTCTTCAAGATCTAACTTTTTTTACTTTTTCCTATTTAAAAGTTCATTTTAATTTTGAGGAAATGGATAAAGCTAAAGAAATTTTTTTGAAAATTTTAGATGATGAGACTTCAAATAACATGCCCTCAGATATAATTGAGGAAGCTAAAAAATCTTTTAACGAAAGGTTAGAAAAAATTAATTGGGAGAGTTATTATAGTGATATTCCATTCAATCAAAGCGCTTTATCACTTCATAAATGGGCTCCAATAGCTGATGAATTGAAATCACTAGATAGAAAAATTGTTTTAAATTCCTCAATTTTAAAATGGGATGTTATTAAAAAAGAATTTAGGGAAAGAATAGAATTTTAAATATTTTTTCGATTATCTACTAAACTTTCAACAACACTAGGATCAGCTAAAGTTGTAGTATCTCCTAATTGGCTATGTTCATTCGCTGCAATTTTTCTTAAAATTCTTCTCATAATTTTACCAGATCTTGTTTTTGGTAGTCCAGGAGTAAAATGAATTAAATCTGGCGTTGCAAGTGGACCTATTTGTTTTCTGACCCAAAGTTTTAAATCTCTTTCAAGCTCTCCAGTTTCTGACTCACCAGCATTTAAAGTTACATAGCAATATAAACCATTTCCTTTTATATCATGAGGATATCCAACAACAGCAGCTTCAGCTACTTTAGGATGTGCAACAAAAGCACTTTCAATTTCTGCAGTTCCTAGATTATGTCCAGATACAATAATTACATCGTCAACTCTTCCGGTGATCCAATAATATCCATCCTTATCTCTTTTGCATCCATCACCAGTAAAATATTTTCCCTCAAATTGGGAAAAGTATGTGTCTATAAATCTTTGATGGTCTCCATAAACTGTTCTCATTTGACCTGGCCAAGACTGAGAAATACAAAGTCTTCCTTCGCCAGCCCCCTTTATTTCTTTCCCATCTTTATTTAGAAGTGCAGGTTTAATTCCATAAAAAGGCTTTGTAGCTGAACCAGGTTTTAAAGGTATTGCTCCTGTTTGAGGTGCTATCATAATTCCACCTGTTTCTGTTTGCCACCATGTATCAACAATTGGACATTTAGAATTTCCAACAGTTTTGTAATACCACATCCAAGCTTCAGGGTTTATTGGTTCTCCCACTGTTCCTAATAGTTTTAAGGATTTTCTTGAAGTCTTGGCAACAGGTCCATCACCTTCCCTCATTAATGCTCTTATAGCTGTTGGGGCAGTATAGAAAGTATTAACTTTATATTTATCAATTATCTGCCACCACCTTGAAGTATCAGGATAATTAGGAATGCCTTCAAACATCATAGTTGTTGCACCATTAGAAAGAGGCCCATAAATAATATAACTATGTCCCGTGACCCAACCAATGTCAGCGGTACACCAATAAATATCTTTTGGTTTATAATTAAAAATATACTGATGTGTCATAGATGCGTAAACCATATAACCACCAGTAGTATGTAATACTCCTTTGGGTTTGCCAGTTGATCCAGAGGTATAAAGTATAAATAAAGGATCCTCTGCATTCATTTCTTCTGGCTCACAATGAGAAGAAACATCTTTAATTAAATCATGATACCAAATATCTCTTTGACTATTCCATCCAATTTCATTCCCTGTTCTTTTTACCACAATACATTTTTTCACATTCGGACAGTTTTGTAATGCTTCATCAGTTGTTGCTTTTAAAGGAATTGTTTTTCCCCCTCTAATACCTTCGTCTGCTGTAATAATATATTCTGACTCACAATCGTTAACTCTGCCAGATATAGAGTCTGCAGAAAATCCTCCAAAAATGATGGAATGAACAGCACCAATTCTCACACAAGCTAACATTAAAATTGCTAACTCAGGTATCATTGTTAGATAAATAGTTACCCGATCACCTTTTTTAATCCCTAATTTTTTTAAACCATTTGCAGCCCTAGATACTTTTTGGTGAAGTTGTTTATATGAAATTTTTTGACTATCTTTAGGATCGTCTCCAGCCCAAATTATTGCAGTCTTATCTTTTTTATCTTTTAAATGTCTATCAATACAGTTTGCTGATGCATTTAAGGTTCCATCATGGAACCATTTAATTTTAACATCCTTGGAGCTATATTTTACCTCTTTAATTTTTTTATAAGGTTTTATCCAAGTTATTCTTTTTCCCTCTTTTTTCCAAAAATTATCATTATTTTTTATCGATTCACTATATTTTTTTTGATATTGAGCTTTACTTGCCAAACTTGCTCTTATCCACTCAGGTTTACTTTTGATAATTAATTCAGCTGGTGAGTCTCTATTTTCAGTTTTTTTATTTTTATTTTTAGAAGTTTTTCTTTTTACTTTTCTTCTAACTGATTTTTTTTTAGAAGTTTTTCTTTTTACTTTTCTTCTAACTGATTTTTTTTTAGAAGTTTTTCTTTTTACTTTTCTTTTTTTCTTTTTTTTTGGCATAAATTTCAAATTTAAAACTAAGTTTTACCCATCTTATTCAAGATTTTCCAGCTTTTAGAGTCAATTGGCATTACAGACAATCTGCTTTGTTTTATTAGTGCTAAATGGCTTAATTGCTTGTTTTTCTTTATCTCATCAAGATTAACAGGTTTTTTTAATTTGTGTAAATACTTAACTGTTACGGCAACAAAACGACCTGATTTATCTGTTTTGTCTAAATATGCTTCTTTGATAACTTCTACAACTCCTACAATCTCTTTTCCAATATTTGAATGATAAAAAAAACACAGATCCCCTTTTTTCATTGTTCTTAAATTTTTTGCTGCCTGATAGTTTCGTACACCATCCCATGCCGATCCTTTTACACCGGCTTTTTTTTGTTGATCAATCGACCAAACATCTGGTTCTGATTTTATTAACCAGTATTGCATTATAATTGAATCCCAGCACCTTTTAAAAAAGCAGCATCTTCGTCAAGGGGCCATCTTGGTTTAGCAGGATGATCTAATTTACTAAATTTTTTTAATTTTAATTTTTCTAAACCAACCATTGCAATCATCGCAGCATTATCACCGCACAACTCAATTGGAGGAAATATACTTTGATAATTTTTTTCAGAACATAAATCTGTTAGCATAGATCTTATTTGTTTATTCGCAGCTACCCCACCTGCGACTACGAATATTTTTTCTTTTGGTCTACTTTGTTTTTCAAATTCACTAAAGGCTATCTTAGTTTTCTTGTATAAAATTTCATTAATAGTTTTCTGAAATGATGCAGCAAGATCAAATTTTTCTTGTTCGGTCTTAATATCTTTAGTTATTTTTAGAATTGCAGTTTTAAGACCAGAAAAAGATAAGTTACAACCACCTTTATGGAATATTGGTTTTGGTAAATCATATTTGTTTGGGTCACCTTTTTTGGCCATAATTTCTATTTGTGGGCCGCCAGGAAATTCTACTCCTAAAAGTTTTGCAGTTTTATCAAAAGCCTCACCTAATGCGTCATCAATTGTTGTTCCTAATCTTTTATATTTTCCAAGCCCTTGAACATTTAAAAATTGTGAATGTCCACCTGAAATTAACAAGAGTAAGTATGGATAGTTTATATTTGAATTAATTTTCGGACTAAGTGCATGACCTTCTAAATGATTGACGGCGATGAAAGGTTTGTTTAGTGAGGCAGCAAAAGCTTTACCAAAACTTAAGCCCACAGATAAGCAAACGATTAAACCTGGACCAGCTGTAGAGGCAACGGCATCAATTTCTTCAATATTTTTTCCACTTTTATCAATTGCTTTTTGAACTATCCAATCTATTTTTTCCATATGTGATCTAGCAGCTAACTCAGGAACCACCCCACCAAAATCTTTATGCACATCAACTTGGCTTGAAATGATATTTGATAAAATAATTGGGGCTCCTTGTTCATTTTCAGTTATTAGAGATGCAGCAGTTTCATCACAACTGGATTCTATACCTAGAATTAAGGGTTTTTTATTCATTCAATTAGTTTTTATTAATTGTACAATCTCAATACAAGTAAGAAATAAATTTATTATGAATAATAAAATAACAATAGGATCAAGAGGGAGCAAGTTAGCATTAATTTATGCACAAATTGCCAAAGATAAGATCATTCAAAATACTAATTTAAAAGATGAAGATATTTTAATTAAAAAAATTACCACCAAAGGTGACCAAGCTCAGGATATAAGATTATCAGAAGTGGGAGGTAAAGGTTTATTTTCAACAAATATAGAAAAAGAGTTACAAGAAAAAAAAATTGATATAGCGGTCCATGCTCTAAAAGATTTACCAGCAATAGAGACAACAAGTTTAATGATTGATACTTTTTTAGAAAGAAATGATCCAAGAGAGATTTTAATTACAAAAGATAAAAAAAAACTAAAAGAATTAAAATCAAATTCAATTATTGGAACCTCTTCTTTGCGAAGAGAATTTCAAATCAAAAATATGAGAAGTGATCTAAACTGTAAAATTATAAGAGGTAATGTCGACACTAGAATTAAAAAACTTTATGATGGTTTGTATGATGGAATAATTTTGTCTTATGCAGGAATTAAATCTTTAGAAATAGAGGATAAAGTTACCGAGGTATTTTCAACATCAGAAATAATTCCTAGCGCAGGACAGGGTATTATTGCACTTCAATGCCGTGACAATGATAACAAAATAATTTCAATATTAGAAAAGATTAATGATAAAAAAACATTTGAAAGAGCTCATGCTGAAAGAAATGTTCTTAAAGTTTTAGAGGGGGACTGTGAAACAGCTGTAGGAGTCCATTCATTTATGGAGGATGATAATATAGTCTTAGAGGCAGAGCTTTTTTCTCTAGATGGTAGTCAGAGATTTTATGAAAAAAAAACATCAAAAATAAGTGATGCAAAAAAATTAGGTTTGAAAGTTGGAGAAATATTAAAAAAAAAATCAAATAATTCTTATAAAAAATAATATGCATATTCTATTAACTAGACCGTTAGAAGATTGTCACGAAATGATACTAAAACTAAAATCTTTGGGACATCAAGTTTCTCATCTTCCACTTATAAATATTAATAAGTTAGATTATGAGCATATTAATTTTTTAGATTACAAAGGAATAATTTTTACAAGTGCTAATGCAGTAAAATTTTTAAATTTGAAAAATATTGATAAAAATCTTTTATGTTTCTGCGTAGGTACTGCTACAGAAAAAAAAGCTAGAAGTGTTGGTTTTCAAAATGTGATAGCTGCAGAAGGTAATGTAGAAAATTTAAAGGAATTGATTTTACAAAATTTTGAACAAAAAATTGGTAACTTAATTTATGTAAGTGGAGAAACAATCTCCACAGATCTTGATCAACAATTAATGAAAGAAGGATATAATATTAAAAGAATTATAAATTATAGGACTAGTCATAACGAAAAATTTGATGAAAATTTTATTGAAGTTCTAAAGTCCAATATGCCCGACATAGTTTATGTATATTCCAAAAACAGCGCATCTAGCTTTTTAAAATTTATTAAAGTTTATAAGTCCGAATCTTTATGGATGAACACAAATTTAATGTGTTTAGGTGAAAAAACCTCGTCAATATTGAATGAAATTAAATGGAAGAAAATTTTTCTTTTTAACCCTGGAGAAGAGGAGTTTTTGTTATATAAAATTTAGCTATGGAAATAATAAATAATTTTTCTGAAATTTTTTTATCTGTATGGAATAAAGGAATTCTTGGAGTTGATATTTTTCAAATTTTAATAGGAATAGGAATATTTCTAATATTTCTAATATTTAGAGGTTTAATAAGTAAATTAATAATTAAAAAATTAGAGATAATTTCAAAAAGAACAACAAATAAACTAGATGATACTTTTGTAAAAGCGTTAGTAGGGCCAGCAAGGTTTCTACCGATCGTTTTAGGTTTTTTTATAGCAAGTTATTACATGACTTTTTCAAGTGAAGGTCGAGAAGTAGCAGATACAATTAATAGAACCTTAATTACCATCTTAATTTTTTGGGTTATTCATCAAATAATTGAACCTATTTCTTATATTTTAAGTGGATTAGATAAAATTTTAACAAGGGAATTAATTGGCTGGATTATAAAATCTCTTAAAATTTTAATTTTTATTTTAGGTCTCGCAGCCGTGTTAGAATTGTGGGGAATAAAAATTGGCCCAATTATTGCAGGACTTGGATTATTTGGTGTAGCTGTAGCCTTAGGTGCACAAGATTTATTTAAAAATTTGATTTCAGGAATTTTAGTCCTTGTTGAAAAAAGATTTAAAATAGGAGACTGGATTTCAGTAGACGGAATTATTGAGGGTATAGTTGAAAAAATTGGATTTCGATCAACTACAATTCGAAAATTTGATAAATCGTTAGCAATAATTCCAAATTTTCAATTTGCAGAAAACGCAGTTGTGAATGTAAGTGAAACTTCAAACTGGTTAATAAGTTGGATTATCACTCTTCAATATGACACAACAGTTGATCAGCTAAAAACTATTCGAAATCAAATTGAAGATCATATTAAAAAAAGTGAAGATTTTGATATCAATATTGGAATCGCAGTAAGAGTTGATAAATTTTCAGATAGTTCAATTGATATGTATGTTCGTTGTTTTACAAAATCAGATAGCTGGAATGAATGGCTTGCAGTAAAAGAAAGGTTGGCTATAGAAATTAAAAAGATTGTAGAAAACAACAAAGCATCTTTTGCTTTTCCTAGCCAGTCTATTTATATCGAAAAGAAATGATTGCTATTTTTTATCTAGCACTACAAATTTTAAAACTTTATTCCTATGTTGTAATAGCTAATGTCGTGATAAGTTGGTTAATTGCTTTTAATATTTTAAATACCCATAATAGATTTGTTTATTCAATATTAGAGCTTACATATAGATTAACTGATCCATTTCTTAATCGAATTAGAAGATTTCTGCCTAATTTAGGTTCTTTAGATATCTCTCCAATTATACTTCTTTTATTGATTTGGTTTATTGAAATGTGTATGAAGCTCTACATTGCACCAATGATTTTTTAAGAAAGTATAATGATTTTAATAGATGGAAAAAAAGTAGCAGCAGAACTTAGAGAAGAGCTTAAGAAAGAAGTAATAGAATTAAAAGCAAAATACAATAAAGTGCCAGGGTTAACGGTAATTTTAATCGGGGATATGACTCCTAGTCAAATTTATGTTCGTAATAAAGAAAAATCTGCCAATGAGGTTGGTTTAAAATCTGAAGTGATTAAATATCCTGATACTGTTGAGGAAAAGACTGTTTTAGAAAAAATTGAAGAATTAAATAAAGATGAAACTGTTTCAGGTATTTTAGTTCAACTTCCACTTCCAAAACATATAGATAAACAAAAAGTTATTGAAACTATTATTCCATCAAAGGACGTTGATGGTTTTCATCCTATGAATGTTGGAAATTTATCCTCTGGTTATGAAAGTTCAGTTCCATGTACACCTCTAGGATGTTATTTATTAATAAAAAAGATTGAACCAAATTTAAATGGTAAAAAAGCAGTAATAGTTGGAAGATCAAATCTAAATGGAAAACCAATGATGCAACTTTTGCTTAAAGAAAATTGTACTGTAACTATCACTCACTCAAAAACTAAAGACTTAAAATTAGAATGTTTGGAAGCAGATATAATTGTTGCTGCAGTTGGTATACCCGAACTAGTAAAAGGAGATTGGGTGAAGAAAGATACAATTGTAATCGATGTTGGAATTAATAAAACAGATAAAGGTATTGTAGGTGATGTTGCGTTTGAAGAGGTTTCAAAAAATGCAAAAGCCTTAACTCCTGTCCCTGGAGGTGTTGGGCCAATGACAATTGCTTGTTTATTAAAAAATACAGTAGAGTGTTTCAAAAGATCGCAAATTTAAGATTTAAATTTCTTAATATAATCTGGTAATTTAAGTTATGAAAAAACCTAAATATCCTTACAGAATTGGAATTATATTTCTTTTACTAACTATCCCCCCGATTGGAGCGACTCAATTAGGTTGGTATTTACATGACATGCAAACAGGATTTGATTATGGTATGATAGTTGGCACTGT
>JBJLDI010000014.1:0-10258 GCA_045567235.1 Candidatus Pelagibacter sp.
CTCAATTTGGAGGTTCTCTTAAGGCATTTGTTTCTGGTGGAGGAGCCTTGGATTATAAAGTAGGTGTTTTTTTGAATTCTATCGGTTTACCTACTTTACAAGGATATGGCTTAACAGAGACTTCACCAGTTGTAAGCTGTAATCGAATTAATGATATAAGAATAGATACAGTCGGCCCTCCTTTTAAAGGAAATGATGTAAAGATAGCAGATGATGGTGAGATTTTAATAAAGGGTGAAAATGTAATGTTAGGTTACTGGAAAAATTTAGCCGAAACCCAAAAAGTAATTAAAAGTGGATGGTTATACACAGGAGATATTGGTCATTTTGATAACGGCTTCTTAAAAATTACAGATAGAAAAAAGGATATTTTAATTACGCCTGGAGGAGACAACATTTCACCTGTCAAAATAGAAAATGATTTAACAAAAATAGAATTTATAGAACAAGCTTTGGTTTATGGAGATAATAAACCATTTTTAGTAGCTTTAATTGTTTTAAGTGATGATAAAAAAGATATTAAATATCAAATTATTAATGATGAAATTGAAAAAGTTAACAAACAATTAAATAAAATAGAAAAAATTAAAAAGTTTATTGTTATAGAAAAACAATTTTCAATTGAAAATGGTTTTATGACACCAACTTTAAAATTTAAAAGATATAAAATAATTCAAGAGTATAAGAATCAATTAGAAAAACTTTATAATTAATATTATAAAAACTTGTTATTTAACGCGTAAACACTAACTTTTTTAATAAAAAAAAATAAATTTTTTTTTAAATCTTTTTAATTTTAATTTTTTTTTTAGTTTTTTTTTAATTAAATTAAAGAATTGACATAACTTGTTTAAAAAAATAAAAATAAGTTAATAACGAATCATATTGATTCGTTTAACTAAAACAGGGAGCTAAAGATGGCTAAAAGAAGAAAAAAAGCTGCTAAGAAAAGCAAAAAGAAGGCTAAGAAAAAAGCTAAGAAAAGAAGAAGAAGATAGTAACTTAGTATTCTTTATTAAAAACGCTTCTCATAACGATTTACGTGTGAGAGGCGTTTTTTTTTATTCATCAATAGGATCAGCTTCATCAGCTTCACCAATTGGTTCCTCAGTCGGTAGATCTGTTGTAGTAGTTTTTGGAACGGCCGCCGTTGCTTGTGACTGTTGATTAACAATCAAATTTCTTTTTAGAGCTTTATCAAGTTTTTTTTGTGTATCTTCCATAGAAACATCTAATATAATTTGAAATTCGGAAAGGATTCTTTCATAAGCTTTTTCAAATAATTGACGTTCACTATAAGATTGATCAACCATAAGATCATCACCTTTATTTAAGTCTCTTACAACTTCAGCTAATTCATAAATTTTTCCAGAAGATATTTTAGACTCATATTCTTGAGCTCTTCTACTCCACATTGATCTTTTAATTTTCGGCTTACTTTTTAAAATTGAAATACATTTATTAACTTGGTTAATCGTTGCCAAAGGACGTAAATGAGATTGCTTATTGACTGGAACCATTCCGTTAGCTTTATCTTTTTTAAATTTGATCACATAAGTCTCAACGTCTATTCCTCCTATATTAATTTTTTTGAACTCTGTAATTTGACCTACCCCATGTTTTGGATAAACAACAAAATCTTTGACTTTATATTCTTTTTTTTCGGTATCTTGTTTTTTAACCTTTTTAATTTCAGGTTTTGCCTCATTACTTTTTGATATTCTTAAGTTATCAGTTTTAATTTCATTAATTTTTTCATTTTTTTTAATAGACTTTTTATTAACAACTTTTTTAACTTTAGTTATTTTTTTTATAGTTTTTTTTGTTAAAATTTTTTCACTTTTTTAACTTTAGTTACTTTTTTTTTTGTAACTTTTTTTCCAGGTTTTTTAGAAGAGTTTTTTTTAAAGGTTTTCTTTAAAATATTTTTCAAACTTATTTTGCTCATTTTTATATTTATTATGATCCGATGGTGGATCTTTTTTTTCACTTATATTAGGCCAGATTTCAGAATATTGTTTATTGATTTCTAACCATTTTTCACTACCAGGTTCTGTATCAGCAGTTATTGCATCAACTGGACATTCAGGCTCGCAAACGCCACAATCTATACACTCATCAGGTTTAATTACAAGCATATTTTTCCCTTCATAAAAACAGTCAACTGGACAAACTTCAACACAGTCCATTAATTTACATTTAATACATTTATCATTTACAATGTAAGTCATTACAAATTTTCTTTTTTTATTTGTTCTTTGATATCTCCCATAGTTTTACTATCAACATAAAGCAATCCAGAGAGACGTCGCATTAAATTAGTCTCATAGATATCTGCATCTTTATTAGAGTATATAATTCTCCAAAGTGATCTAATTATTTTGATTTTATCTTTTTCTTGAAGTTTTTTTATTTCTTTTGTGAAATCTAGTATTTGATTAGTATTTTTTTCACTTTGTTTAGCTTCTTTTATTATGGTTTCTAGTTCATTTTGATTAGTTCCTAAATTTAACAATGTTTTTTTGATTATCTCTTCTTCTTCAATGGAATATTTTTCATCAATTTTTGCAGCATGAATAAGCAAAGCTGCTATCTTTACTAGATCAAAACTATCACTTTCATTCTTCATTTTTTATTAAAAAACATTAGTTAATTTAAATTTAAATTTTTTAAAATACCAAATGGATTTTCTTTATTATCTTTTTTATTAAATGATTTTTTTAATTTTTTCTTAGGGGTATATTTGAAAAAAATATCTTCATTTTTTTCTAAAATTTTATAATCCATTTTTTGTATAAGTTTTTTAAAATTATCTTTGTTGCACCCTAAAAGATTTAACATTTCAGGTACTAATTTAATCTCCTTATTATCTTCAGATCCTGAATTTATTATTTGCATAAATAATCTCTCTAAAATATCAATTCTTACAAAAAAATTATCAAACTTTTCAAAACCACAAAGCAACATAAAATTTTTATCTTTTTTATCTTTATCTTCAATAAAATTTAAACCATAAGTTGGAGGATTGAGTTTAAAGTATTTTTGATGATAGTTTTTCCATAACAAAGTTCTTATTGTAACTGGTTCAGGTTTAATTAGTCTATGCAAAAACACATGATATCTTCCAAACTTTACTCCTAAGTCTCGTAATATTTTTCTCTCATTTTGTCCTAAATTTTTTAAATATTCAGAAACATTATCCCTAATTAACACACCATTATTTTCATAGAGCTGGTAAGCTAAGGCTTTTATAGATGAATGTTTATCTTTAAGATTTTTTAAATCAATTAAGCTTTGTAGGACTGTTTCAATTTTATTTTTTAACCATTTTTTAATAAAAGAATTTAATTTTTGCCTTTGATCTTGTTCAAGAATATCATCAACAATCAATTCAAAATTAGGACTTAAATAATCATTTCCTGGAGAGAGTTTTGCAATTGAAAAACTATTCCAATAAATTTTAAAATCATTATTTAGCTCAATCAGTCCTGTATTAATAATATTTTGAATCCTTCTCTCTAATTCAGGCCCAATAGTTTGTCTTGCAGCTTTTTTCAGAGATTTAATGTCAGTCTCTAGGGCGCCTTTTTTGAGATCTAGTTCTAACTTTAAACCATTAATTTTTCCAATAAACTGGTTATCGATTATTACATCATTATTTTCCATAATTTCTGTTTTAAATTCCATATCTTGTTTTAAACCTCTTGCAAGAATACTAGCTCTTTTATCAATGAAAGTTTTTGTAAGTTCTTCATGAAGTCGATCTGAGAGTCTATCTTCTAATAATTTTGTTTTTTCTATCCAATAACCTTGATTTTCAATCCAATTATTTTTATTTGAAACATATGACCAAGTCCTGACATTTGCAATTCTATTTGATAGAGAATCGACATTTCCGTCTAATTTATCCAATTTTATTAGTTGTAATCGCATATATTCATCAGTAATTTTTCCTCTTTCGCTAGATAAAAATTTAAATACATTTTCAATTACCTCATAATGATTTCCATATGTTTTTTTAACAAAATCTGGTATTTGACAACACTCCCATAATAAATTGAGTGTTTTGCTATCAAAATCCACATTTTCAAGATTTTTATCTCTTAAGAAATATTTTAAAGCTCTTTCGTCTTCACATTCATGAATTTTTCTTAGCCATTCTTTTTGAGGTCTCTCCTCTAAAGATTTTATTAAACTATATGGATTATTAAAATTTAGGTTAGAATTTCTCCAAAACAGAGTTCTAATTTCTTCGAATTTATGATTTTCTAATAAATCAACTTGTTCTGCGTTAATTTCTTTACAATCTCCGGTTATTCCAAAACTACCGTCATTAAGATATCTTCCAGCTCTACCAGCTATTTGTCCAATTTCAGATAAGTTAAGTTTTCTAAGTTTTTTTCCATCAAATTTTCTTAAATTAGAAAAATATATGTTATCTAAATCCATGTTAATACCCATACCAATTGCATCTGTCGCAACTAAAAAATCAACATCTCCCGATTGATATAATTCAACTTGCGCATTTCTGGTTTTAGGACTTAGCGATCCCATAACTATTGCAGCTCCACCCTTCTGTCTTCTAATTAACTCTGCAATTGCATAAACTTCTTCTGAGGAAAAAGCTATAATAGCAGTTTTTCTATTTATCCTAGATATTTTTTTATGGCCTGTATAAGTAAGTTTTGACAATCTATTTCTGTTAATAAATTCAATATCATCATTTAATTTTGAAATGATATTTTTAATTGTGTTAGACCCCATCAACATAGTTAGTTTGTTTCCTCTCAAGTTTAGTAATCTATCAGTAAAAATATGACCTCTCTCATGGTCAGCACACATTTGAATTTCATCTACTCCAACAAAATCTAGAGATTTGTCTATAGGCATAGATTCAACCGTACACAAAAAATATTTTGGATCAGTTGGAATAATTTTTTCTTCTCCTGTAATCAAGGCAACTTTGTTTTGTCCAACTTTATTTATTACTTTATCATAAACTTCCCTAGCTAATAATCTGAGTGGAAAACCGATCATACCACTGTCAAAAGACAACATGGTATCAATAGCTAAATGGGTTTTGCCGGTATTTGTCGGACCAAGAACAGCTGTAATTTTTTTTTTAGTCATTTCTATTCTTGGTATACTTTTTTTTTAACCTACCAGATATGGTTGGTGTTAAAGAACAAAAATAGACTAAAACATGTCCGAATCGTAAAGCTAAATGTTCTCATTATTAACCACCCTAACCTCCTGGACCAAAATTTGAAGGTTTGATTTTAAGTATTTTCCAGATCCCTGAAGCTGATGCAATTATTTTATTTTGACATTTTAATTCACAAAATAGAAAAATTAGTGTTTTTGTTTTTTTTAATATTTTAACATTTCCTTTAATTTCATCACCAACTTTTGATACACCTATAAATTTTAAATCTAATGAAATAGTCACACAAGGTGCATTTTCTGCTGATCTATGAGCCGCTGTCCCAGCCCCTGCATCTATCAAAGCTGATAAATATCCTCCGTGAGTTATGCCAGCAGCGTTTAAATGATTTTCATTTATAGTAGATTTAAATTCATATTCAGTTTCGGAAATATTTCTAAACATTAAACCACCATTATGTTTCATAAATCCAGGATTTAAACTTATTTGTTGAAATTCTTTAGACATAATTTTTTTATAATACAAAAGTTAAGATTAATAAAATAATAAAAATAATTATAAAAAAATATATTACTGACATTTGTAATGAAGTTTTTAATAGCCATTTAAACATATTTAGTCTACCTGTGGTGCGCCTGCTAGGAGTCGAACCCAGAACCTCCTGGTCCGTAGCCAAGCGCTCTATCCAGTTGAGCTACAGGCGCATTTTTAATTTTATTTAACTATAGTATATTAATTTTTAGTGTATTTTAATTATAAGACAAATTTAAAATTTTATGAACTATAAATCAAAAGAAGTGGTGATTGTTAGCGCAATTAGAACACCCATAGGTACTTATAAAGGTTCTTTAAAAAATATGAGATCTGATCAACTTGGATCATTAGTTATAAAAAAGGTTTTAGAAAAATCAAAGTTCAGCAAAGATGAAATTGATGAGGTAATTATGGGGCAAGTATTGACTGCTGGTGCGGGGCAAAATCCAGCTAGACAGGCTGCAATAAACGCTGGAATACCTATTTCAAAATCAGCGCATATTATTAATCAAGTATGTGGCTCTGGGCTAAGAGCAGTGATATCAGGTTATCAATCAATTAAATTAGGCGAGTCAATTAATGTTATTTCTGGAGGTCAAGAAAATATGTCAATAGCTCCACACTCAATCTTTTATCGCGATGAAAAAAAAATTTCTGAAGATAAATTGTCAGATACAATGATTAATGATGGATTAACAGATGCTTTCAACAATTATCATATGGGCGTAACTGCAGAAAATGTTGCAAAAAAGTTTAATATATCAAGAAAAGACCAAGATGAATTTGCTTTAAATTCTCAAAAAAAAACATTAGCAGCTTTCAATAATAATAAATTTGATGATGAGATGATTAAAATAAATCAAGATGGAAACATTCTAGATAAGGATGAGCATCCAAGAGAGAGTTTAAAATTGTCCGATTTAGAAAAATTGAAAACTGTTTTTAAAGAAAATGGAACTGTTACTCCAGGAAACTCTTCAGGAATAAATGATGGAGCTGCAGCATTATTATTAACCACCTCAGAAGAAGCAAAAAAAAAATCTATTAAGCCATTAGCAAAAATAGTTTCGTGGGCATCCGTTGGTGTGGATCCTGCCTTAATGGGGCTAGGACCCATAGAGGCTGTTCGTGAGGCAATCAAAAAGGCAAAATGGAATTTAGATGAAATTGATTTATTTGAAATAAATGAAGCCTTTGCTGCCCAAAGTATTGCAGTAATAAGAGAATTAGGAATTGATCAAAACAAAGTAAATGTTAACGGTGGTGCTATTGCTCTTGGTCACCCGATTGGAGCTTCAGGAGCTAGAATATTGGTTACCTTGATACATGAAATGAAAAGGGAAAAAAAAAATAAAGGTTGTGCAACTCTTTGTATAGGTGGTGGAATGGGTATAGCTTTATGTGTTGAGAAAATTTAGGAATTAATTTTTCCGTATTTTTCTTCTAATAAAATTTTTTGTATCCAAGTTTTAGCATCTATATAGTTACTAACTTTTGGTTGAATTAGTATATTTAATAACTTTTTAATCATTTTTGTAGCATCAACCTAAAGAGTGTCTAAAAATTGGAAAGAATGTGTTAGAATTATTAGTTAAGTACATTTTAAGAAATATAAAGCAAAAAATAAATGACAGAAAAATTATTAGTTCCTGACATAGGCGATTTCGAAAACGTAGAGGTTATTGAGCTTCTAGTCAAAGAAGGACAGGAAATTTCAAAGAATGATCCAGTTGTTACAATTGAAAGTGACAAATCTAGTGTAGAAATACCATCAACCTTTTCAGGTAAAATAGAGTCTGTAAAAGTAAAAGTTGGAGATAAAGTTTCAAAGGGAGATTTGCTTCTAATTATATCAAATTTGAATGAAACATCTTCTCTATCTAAAACTATTCCAAAAGATACTGAAAATTTGATAAAAGTAGCGGAAAAAGCTTTAAAAGAAACTCAACAACAAAAACCTGAAACTAAAAAAATTGAAAAGGAAGAAATTGAAAGGATAAAAATTGTAAAAGATGGTGATATTGATCAATTAGAGACTAATGAATGGTTAGAATCTCTATCAGCTGTAATTGAAAAAGACGGTAATGAAAGAGCTCATTATTTAATTAAGGAATTAATCAATAAAGCTTATACTAGGGGTGCAAATATTCCTTATACACAAAATACACCTTATATAAATACAATCCCAGTAAGTGAGGAAAAAAAGTCTAATGGTGATCAAAATATTGAGAGAAGAATTAGATCATTGATAAGATGGAACGCTGCTGCGATGGTAGTAAGAGCCAATAAGAAATTTCCTGAACTTGGAGGTCATATAGGAACATTTGCTTCTGCAGCTACTCTATATGACATTGGAATGAATCATTTTTGGAGAGCAAAGAATAATAAATTTGGTGGTGATTTAGTTTATTTTCAAGGTCATAGTGCACCAGGAATGTATGCAAGAGCTTTTCTTGAAGGCAGACTAAATGAGAAACAATTAGATAGTTTCAGACAAGAAGTTAATCCAGGCGGTCTGTCATCCTACCCACATCCATGGTTAATGCCAAATTTTTGGCAATTTCCAACAGTCTCAATGGGATTAGGCCCTATGCTGGCTATTTATCAAGCCAGGTACATGAAATATTTAATCAATAGAGGGTTAATTAAAGATGAAGGAAGAAAAGTTTGGGCATTTTTAGGAGATGGAGAAATGGATGAACCAGAATCTTTAGGAGCAATTGGTTTAGCATCAAGAGAAAAATTAGATAATTTAATATTTGTAATAAATTGTAATCTTCAAAGATTAGACGGACCAGTACGAGGTAATGGAAAGATTATACAAGAATTGGAAGGAATTTTTAGAGGAGCAGGATGGAATGTTATTAAAGTAATATGGGGAACATATTGGGATTCATTATTAGCAAATGATAAAACTGGACATCTTGTTAAAACAATGAACGAGACTGTTGACGGTGAGTATCAAGCAATGAAAGCAAGAGATGGCGCTTATGTAAGAGAAAAGTTTTTTGGAAAATACCCAGAAACAAAAGAATTAGTTTCAGCTCTTTCTGATAAAGATATTTGGAGACTTAATAGAGGGGGTCATGATCCTCATAAAGTTTTTGCTGCATATGATAAGGCAACTAAAAATACAGGAAGTCCAACAGTTATAATTGCTAAGACTATAAAAGGTTACGGTATGGGTAAAAGTGGAGAAAGTGTAAATACTACCCATCAGACCAAGAAATTAGATGTAGATGATTTAATGTATTACAGAGACAGGTTTGATGTACCTTTATCAGATGAACAGGTTAAAAATATTGAATATTATAAACCAGATAAAAATTCTCCAGAAATAAAATATATTAAAGAAAGAAGACTACAATTAGGTGGATTTATTCCAGAAAGAACAACTTATGCAAAACCAATTAAGACTCCTCCGAAAGATATTTTCAATAATATGAAAGAGTCAACTGGAAAAAAAGAAATGTCCACAACAATGGCATTAGTACGAATGCTAACTAATCTCTTAAGAGATAAAAATGTTGCCTCAAGATTAGTGCCTATTATACCTGATGAAGCCAGAACATTTGGAATGGAAGGTTTTTTTCAAAAAATAGGTATATATGCTCATGAAGGTCAAAAATATGAACCTGAAGATTCTGCACAATTAAGTTCATATAGAGAAGAAAAAAGTGGACAAGTTTTAGAAGAAGGAATTACAGAGGCTGGAGCGATGTCCTCGTGGATTGCTGCAGGCACTTCATACACAAATCATGATATTGAAATGATACCTATTTATCTATTTTATTCTATGTTCGGTTTTCAAAGAATAGGTGATTTTGCTTGGGCGGGAGCAGATAGTCAATCTAGAGGATTTTTGATTGGTGCAACAGCAGGAAGAACAACTTTAGCAGGAGAAGGTTTGCAACACCAGGATGGGCATAGTCATTTAATGGCATCAACTATCCCAAATTGTGTATCATATGATCCAACATTTCACTATGAGCTAGCAGTAATTTTCAGAGATGGTTTGAAGAGGATGCATGAGAAAAAAGAAAACATTTTTTACTATATCACAACCATGAACGAAAATTATCCTCACCCTGAGATGCCAAAAGATAAATTTTGTGAAGAGGGAATTTTAAAAGGTATGTATAAAATAAAAGAATTTAATAAGTACAAAAAAACTAAAATTCAATTTTTAGGTTCAGGCACAATTTTGAGAGAAATGATAGCAGGTGCAGAGATACTCCAAAAAGAATATCAAATAGATAGTGAAATTTGGAGTGTAACAAGTTTTAATGAATTAAGGAGAGATGGCTTAGAGGTAGAGAGATATAATCTTTTAAATCCAGCCAAGGAACAAAAAAAATCTTATGTTGAAAAGTGTTTAGATAAGACTGAGGGGCCTATTTTAGCTGCATCTGATTATATGAGAATGAACTCAGATCAAATTAGACCTTATATTAATAAAAGTTTTTATTCTTTAGGAACCGATGGATTTGGAAGAAGTGATACTAGAAAAAATTTAAGAAAATTTTTTGAAGTTGATAAGGAGCATATAGTAACTTATGG
>JBJLDI010000015.1:0-10040 GCA_045567235.1 Candidatus Pelagibacter sp.
TTAAAGACTTTTTTTCCTAATCCAAATTTTTTTGCAGTTTCACTTAATCTATCTACACCAAGTTTTCTTGCTACTTCATAAAAATAGGTATCACATGATTGTTTCATTGCTTCTCTTAAATTTACAAATCCATGACCCTCTTTTTTCCAACAATGATACTTTTGCCCATATAATTCCAATGGATGTTCGTGGCCTTTACAATTAACTGTAAATTTTGGAGAAACGATATTATTTTCTAATGCTGATAATGCTACTATCGGTTTAATTGTTGATCCTGGAGAATAATTTCCTGATAAAGTTTTGTTTATCAAAGGCTTCATCGGATTATTTCTAATTAATTGCCATTCATCTTTGCTTATTCCAAATACAAAAGAATTTGGGTCGAAAGAAGGTGATGAGTGCATTGCAATTACCTCACCAGTAAAAATATCCATTACACAAATAGAACCTGCCTTTTCTGCTAACAATTCATTTGCGAATTTTTGAACCTCTGTATCGACAGTTAGTTGAATAATTTCACCTTTATCACCATTTTTAAAAGCTAATTGACTAATTCTTCTTCCATAGGCATTAACTTCATATCTTTCAATTGAATTATCTCCAATTAAAATATTTTCAAAAGACTTCTCTAAACCAATTTTTCCAACCTTTAATCCTTGGACAAATTTTTCTTTTACAGTTGTGTTTAACAAAATATCTTTTTCATTAGCTTGGCTTACATAGCCTAAGATATGTGTGTAATTATCTTTGTAAGGATAATTTCTTGAAATAGAAACAACAGGTTTAACACCATTTAGATCGTATAGCTGATTGTTAATTTTGGAAAATTTTTCCCAACTTAAATTATCTGCAACAATTAAAGTTTCCCAGGATTTTATCTCTTTTTGTTTTTTAATAACTTTTTGAAATTGTTTATCCGATAAATTCAAAATATCTTTTACTCTAGTTATAACATATCTAAAATCCTCAACTTGTTCAGGTATTATATGAAGCTGATATGCCTCAAAATTACCTGCAATTATATTTCCGAAGTAGTCTTTAAACTCACCTCTTACAGGTGGCAGTTTCCATTCACGAATTCTATTTTTGTCTGAAAGAGTTAAATATTTTTTATTTTCCTTGATCTGTAAAAAAAATAATCGACTTACAATGCCACCCAAAATAACTACTTTAGCTGCTGCTAAAATAAACATACGTCTATTAAGAGAACTCAATTTTAAAACGTTATCACTCTGATCAATCATGAATTGCCTTAAAATAATAATTCAAAATATAAGATGCCGGAATATAAAATAAAAAAGTAAACAGATTATTAATTATATAAAACATAATATCTAAATCATAAGAAAAGAATAAAAATAATACAGAATAATTAACTGAATTAATCAAACTAATTACAAATAAAAAATAAAACCAATCTTTAATTAGATGAGGTCTAATAGTTATATTTCTTAGATAAGATGCAAATATACAAACCAAAATATATGAAAGTGAGCTTATCCCTAGAGGCAAACCAACAACAGTGTCATTAATCAAACCTGCTAAAAAAACTAATAAATAATCAAATTTGTTATATTCTTTCAATGCAAAGTAAAAAATTAATAAGAAAGGAAAGTTAAAAGAAAAATAATCTATATTTAAATAATTAAGATCAAACTCGTTTAAAACAGATACATACAAAATTATAATTGGTAACCAAGTATAAATTTTATATATAAAATTCTTTTTTTCAAATTTAATCATTTAATTTTTTACCTCTACGTAAAATACAAGCTTTGTATTCTGGTGTGCCAACTTTATATCCCGTTTTAAATGCTGCTCTTGTGCATTTTGAACTATAAATCAAATTTAATCTTAAAAATTCAAGCTCTTTTTGATCTATGATATTTTGTGAAAGTTTTTTTTCTGTAGTAACTAATTTATTTTGTAAATCATAAATTTTATTATTAAGTTCATTGGTTTGAGATTTTAAAAATTGATTTTCTTCAAGAAATTTACTGTTAGTTTCATCCAATATTCTCTTTTCTTCATTTAGTATGTCTAATTTTATTTTTTCTGTATCTGATGATGATATTTCTTTGTTTTCATTATTTTCCAGGTTTGATTGATCCTGTGTTGCTTTTTCTTGCTTGATTTCCACAAATACGTATTTGAGTTGTTCAAAATCGCTGTAAAAATTGATCAAAAAACGGTTTTCTATTTTACTCACCCTTCCAACAGGAATTCCACTTTTAAAAATTGAGCCAGTTCCTGAAGTGTAAGCTATACTCTGATCTTCTATATATTTAGCTAAATTATCTTTAATATATTTGATTTGTCCTGAATTCTTTCCATCACCAACAACGATAGCTTGAACATTTCCTGGTGTAATTGAAATTGGAACACTTGAATTTAAGTCTGATAATAATAGCACCCTTGAAGATTTATAATTTACCTCTATTACTCTTCCCACTAAGTAGTTTCTATCATAAATATTTGTGCCAATTTCCAACCCTTCGGAACTCCCTTTGTTAATAATTATAGTTCTTAAAAAAGGACTCCCATGATCGACAATTACTTTTGCTAATATCTTATTTGATGAAAGAGTATAATCTTCAATTAGATTTTTTAGCTCTTTGTTTTCACTAATAATAATTTTACTTGATATTTCTTTTGATTTTAAATTTTCTAATTCTTCTATATTAGTATTATAATCTTTATAAAAGTTTGAATATTCTCTAATTCCCAAATAAGATTTTTTAATTAGATTTTCTGGTATAGAGACAATAAATGAGGATCTGTAAACTATTTCATTTATAAAAATTTTTGTTTTATTTACTATTGTAAAATTTAAACTAGATAGAAATACTATAAAAATAGATATTATAACTAATGTTAATAAAGAAAATTTTTGCTTAGTAGTTTTTTTTAGAAAAGCTGATCTGATTGCTATTACAAAATCATCTCTGCTTGTAGCCATTACTCTTAATACTCAGTAAGCATAGTAGAGAAAGTTTCTTCTTGATCCAAAGCTTTTCCTGTACCTATAGCTACACAGGATAATGGATCTTCAGCTATATGAACCGGTAAACCTGTTTCTTTAGAGAATCTTTTATCAATATTTTTTAATAAAGCTCCACCTCCTGTTAATGTTAATCCCATGTCAACTAAGTCAGCTGATAATTCTGGAGGAGTTGCTTCTAAGGCATTTTTAATACCATCAACCATTTCTTTCAAAATATCATTCAATGCTTCTGCGGTATCTTCTTCAGTAATATTAACCTCTTTTGGAGTTCCAGATCTTAAATCTCTACCTTTAACAGGATAGGTATTATCGTTAGTTGGTATTGCAGTACCAATTTCTTTTTTAATTTTTTCTGCAGTACTATCTCCTATCATTAAGTTGTACTCTTTTCTCATATAATTTACTAAAGCTGAATCCATTGCATCTCCTGCAACTCTTAAAGATTTTGAATAAACTAAACCACCTAATGACATTACTGCTATTTCACTAGTACCACCTCCAATATCAACCACCATTGATCCTGTTGCTTCAGAAATTGGAAGCCCTGCACCAATCGCTGCTGCTATTGGTTCTTCAATTAATTGAACTCTTCTTGCACCTGCTGCTAGCGCACTATCTTGAATTGCTTTTCTTTCAACAGGAGTAGAACCAGTTGGTACACAAATTAAAATTCTAGGATTAGCAAAAGTACTTCCTTTATGGACTTTTTTAATAAAATGTTTAATCATTTCCTCTGTCACAATAAAATCTGCAATTACACCATCTCTTAAAGGTCTAATAGCACTAATGTTTCCAGGGGTTCTTCCAAGCATTGTCTTAGCTTCATCACCAACTGCTAAAACTTGTTTTTTTCCACCTTGATCAACAATTGCAACTACTGATGGCTCGTTAAGAACAACACCTTGACCTTTTACAACTACTAATGTGTTAGCAGTTCCTAGGTCTATCGCCATATCTTGGCTCCAAATCTTTTTTACTTTATCAAATAATCCCATTAAAATACTCCTTTTATCTTCTTAGGTTCTATGTTTTTATAAAGTGATTTTTTTTCTCTTTTAATCAACATTTTGTTTAGTGCATTTAAGTATGCATTTGCTGAAGCAACTAAAGTATCTGTGTCTGCTGATTGACCAACAGTGGTTCTATCATTTTCTTCAATCTTTACACTCACTGTTGCTTGAGCATCAGTACCTTCTGTAACTGCATGAACCTGATAAAGAGAAAGTTTTACATCATGTGGATATAAATCTTTAATACATTTAAAAATTGCATCAACTGGACCATCACCTATCTGAGAGGTTTTTTTTATATCTCCAAAAACATCTAATGTCATATCTGCTCTTTGGGGTTCACCAGTCCCAGCAAATACTTTTAAAGATTTAAGATTTATTGCATTAATCTTATTATCAATTATTAAACTATCGTCTACCAAAGCAACGATATCTTCATCATAAATATGTTTTTTCTTATCAGCCAAAATTTTAAACTTTCCAAAAGCTGCTTGAACAACATCATCTGTTACATCTGAATAACCTAAGTCACTTAATTTATCTTTAAATGCATGTCTTCCTGAATGTTTTCCCATCACTAAAGATGTTTTTTTAACTCCAACACTTTCTGGAGACATAATTTCATAAGTTTCTCTATTTTTTAACATTCCGTCTTGATGAATACCTGACTCGTGAGCAAAAGCATTTTTTCCAACTATTGCTTTATTGAATTGAACAGGAAAGCCAGTTGCATTTGAAACAATCTTAGAAGCCTTACTGATTAATTCTGTTTTGATACCAGTCTTATAAGGCAATAAATCTTCTCTAGTTTTAATTGCCATTACAATTTCTTCAAGTGCTGCGTTACCTGCTCTCTCTCCTATCCCATTAATAGTGCACTCAATTTGTCTAACACCTGCAGACAATCCTGACAATGCATTTGCTACAGCTAGACCAAGGTCATTATGACAGTGAGCAGAAATAATTGCTTTATCAATATTAGGTACATTATTTTTAATTGAGGTGATTGTTCTAGCAAATTCTTCTGGAATAGAATAGCCAACTGTGTCTGGTATATTAATAGTTTTTGCTCCACAATTTATTGCTAGTTCTATTGTTTTGTACATAAAGTCTAAGTTTGTTCTTGTACCATCTTCACATGACCACTCTACGTCATCTGTAAAATTTCTTGCGTAAGTTACACTCTCTTTAATAGCCTCTAATACTTGTTCATCAGTCATGTTAAGTTTATGTTTCATATGAACAGGACTTGTTGAGATGAATGTGTGTATCCTAAATCTTTTTGCAAATTTTAAAGACTCATGACATGCATCAATATCTTTTTTTTTTGCTCGAGCTAATCCACATGGAATTGAGTTTTTAATACTTTTGCTTATAGCGCTTACCGCCTCAAAATCTCCTGGAGAAGATATTGGAAAACCTGCCTCAATTATATCAATACCCATCTCATCAAAAACTCTTGAAATTTGAATTTTCTCTTCAACGCTCATAGATGCTCCTGGTGATTGTTCACCATCTCGCATAGTAGTATCAAATATAAAAACTTTATCTTTGTCGCTCATAACCTAATTTTTTTGAAAGACTATAATACAATCTATAAGGGATATTGCAAAATAATAAGTTGTTTTCTTTTTATTTGTAGACCATTTTAGGTCAAGTTTGAATTATTTATAAATAGACTCAATTTTAGGCATCAGCTGCAAAAGTTCTTTTGTATAATTATGTTGTGGTTTTAAAAATAACTCTTCTGTATTTGAAACTTCACATAATTTACCATCTTTTAAGACTCCAATTCTATCACACATTTGTCTAACAACTGGCAAATCATGACTAATGAATAATATAGTTAAATTTAATTGTTCCTGAATGTCTTTTAATAAATTTAATATTTGAGCCTGTATACTTACATCCAAAGCAGAAGTTGGTTCATCACAAACTAAAAGCCTTGGCTGTGTTGCTAAAGCTCTTGCAATCGATATTCTTTGTCTTTGACCGCCAGAAAATTCATGTGGGTAACGATCGGCTGAATTTTGAGAAAGTTCAACTGACTCTAATAAATCAAAAACATAACTATCTAAATCGTTTTTACTAATAGATGGATTATGAAGTTTAATAGGTTCTGAAACTATATCTTTTACTTTTAATCTTCCATTTAGTGATGAATAGGGATCTTGAAAGATCATTTGTATTTGTTTTCTAAATTTCATCATTTCTAAATTATGTTTTATTTTTGTTACACAAACATTATCAAAAAAAATATCCCCTTTTGAAGGTTTGTATAAATTTACAATCATTTTTGCTATTGTCGATTTTCCACTTCCGCTTTCTCCAACCAATCCAAATGACTCGCCTTCCTTAATATTGAAGGAAACATCATTTACTGCCAAGATAGAATTTTTTGAATTTTCAGTAAAAAAATTATCATCGAAAGTTTTACTCAAATTTTTAACTTGGATTAAATCTTGTTCAATGATTTTTTTATTAGTCCATCTATTTAAAATTTTTAAATTATTTTCTTTATTATTTTCGTTTTCTTTTTCAACAATTACAAATCTAGATATTTTTTTATTTGTTGGTGGGACAGATCTAACTAAACTTTTTGTATATGTTTCTTTTGGATTTGTTAAAATTTCTTTTGTCAATCCTATCTCAACTACATTTCCATTTTTCATAACAGCGACTCTATTAGCTGTTTCGGCAATAACTCCCATGTCATGAGTTATTAAAATTACTGCAAGGTTTCTCTCTTTAGTTAATTTTTTAATTAAATCTAAAATTTGTGATTGAATAGAGACATCCAATGCAGTAGTTGGCTCGTCTGCAATTAAAAGTTCAGGTTCACAACATAAAGAAAGCGAAATTACAACTCTTTGTCTCATCCCTCCTGAAAACTGGTGAGGATAATTATCAAATCTATTCTCTGCATCTTTAATTCCAACTTCTTTTAATAAGCTTATTGCTTTATCTTTTGCTTCTTCTTTGCTCAAATCAAGATGAGCTAGAATTGTTTCTATTAATTGCTCACCAATTGTAAGTATTGGATTAAGTGATGTTTGAGGGTCTTGAAATATTAAACCTATTTTGTTACCACGGTATTTAACAATATTATCAGGATTTTCATGGATATTAAGATCACCCAACATTACTGAACCACTTGAAACTTTACCCGGTTTATCAATTAAATTAATTATTGCATTTCCAACTGTACTTTTTCCTGATCCAGACTCACCTACTAGTCCTAATATTTCACCTTTGTTAACCTCAATATTTACATTTTTTGCGGCATAAATAGTGTCTTTTCTCATTTTGTAATCAACACTTAAATCTTTTATTTTTAAGAAACTCATTTTTTTAATTTTGGATTAAGAGTATCTCTCATCCAATCCCCTAATAAATTAATAGAAAATGCCAACAATACTAAAAAAATAGCTGGAAAAAATGTTATCCACCACTCTCCTGAAAACAAAAAGTCATTACCAAGTCTAATCAATGTACCTAAAGATGGAGTTGTGGGTGGTACACCAACACCTAAGAAACTTAATGTAGACTCAGCGATAATTGCTAAAGCAAGTCCAATGGTTCCTATTACTAATACTGGCCGTAAAATATTTGGCAAAATATGTTTGAACATAATAATTATATTTGAAACTCCAATAATTGTTGATGCTGAAACATAATCTTTATTTTTCTCTACCAAAGTTGCGGCTCTAGAAACTCTTGCAAATTGAGGCCATTCAGAAATTCCAATTGCAAATATTAAAACATAAATTGCCATTTCATCATGCATTTCTCTTGAGATAAGCCCTCTGGCTATGCCATCAACTAAAAGTGCCATCAAAATACTTGGAACTGTTAGTTGAACGTCTGTAAATCTCATTACAATCATTTCATATTTTCCACCAAAATAACCAGCTGTTAATCCTAAACCTACACCTAGTATTAGGCTAAATATGATTGCAGAAAAACCTACAATTAATGAAATCCTTGAGCCATAAAGAATTGTAGACAATAAATCTCTACCTTGACCATCAGTTCCTAAAATAAATTTGGCTAAACCATCCTCAGTCCATGATGGTGGAGTAAAAGCATCCATTAATGAAAGAGAAGATGGATCAAAAGGATTGTAAGGGGTAATAAATTCTACAAAAAATGAGCAAAAAAATATAATAAATAAAATTATTGAAGATATAATTGCAGTTGGTGATTTAATAAAACTATAATAGATATCGCTATCTTTAACTCTATTCCAAGTGTTAAGTATATTGTTATCCACTTGCAACATCTCCTTTAACCCTAATTCTTGGGTCTATAAAATAATATAAAATGTCCACTATGAAATTAATCATTACAAACACAAAAGCTATAAAAACTAAATAAGCAGACATAATTGGAATATCAACAAATTGAACAGCTTGGATAAAAAGAAATCCCATCCCTGGCCATTGAAAAACAGTTTCAGTAATTATTGAAAATGCAATAAGTGTTCCAATATTTATTCCGGCGATAGTTATTACAGGAATTAAACCATTCTTTAATGCATGTTTATATTTTATGCTTTTTTCACTTATTCCTCTTGCTCGTGCAAACTTTATATAATCAGTTTGCAAAATCTCCATCATTTCAGCCCTAACGAGTCTAATAATATATGTCATTTGAAAAAGACTAAGAGTAACAGATGGAAGTATAATCGCTTTCAACCCTGAAATTGTCAAAAATCCAGTAGCCCAAAATCCCAAGTCGACTACATCACCTCTTCCAAAGGATGGTAAAATTCCTAAGATGACTGCAAAAAGATAAATAAACAAAATACCAATTACAAAAGTAGGCAGTGAAACTCCTAATAATGAAATAGCTAAAATAATATCACTTAAAAAACCCTTCCTGTTTATGCCTGTATAAACACCCAGTAAAGTACCAGAAATTAGGGCAATTAATGCTGAAATTACTACAAGCTCAATGGTGGCTGGCAATCGTTCAACAATTAATTCTGAAACAGGTCTTTTTAATTGATAAGAAATCCCAAATTGTCCTTTAGAAGCGTTAAGCACAAACCTAAAAAATTGAACAGGAATTGGATCAGTTAATCCTAAAGTTTCTCTAAGCTCTGCTCTATCTTGATCTGAAGTTTCTTCTCCAACCATATTATTTATTGGATCACCCACAAAGTTAAATAATGAAAATGAAACAAAGGCAACAACCAGCATTACCATTGCTGATTGAAATAACCGTTTAAGAAAATATTTTATCAATGTACGAAGAAAGTTTACAAGCCCTTTTGTATAAAAGGGCTTGTATTAATTAATTTAGTTTACTTTAGAAAAACGGAATAATGGTTCATTATTCGGTCTTATAGGAACATCAACATTTGATTTTGATGCCCAAGAAATTACTTGGTGATGCAAAGGTAAATAAGCAATATCATCCTTCACAATTTTCCAAGCTTTTGCAATAGCAGCATTTCTTTTATCTAAATCAACTTCACCCTCCATTACTCTAATAGCAGCATCAACATCTGCGTTGCTGAAGTTTACTTTGTTCCAGCTAGCATCAGTTTCATATAGATAATGGAAAACGTAGTGACTATCTAAAGTAGGAACACCCCAGCCTAACATATAAAAATCACCCTGGTTATCTTTAAGTTCTTTAAAGTGTTTACTTTTAGTTTGAGAAAATAAGTTTACGTTGACACCTATTTTTCCTAACATCCCTACAACAGCAGTACAAATTGCTTCATCATTTACATACCTGTCATTCGGACATCTTAACTCAACATCAAAACCACTTGGATATCCTGCATCAGCTAATAGTTTTTTTGCAGCATCAACATCATAAGGTAATCTTTTATCAAGAGCTTTGGTATAACCTGTTACCCCTGGAAAAGTTATAATTCCTGCAGGCTCACTTAAACCTCTCATAACTTTTTTCTTGATAGCCTCAATATCAATTGCTTGGTAAAGAGCTTGTCTTACCTCTTTTTTCTTAAATGGATTGTCTCCAGTATTTCCTGATCTTAACTTGTCAGCAGC
>JBJLDI010000016.1:0-10019 GCA_045567235.1 Candidatus Pelagibacter sp.
ATATTTCATTTGAAGGTAGTGGGTGTGCTATTTCAATGGCATCAGCATCAATTATGACAGACTTAATTAAAGGTAAAAATGAACACGAAGCTAAAGAAATTGTTGAGGATTTTTTAGGAATGATAAAAGAAAATCCTGAATTGAAATCGGAAAATTTAAAAGAGGATGAAAAAACAAAATTAATGTGTTTGTCAGGAGTGAAACAATATCCAATGCGAGTTAAGTGTGCAACACTATCTTGGCATACTCTTGTTTCAGCTATTGATGAGAAAAAAGAAGAGGTTAAAACAGAAAATTAAATATGTCTAAAAAAGAACAAATTATAGAAGAAATTAGAAAGATTTACGACCCTGAGTTACCTGTGAATATTTATGAATTGGGATTAATTTATGATATACAAGTTGAAAATGAAAAATCTGCTAAAATTAAAATGACTTTAACAACTCCAAATTGTCCTGTTGCTGAAAGTTTACCAAAAGAAGTTAAAGAAGGAGCAATGCAAGTTGAAGGAATTGAAGAAGTTGATTTAGAATTAGTTTGGGACCCACCTTGGAATAAAGATATGATGTCTGATGCAGCTAAACTGGAGTTAAACTTATAATGAGTCCTATTATTAAATTAAGCGATAATGCTGCTTTAAAAATTAAAGAAATCATGTCCAATGCTGAACAAGGTTCACTTGGTGTGAGAGTTTCAGTAAAATCAGGTGGTTGTGCTGGAATGTCATACGTTATGGAATATACAAAAGAAACTAATCCAAACGATGAAGTTATAGAGGAAAAAGGTGTTAAGGTATTTGTCGACTCTGCTGCTGTAATGTACCTACTTGGGACTGAAATGGATTATAAAAAAGAGGAATTATCCTCTTCATTTGTCTTTAATAACCCTAACGAAACCGAGCGTTGTGGTTGTGGAGAGTCTTTTAAAACCGGATAGGTTGTATTATCCCATTATTTGCATATCAGTATTGCATTTAACGCATATCTAATGTATAAATGAATCATGAACACGTTTGAATTTAAAAATCTTGTTAAAAACCTTAAAAATTCTTTAAAGCAAAGAACTTTTTTTAAAGATCTTCGTAAGGAAGTAGAAACTGGTGCGAACGGCACTCAGGATTATGTTGTTAAAAAAGGTGTTAACAAAGATACGATCGCAACTACGAGACAGTAATTAATTACTAACTACTGTAATACATCTCAAATTCAACTGGATGAGGTGCATGCTCAAATTTATGTATCTCTTCAAACTTAAGTGCAATGTAAGCATCAATTTGATCATCAGTAAACACTCCACCTTGAGTTAAGAATTCTCTATCTTTATCCAAATTTTCCATAGCCTCTCTAAGTGAACCACAAACAGTTGGAATGGCACTAACTTCTTCTGGTGGCAATTCATACAAATCTTTATCAAACGACTCTCCTGGATGAATTTTATTTTTAATACCATCGAGACCAGCCATAAGCATTGCTGCAAAAGTTAGATAAGGGTTCCCTGAGGCATCAGGAAATCTTATTTCACATCTAGCTCCTTTTTTACTTAAAGTAATAGGTATTCGACATGAAGCAGATCTATTTCTAGCCGAGTAAGCAAGAAGCACAGGAGCTTCAAAACCTGGAATTAGTCTTTTATAACTATTAGTAGTAGAGTTAGCAAAAGCATTAATTGCTTTAGCGTGTTTTAGAATTCCACCAATATAGTGCAAAGCAGTTTCTGATAAACCAGCATAAGCGTCACCAGAAAATACTGGTGTATCACCTTTCCAAATAGATTGGTGGATATGCATACCAGAACCATTATCACCAGCAACAGGTTTTGGCATGAAAGTTGCAGTTTTTCCAAACGAATGTGTAACCATTTGGACAACATACTTATACAATTGAACATTGTCTGCTTGATCTACTAAAGTTCCAAAGTACATACCTAACTCATGTTGACTTGGAGCAACTTCATGGTGGTGTTTTTCAACTTTAATACCAACTTCTTTTAAATTTTTTAAATATTCACCCCGCATATCTTGCTCGCTATCAACAGGTGGCACTGGGAAATACCCACCTTTTATTGGGGGTCTATGTCCCATATTTCCATTTTCATATTCTTTACCTGAATTATATGGACCTTCTTTGCTATCAATTTTAAATCCACATTCATTCATATCATTCTTTATTCTTACGTCATCAAATACAAAAAATTCAGGCTCAGGACCAAAAAATGCTTTATCTCCAATACCAGATGATTTTAAATATTCTTCAGCTTTTTTTGCAACACCTCTTGGATCTCTTTCGTAAGGAGATCTTTTTATAGCATCCAAAATATCACAAAATAAAACTACAGTGTTATGAGAAGTAAAAGGATCCATAAACATTCTTGCAGTATCCGGTTTTAAAATCATGTCAGACTCATTAATTGCTTTCCATCCTGCAATTGATGAACCATCAAAAAAGACTCCATCATTCAGCATATCCTCATCAACCACACCTACATCCATTGTTAAGTGTTGAAGTTTGCCTCTAGGGTCCGTAAACCTAAGATCTACAAATTCTGCCTCTTTATCTTTAATAAACTTTAAAACATTTGCTGCGCTCATTTAGTCTCCTATATAATTCTGTAGATGGTAAGTAACAAAATAATCACTAAAAATATTGCTTATTTAATAAATAACACCTATGCAATTTTCACATAAGTGGTGTATTTATGCAATATTATTAAACAAAAATTTTTAAAATCTGTGAATTCAATATTTAATAAAGAGCCAGTTAAAAGAGCTGAAAAATCAATCAAAGAATTTGACCCTAATCTTGAGATTATCTGTTTAGAACAAACAGCAAGGACAGCTCAAGATGCAGCTACAGCTTTAGGTTGTAGTGTTGGAGCAATTGTTAAGAGTTTACTTTTTAGTGCCGGTGACATTTTTATACTTTGTTTAGTCTCAGGGGATAAAAGATGTTCATTAAAAACACTTAAAAAAATTTTAGATGAAAAAGATGTTTCAATGGCAAATCCTGATGATGTTAAAAAAATTACGGGCTATACAATAGGAGGAGTTTCACCTGTTGGGCATTTAAGTAAAGTAAAAATATATGTTGATACAAATTTAGAAAGATTTACAACAGTTTTTGCTGCAGCAGGTCATCCAAATTGTGTTTTCAAAATACAATTTAATCAATTAGTAAAATTAACATCAGGTGAAATTAAAGAAATAGCTGAATGAGACAACCAAAATTAATTGATTATATTTTATTGACTGTGTTAGCTTTAATCTGGGCATCAGCTTTTTTTAATATTAAGATTGCTACATATTCATTTGGACCTGTAACGATTGCATTTCTAAGAGTCTTTTTTGGAGCGATCCCAGTTCTTTTACTTTGTTATTACAAAAATATTAAGATTGAGGCTTTTTCTAAAGATTGGCATTGGTTTGCAATGATTGGATTTATAAATTTAGTAGCACCATTTTTTTTAATTGCTTATGGAGTAAAATCTGTTCAAAGTAATTTGGCAGCTATATTAATGTCCACTACACCCTTAAGTTCAACTGTATTAGGTCACTTTTATACAAAAAATGAAAAGTTTAATTTTATAAAAACCTTTGGAATTTTAATTGGTTTTTCTGGAATAATTTATTTATTTTCTGACAATCTACTGATAGATGACAACAATTTTTTATCTGCACTATTAATTCTTGTTGGATCAACTTGTTATGTTATTGGAGGGGTTTTAACTTTAAAAATAAGCAAGAAAAAAAATGAAAATGTTACAGGCTCAATATTAATTTGGGCAATTATTATTTTAATTCCTCTTGTGAGTTTTATTGAACAACCATGGAATGTTACCCCAAGACTAGACTCTACAATCTCTGTAATTTATTTAGGATTGGTCTCTACAGGAATTGCTTGGTTGTTAAGATTTAGAATTTTAGTAAATAATGGCTTAATATTTCAGTCACAAGTTTCTTATTTAATACCTATTTTTGGAACTATTTTAAGTTATATTTTTTTAAAAGAACTCATTACAACAAAAGTATTAATTTCTTTAATAGCTGTTAGCGTTGGTATTTATTTTGTTAGAAAAGCGGATAACAAAAAAATGATTAAATGAAAATTCTAAAACCCATTCTTATTGAAACAAAAATCACCAATATCGATGTTATTATGGCAAGTGTTCTATTGGACAAAATTTTTAGATTTAAATAATTTCCAAGAATACCACCAATTAAAACTGCTAAGAATAAAGGCAGATATAATATAATTTTATCTAATACAGCTTCTTTTGTTAATTGTCCCAAGATTCCAAAAATTGAGTTAATAAGTATAAATAATGATGCTGAAGTAACAATATTTTTAGGCTTATCAGCTTTTAATAAAAAAAGAATAGGGCTAAGAAAAATTCCACCTCCAATACCCACTATACCAGAAATTAGCCCTATAACAGAACCTACTAAGATTGAAAAAATTGAATTGATTTTTTTTACTGTAATGTTTTTTTCTATGTAAGATTTATTATTTATCAATAATAATATCCCTGCAACTGATAGAACCAAGAATAATAAAATTTCAAATATTTCTTTATTTATCAATAAAGTACCACCTACAAAGGCCATTGGAATTGAACCAATCAAGAATGGTATTAATAATTTAAAATTATGATTTCCAGCCCGCACATAATTAATAGAATTACCTGTAACAACAATTATGTTACAAAGAAGTGCTATTACTGGAAAAACATAGTAGGGAACATCCCAAATTAACAATAAAGCTAAATAGGTTGACCCACCTCCAAAGCCAACACTTGAATATAAAATTGCTGTTATAAAAAATAAAATTGATAATATAATCATATCAATAAATTTTTATGAAAGTAAACATTGCACTTTTAACTGTAACAGATACCAGAACATTTGATAATGATAAATCTGGTGCAATCTTAGTTGATAAGATTAGAGAAGCTAATCATATTTTGACAGATAGAAAAATATGTAAAGATAATAAGAATGAAATAGTTTTAATATTAAAAGATTGGCTCAAGAATAAAAAAATAGATGTAATTATTACCACTGGAGGAACAGGACTAACAGGCAGAGATATAACTCCAGAAGCGATTGATGAAATAGCAGATAAACAAATACCAGGTTTTGGGGAAGTATTTAGAAATATAAGTTTAAAAACTGTGGGTACTTCGGCGATACAATCAAGAGCAAGCGCAGTATTAGCAAATGGAAAATATGTTTTTGCACTGCCAGGATCTTCTGGAGGTGTAACTGATGCTTGGGAAGGAATATTAAAACATCAATTAGATATAAATCATAAACCTTGTAACTTTGTAGAATTGTTTCCTAGATTAAAAGAGAAATAATTATTTCTGATATTTTTCTTTCCACTCAGGGTAAGGCATTCCATAAACATGCTTTCTAGCTTCAAGATCAGAAATAGAAACACCTTTTTTTTCAGCTTCCTCCCTATACCATCTTGAAATACAGTTTCTACAAAAACCAGCTAAATTCATTAGATCAATATTTTGAACATCTTTTCTTTTATCTAGATGCTCTAACAATCTCTCAAAAGTTGCTGATTGTAATTCTTCATTTATATTTTTATTCATAATTAATTATTATATAAATTAAAATATATAATAAAATGAGTATAAATATCAAAGTTGGAAAGAAAAATGGATAAATTGGATATTTACAACATGTGTTTATATGATGATCATTTAGAAAATGTAAAAGCACTAGGTTATATCCCGGTAGGTCTTGGCAAAGAGAATTTTAGGTCAGAGTGGTTAAAGGATAATGAAGGTAAAAATATTTCACATAAAAACCTATATTATGGTGAGTATAGTTTTTATTATTGGTTTTGGAAAAATAAATTAGATAAAGTTCCTGATAATAAGTGGATAGGATTTTCTCATTACAGGCACCATTGGAGCAATCAAGATAAAATTAAGTCAGATGATTTAAATAATTTAATAAATTCAAATAATTATTCTCATTATATCTTAAAAGAACCTCATTCGACTTGGGAAAATTATCAAGTTATTCTTGGAGATCAAATGTACGTAAATAAGGGATACAGACTCAGTAAAATAGTAAAAAATGGTTTTTCTTCTTTAAAGATATTAAAGAATAATATTTTTGCATTTAAAAAAGAAAATCAAAATATTAAATTGCAATTTGATTTTTTCCATGGAGTTGGAATTTTAGATAAAGCTATTGATGTTTTAGATGAAAAAGAAAGAAATGACTTTAGAAATTTCGTTAATACAAATAAATCATTTAATAGAGAGAATATGTTTATTTGTAGATCAAAAAAACTTATGAACGAGTATTTTTTGTCAGTTTTTACTTGGTTAGAAAAATGTGAGCAAATTTTTGGTTTTGACCTCAAAGGTTATGCTAAAACAAGAGTATATACATTTTTAGCTGAAAGATATATTTCGTATTGGTTTAATAAATATTCTAATCCATTATGTTGGCCAATTTTTTTTTTCGATACTAATAAAAATAAATTAAATTTAAGAAAGTAAATTATTTTTTTTACTAAATATTAAGTTTAATGAATAAATATTTTTAATCTTTTTTTGCGAAGCAATATATTTATTGTCCATGGCTGATTTAAAAATTAGATTAAAATTCATTTTATTGAAATATTTTTTTATTTTTTCTAATGAATGAATATTTTGAATTAAATTTTTGTGATTTTTTTGTTTTAACTTGTATTCTTTGGTTAGAGAAATTGGTGTTGCTGTAATCGAAACTGTATCAACAAGTTTAAAATTAAGATGATCTTTTAAAGATTTAAGATCATCAATATACTGAAGACAAGATCCAAAATTAATAATATCAAATTTTTTAATTCTAAGTTTTTCTTTTCTTGTAATTAAGTTAATTTTAAAAGGTTTTTTTATTTTTTGATATTTTTTTGAATAGAAAGGATCATAAATTGAAAAATTAAACAATTTTACATTTATTTTTGATTTAATATTGGAGAGTGCTAGCAAATTACTTCCATAATCTAATATTTTTGTTTTTCTATTTACTTTTTTATTAAAAAGCAGGGTGAGACAAAAAATATCTCTTGTGTGATTATAATAACTTGCTTCAGAATAGTTAACTTTATTTAAATTATTAAATTTAATAAATTTAGATGATAATTTTGTGCGCAAACCGTTATATGTTGACCAATTGTATTTTGGCATATCTTTTAACCTATTGATTGTTGAGGTTAGTTATATATATAAGATAAAATTATGTTTGATAAGTTTAAAGATTATCCTCTAATGAAAGATAGACAGGGCAATGTTCCTATGTTTTATCCACATATTCCAAAAAATTCTTTAAAATCACTTAAAAAAGTTTTAGCTGGTAGATGGATCGGACAAGGTCCTTTAGTTGATGTTTTTGAAAAAAAATTTGAAAAGAGATTTACAAAAAATTTACCTTGTATTGCTGTAGGTTCAGGAACAGATGCTTTGCATTTGGCTTATTTATTAGCTGGAATAAAAAAAAATGATGAAATCATTTGTCCCGTTTTTACATGTACAGCTACCAATATTCCCCTTTTGTACATAGGTGCAAAAATAAAATTTGCAGACATTGATCCTAATACTTTTAATATATCTATAGACCATGTTAAAAAATTAATTACTAAAAAAACTAAAGCAATTGTTTTTGTCAATTATGGTGGATTACCTTGCAACCTTAAAGAACTCACTCTTTTAGCAAAAAAAAATAATATAAAACTAATTCAAGATGCTGCGCAAAGTTTAGGGGCTACCTATAATAAAAAACCTATTACAGAATATGCAGATTTTACTATTTTTAGCTTTCAAGCAATAAAACAGATTAGTTCTGGAGATGGGGGCCTTCTTTGTATTAAGGATAAAAGTTTAAAAAAAAAAGCATATAGAATGAGATGGTTTGGTATTGATAGATTAAAAAAACAGGGCGGGACATGGGAAAATGATATTAAGGAAATTGGCTACAAGTATCAAATGACAGATTTAGGAGCCTGCATATTATTAGAGTCATTAAAAGAATTTAAAAAAATATGCTCACATAGAAAAAAAATTTTTAATATTTATATAAAAAAACTAAAGAACAATAGATTTATCAAAATTGTAAATGAAAATGGTAATTTTACTCATAGCACATGGTTATTTACAATCCTCACTGATAAGAAAGATTATCTACAAAAAAAATTAAGATTAGCTAAAATTGAGACTAATCAAGTTCATTTTAGAAATGATAGATATTCGATTTTTAAAAAATTTGTAAAAAATAAAAAATTTCAGAATATGAATTCAGTTGAAAAAAAATATCTTGTATTACCAATTCATACTAAAATGACTATTGCAGATGCTTATTATGTAGCTAATACTATTAATAGAATATTAGCGTAGTTTACTTGTTTGAAATTTAAATAATTAAACATATAAATAACAATAATATTTGTTTAAAAATGAATAATAATCCTAAAACGCTTTTTGATCATTTTAAATTATCACCCAAATATACCATTAAATGGGATAACTATTTTGAAATATATGACACTATATTTAAAAAATATGAAAATAAGAAGATAACAATAGTAGAAGTTGGGGTAGGTAACGGTGGCTCGTTATTCATGTGGAAATCTTTTTTTAAAGATAATGCAAGAGTAATTGGTGTAGAACTCAATCCCGATGCAAAGAAGTTAGAAGAGCATGGTTTTGAAATATTTATAGGAGATCAATCAGACCCATATTTTTGGAAGGAATTTTTTAATAAGGTCGGAAAAGTTGATATATTTTTAGACGATGGCGGTCATAAAAATTTACAACAAGTCACTTCATTGGTTGAATCTATAGACCATATTAATCATGATGGAATGATTGTTATAGAAGATACTCATACAAGTTATATGAAAAAAAAAGGTTTTAAAAATCCATCATCATATTCTTTTATAAATTTTTGTAACTTATTGATTGAGTCTATGCATAGAAGAAATCCAAATGTTATAAAAAAAAACAATAAATTTTCTGATAAGATTCATTCCATTCAATTTTTTGACTCTATTACAGTTTTAAATATTTCATTGAAGATACCAACCGAAAGCATTATTTTAGAAAATGATCCTGATAAACCAGTATATTTTACAGATTTTAGACATAATGGTTATTTTATAAAGTCTACAAAATTTTTTAATAAGTTATTTGGCAAAATTAATGAAAACAGTTTTTTACACAAAGTCATACGAAAAATATTTCATCGAAATTTCGTATTTGCAATTCATGAGAAGAATAAATTAAGAAATTATTTTAAAAAATTTAAAAAATAATTTTTAGTTATTTTAATTTTCAGATTATAAATATTAAATAAATTTAGAGTCATTAAGTATATATATTACACTTAGGCACAAGATGTTGTATTAATACACTTATAAGTAGAAAATAAGATTATTATAAATAGACACTACTAATAATTCTTAGTTAACTATTACTATGGCTATTAAAAGAAAAACAATAGCAAAGCGAAAGACCAAAAAAAAAATATCTAAATTGGTCAAAAAAAAATCTAGAAAAAAAATTAAAACGAAAAAAAAAGTTGGGATTAAAAAATCTGCGACTAACAGACGTTTTAAATATTCTAGAATAAATAATAAACTTAAGTCAACTAACAAAAAAAAAGGAGATAGAAAAATGAGTGCAGAAGCAATGAAAGTGTCTTCAGTACTAGATACATCTCATTTAAAGGTTAAATTTCCATTTAAAGCAAAATATGGAAACTACATTAATGGAAAATTTGTAGAACCTAAGTCTGGCAAGTATTTTGATAATCCTAGCCCGATTTCAAATGAGATAATCTGTTCAGTAGCACGATCAAATGAAAAAGATGTTGAAGCAGCATTAGATGCAGCTCATGCAGCTTTTGAAACATGGGGAAAAACTGACATCACTACAAGATCAAATATAATGATGAAAATAGCTGATGTTTTAGAAAAAAATCTAGATTTACTAGCTACGGCTGAGTGTTTAGATAATGG
>JBJLDI010000017.1:0-9933 GCA_045567235.1 Candidatus Pelagibacter sp.
TATTGGTTTTAGAATAATTTTAGATAATTTTGATGAATGTTATCAGACACTAGGAGTTTTACATAAAGAATGGAATTGTATTCCAGGTAAATTTAAAGATTATATATCTTCACCAAAAATTAATGGTTATAAATCAATACACACTTCAGTTATTGGCTCACATAAAAAGCCTATAGAAATTCAAATAAGAACATCTGAAATGCATGATTTTGCTGAAAGAGGTATAGCATCGCATTGGAAATATAAATCATCGGAAAAATTTAATTCTTTACAATGGAAAGAGTACGATTGGTTAAAAGATTTAGTTGAAATCATCGAAAAGAATGAAAACCCAGAGCACTCTTATGAATATACAAAACTTCAAATGTTCCAAGAAAATGTGTTTTGTTTCACACCAAAGGGCTCAGTAATAAAACTACCTAAAAATGCTACACCAATTGATTTTGCATACGCTGTTCATACTAAAATTGGAAATACTGCTATTGGATGTGAAATTAATGGAAATAAAAATGAACTACAAACAATTTTAAGAAATGGTGATACGGTTAATATTATAACTTCTAAAAAACAATCTCCTTCATTACACTGGATACCGGTAACAAAAACAGGAAAAGCTAGAGCTTCTATTAGAAGGTATTGGCATGATAAAGGTGAGGAAAAAGAGAAAAAATTAAAAAAATATAATACAACTCTTTGGATATCACTTCCGGACAAACCAGGTCAACTTGGGAGCATAAGTTCTCTGATTGGTGATCATAAATTGAATATATCAAATTTAGAAATGGCTGGAAAAAATCCTGATTATATCAATTTTAAATTTCAATTAATTATTAAAGATTTAAAGAATTTTACTAATTTTATTGCGGAGTTAAAACAAAAAGGTATAAAATTTAAGATAATTAGACACGAAGATAAAAGAAATGCTTTCACACAAAAAATCTTTAGATATTTTAAAAAAGACTAATGCTCTTTTAGAGGGACACTTTGTATTATCTTCAGGTTTGCATTCATCCAAATATATTCAATGTGCTAAATTGTTAAGTTACCCACATAAAGCAGATTCAATTTGTAAATCATTAGCCAAAAAAATTAAAAAAAATTTCAAAAACTTTGATCTAATACTAGCTCCTGCAATGGGTGGAATAATTATTGGATATGAAATAGGAAAAATTTTAAAAAAAGAAACTATTTTTTGTGAAAGAGTTAAAGGAAAGTTTGCTTTAAGAAGAGGTTTTAGTATAAAAAAAAATTCAAAAGTATTAATAATTGAAGATGTAATAACAACAGGTAAATCAAGCATGGAATGTGTTAAGCTTATTAAAAAGGCTAAAGCTAAATTAGTGGGATTTGCGTCCGTAATAGATAGATCTACAAAAAAAACTTTAAAAATTAAGAAAAAAATAATTTCACATCTTAAAATAGATGTACCAACCTATAAAGCTAATCAATTGCCTTATAAATTAAAATCAATACCTATAACAATTCCAGGAAGTAGATTTATAAAGTGAAACGCCTTGGTGTAAACATTGATCATGTTGCCACTCTAAGAAACGCAAGAGGTGAGTTTCATCCAGACCCTTTTCTTGCAGCTAAATTTGTAAAAAAACAAGGTGCTGATTCTATTACAATTCATTTACGAGAAGATAGACGTCACATTAAAGATTTAGATGCAAAAAAAATATGTTCAATAAAAAAATTATTAGTAAATTTAGAAATCTCAATAAAAAATGAAATAGTTAAAAATGCACTTAAAATTAAACCTGATTTTATTTGTATAGTACCTGAAAATAGAAAAGAAATTACGACAGAAGGAGGATTAAATTTAAGAAAAAATCAAAAAAAAATTAAATCTATAATAAGATTATTTAGAAATAAAAAAATTAGAACAAGTCTTTTCATTAACCCATCTTTAAATGACATTTTAATTTCTAAAAATTTAGGAGCAGATTGTATAGAAATACATACAGGTAGATTTGCAACTTTAGTTAAATCTAAAAAAAAAATTAAGAAAGAATTTCTTAGAATAAAGAAATGTTCAATACTTGCAAATAAAATTGGTTTGGAAGTTCATGCCGGTCATGGACTAGATTTTAAATCAACCAAATTCTTATCAAAAATTGATGAAATTAAAGAATTTAATATAGGTCATTTTATCATTGGAGAATCAATATTTCATGGATTTAATAGAGTAATTAAGAAATTTAAAAGAATTATCAAATAATGAAAATTGTTGGTATTGGAGTTGATATAATCAATAATAAAAGAATTCAATTATCTATTAAAAATAAAAATTTTATAAATCGTATATTTGGTAAAAATGAAATTTTAATTTCAAAAAAGTTTAGAAATAAAGCTAATTTTTTTTCAAAACGCTTTGCTGCAAAAGAAGCTTTAGCTAAAGCGTTAGGGATTGGTTTTAGAGAGAATTTGAATTTCAAAGATATACAAATAGTCAACAACAAATTGGGAAAACCATATTATTTAGTTAGTTCTAAAATTAAGAGTTTGATTAAAAAAAAGAAAAAAATTAAAAATTTTAATTTGTTTCTTTCAATTTCAGATGAAAAAGAATACTCAGTAGCCTTTACTATGATTGAAAAAATTTAATGATAACAAAAAATATTTTAATAGATAATGTCAAAACTTTATTTTATGCACTAATAATTGCTATAATAATAAGATCTTTATTGATTCAACCATTTTATATTCCATCTTCTTCTATGGAGCCTACTTTATTAGTGGGTGATAGATTATTTGTTAGTAAATATTCGTATGGCTATAGCAAACATTCGTTCCCTTTTAGCCCACCTATTTTTAATAAAAGGATTAATTTTACAGAACCAAAAAGAGGTGATGTTGTAGTTTTTAAAACACCTGCGGATAATAGAACAGATTATATTAAGAGATTAATAGGTTTACCTGGTGATACAATTCAATTTATTGACTCAAATTTATATATTAACAACAGTGAAATTCTTAAATCTGTCATATCAAAAAATGATAAGATTTATTGTGGTAATAGAATAATAGATGTTTTAACTTTTGAAGAAAAACTTACGAATGATAAATCACATAAATCAGTATATTTAAAAGATTTTTCATTTCAAAATTCAGATATTTTTATTGTGCCTAAAGATCATTATTTCTTTTTAGGCGATAATAGAGACTGTTCTAAAGATAGTAGATTTTTATCAAGTGTTGGTTATGTTCATAAAAATAACCTTGTGGGTAAAGCGCAATTTATTTTCTTTTCCTCTGACAAATCAGTCGGTAGTTTTTTTGCATTTTGGAAGTGGCATAAATCAATTAGATTTAACAGATTTTTTAATAAAATTGATTAATGAAAATAGATTATTCAAATTTAGAAAAAAAAATAAATATCAAATTTAAAGATCGAAAAATATTAATAAAAAGTTTAACTCATAAGAGTTTTGATAAAATAAATAATAATGAAAAAATAGAATTTTTAGGTGATAGAGTTTTAGGACTTATCATTGCAAAAAAATTACTTGAAATATATCCTGATGAAAAAGAGGGAATATTGGATAAAAAATTTGCGTCTCTAGTAAATAAAAAAACTTGTTTAAAAATTGGTAATAATATTAATTTAGAAAAATATATATTAACATTTAACCCAAAAAATAAAAAAGTTAAATTAGAGGACAAAGTTATTGCTGATTGTTGTGAAGCATTAATTGGTGCCGTTTATTTAGATAAAGGTTTTACTGTTACCGAAAATTTAATTCTTACACTTTGGGCAGCAAATATTAAAAATAGTATTATTACTCAAATAGATGCAAAGACGAAATTGCAGGAACATTCCTTAAAAAAATTTAAAAAACTTCCAACTTACAAAATTATATCTAACACTGGACCAAGACATAAGCCAGTTTTTAAAGTGGCTGTTAAACTTCCAAATTCTAAATTTTATATTGGGCAGGGGTCTTCAAAAAAAGATGCAGAACAAAATGCCGCTTTTTTATGCTTTAATAATAACTCTAAATCATGAATTGGGACGATACAGGTTTTTTATTATCTAAAAATAAATACAACGAAAATTCTTTGATAGCTGAGATTTATACTAAAGATCATGGCAAAATTTCTGGCATTATATTTGGAGGATTATCAAAAAAAATTAAAAACTATTTACAAATTGGAAATCAATTATTTGTAAATTATAATTCAAAATCTGAGAATAGAATAGGTTATTTAAAGATTGAAATTTTTAAAGCTCATTCTCCAGTTTATTTTGATCAATCAAAAAAACTAAATTGTATATCATCTGCAATGAATTTAATTAAGTTGTTAACAGCAGAGTCTCAATCAAACATAAAGATATATGATTTAATTCAGGAATTTTATTTAATTTTATCTGCTGGTGAATGGTTAAAAAAATATATTTTTTGGGAATTGAAATTATTAAGTATTCTTGGATATAATCTTGATCTTGATGGATTAGTAAATAAAAAAACTTTTGAAAATAAAACTTTATATTTCGCTGAGTCATCAAAAGAAAAAAAAATTGTTCCAAATTTTCTTATTGATAAAGATATTAAAGTTAACGATTTGACTACGTTATTAGATGGACTTAAACTTGTAGGAGACTTCATGGATAAATCAATTTTAAAACCAAATAATATTAATTTCCCAATTAGCAGAAATCAGTTTATAAACTCATTAAAATAACTAAAGTATAATTTTATCAAGTCTATCTGCATAATAACTTACAATAGCATTAGCTCCAGCTCTTTTAAAAGCAACTAAGCTCTCATAAATAACATCTTTATTTACTAATTTTTTCTGTATAGCAGTAGAAATTAAACTGTATTCACCAGAAACTTGATAAGCTAAAACTGGTATCCTAAATTTTTCTTTAATCGATTTAATGATATCAAGGTAAGGCATTCCTGGTTTTACCATAACCATATCTGCACCCTCTTTAATATCTAGAGCAACTTCTCTTAAAGCTTCATCGTTATTTCTAAAATCCATTTGGTAGGTTTTCTTATCTCCTTTAAGAGATCCTTTAGACCCAACTGCATCTCTAAATGGTCCATAAAAACTAGAGGCATATTTTGCTGCATAAGATAAAATTTGAACATTTTGAAAATTTGATTTATCTAATGCATTTCTAATTTTTCCAATTCTTCCATCCATCATGTCAGATGGAGCTAATACATCACAACCCATTTCAGCTTGGAGTAATGATTGGTTTATCAAAACCTCTATAGTTTCATCGTTTATAATTTGATTTGACTTAACTAATCCATCATGACCATGTGACGTATATGGATCTAAAGCGACATCACACATTATTCCAATTTTATTTTTATATCTTTTTTTTATTTCAACGATCGCTTTACATACCAAGTTATTTTCATTAAGAGATTCTGACCCAATTTCATTTTTTAAACTATTTTTTGTTTTTGGAAAAAGAGCTACCATTGGTATACCTTTTTTAATCGCCTTATCCACTATTTGGCCCAATCTGTTTATAGTATATCTATAAACACCTGGCATTGATGATATTGATTCTTTTTTATTAGACCCATCAATTAAAAATATAGGTAAAATAAAGTCGTTTGCACTTAAGGTGTTCTCTTGAACTAATTTTCTAGCCCAAGATACTTTTCTGTTTCTTCTAAGTCTCAACTCTGGATATTTTCCTGTAATCATGTTTTAATTTTATTTAAAATGCGACAAATGTAATATACAAATATACTTCAAAAAGAGTATTAAACAATTACAAAGGGTAAAAAACAAACATAATGACGCTAAATTTTCAAGATTTTCAAAAACAAGATGTTAAGTTTGATATTGATGAACTTCAAAAAGCGTATAAGGAAATATTATCAATCAAAGGATTTACTGGTGTTGATGGAATTTCAAATTTTGGGGCAATTTCATTAACACAAATACCTGGAGACCCTGACTCAATTAAAGGTAATAAAGCTAGAGGAGTATTTTGGACTAAACCAGATTCATCTGGCAAAGAAGCTATTAGAGATCAAATGATAGATGAGGCTGCTTATTCTGAGTTTATCGAAGATTATAAGGATACTTATTTCAAAGAAGTATTTGATGTTTTATCGTCAAAATACAAATTAGGAAGAGTAAGAGTTTTATTAAAAGAACCAAGATCAACTTTAAGTTGGCATAGAGACCCAGAACCAAGACTTCATATTCCCATAATCACTAATCCTGGTTCAATAATGGTTATCGATAATGTTGCAAAGCATATGCCTGCGGATGGATCTGTGTGGATTACAAACAATACTAAGTATCATAATGCATTTAATGGTGGAGAAGAAAATAGAATCCACTTAGTTGCTTGTGTATTAGATTATAAATTTAATTAATTTGAAAAAAATATTTATTTCATCTGATCATGCGGGATTTAAATTAAAAGAAAGTATTAAAATGTACTTATCAAAAAAAAGATTATCTTTTCAAGACTTGGGACCAATCAATGATGATAAAGTTGATTATCCAGACTATGCGCACAAAGTGGCTAAAAAAGTAAAGACAAGTAAAAATAATGTCGGTATATTAGTTTGCGGTTCTGGTACGGGTATGAATATTGCGGCAAATAAACATAAAAATATACGTGCTGCTCAATGTTTTAACTTAAAATCTACGAAATTATCAAGATTGCATAACGATGCAAATATCATTACATTAGGATCTAGAGTGTTATCAAAAAATAATGCCTTAAAATTTATTAGTGTTTTTTTAAACACAAAATTTGAAGGTGGAAGACATTCTAAAAGAATTAGAAAGATTTAATTATGTCTAGTGAAAAAAATTACTTAAATGATAGTTACAAAAGTTTTTTTGAGGATAGTTTGTCAAAAAAAGATCCTGAGCTTCATAAAGCTATTAATGATGAACTTTTAAGACAACAACAACATATTGAATTAATTGCTTCAGAAAATATAGTTTCCCAAGCAGTACTAGAGGCACAAGGATCTGTACTAACTAATAAATACGCAGAAGGTTATCCAGGCAAAAGATATTATAATGGCTGTGAACATGTTGATGTTGCTGAAAATTTAGCAATTGAAAGATTAAAGAAATTATTTAATTGTAAATTTGCAAATGCACAACCTCATTCTGGTGCACAAGCTAATGGAGCTGTATTTTTGGCTTTATTAAATCCAGGAGATACGTTTATGGGAATGAGTTTAAATTCTGGGGGTCATATTACTCATGGATTAAAAATTTCAATGTCAGGTAAATGGTTCAATGCAATAGGATATGATGTTGATAAAAAGTCAGAGCTCATCGATTATGATAATGTAGAAAAACTTGCTTTAGAAAATAAACCAAAGTTAATAATAGCAGGGGGAAGTGCTTATTCTAGAGTTATAGACTTTAAAAGATTTAGAGAAATTGCTGATAAAGTAGGGGCATATTTAATGGTAGACATGGCTCATTTTTCTGGTTTAGTTGCAGGTAAAGGTTACCCAAATCCTTGTGATTATGCTCACGTAGTAACTTCAACTACACATAAAGTATTTAGAAGTGCACGAGGTGGAATAATATTAACTAATCACGAAGACCTTGCGAAAAAATTTAATACAGCTGTATTTCCAGGATATCAGGGTGGACCACTTATGCACGTTATTGCTGCTAAAGCTGCAGGATTTTTAGAAGCATTACAACCTGAATTTAAAAATTATATTCAATCAGTTTTAGCTAATGCGAAAATGTTAGCTGAAACTTTAAAAAATAATGGTTTTAAAATTTATTCAGATGGAACAGATACACATTTAATGCTAGTTGACCTAAGACCCTATAATGTCAAAGGGAATTTAGCTGCAGAGAGTCTTTCAAGAGCAAATATTACTTGTAATAAAAATGGAATACCTTTTGATACAGAAAAACCAATGATAACTTCAGGAATAAGACTAGGAACCCAGGCAGCAACTACTAGAGGATTTGGTTTAAACGAATTTAAAACTGTTGGAGAATTAATTACCAAAACTCTTAAAGGGTTATCCGAAAATCCTAATGACAATAGTAAAATTGAAAATGAAGTTAAGAAAGAAGTTATTGATTTAACATCATCATTTCCGATATACAAAAATTTGTAACAAATGATTTGTCCTTGTGAAAAAAAAGGTGAAACATCTGTAGTTGATTCACGCCCTACAGAAGATGGAACTGCTATCAGAAGAAGAAGGCTATGTGTTTGTGGTGAGAGATTTACTACATTTGAAAGAATTCAAATTAGAGAACTAATGGTTGTTAAAAAAAATGGCAGAAAATCTTCTTTTGATAGAGATAAATTAGCTAAGTCAATTTACATAGCTTTAAAAAAAAGACCAATAGATACAGAAACTGCTGAAAAATTTATCAGTAAAATTTCAAGAGCTTTAGAGGAATTAGGTCAAAATGAAATTTCAACAAATACTATTGGCACAATGGTAATGGAAGGACTAAAAGAATTAGACCCCGTTGCATACGTTCGTTTTGCATCAGTTTACCGTAACTTTAGAGAAGAAAAAGATTTTGTACAATTCGTGGACAAACTAGATGTCTACAAAAAAAGATAAATTTTCATTAAAAGATAAATTATACATGGATCTTGCCCTTGATTTAGCAAGAGCTAGAGAAGGGCTTACTGGTACTAATCCATCTGTGGGTTGTGTAATAGTCAAAAATGGTAAAATTATATCAATCGGTCAAACATCTTATAATGGAAGACCACATGCTGAGACAAATGCAATTAGAAATACTTCAGATAATTTAAAAAACTCAATAATGTACGTTACATTAGAACCTTGTAGCCATCATGGTGTAACTCCTCCATGCACAAGTGCAATAATTAAATCTAAAATAAGTAAGGTAATTTATTCAGTTATTGATATTGATAAAAGAGTTAAGGGTAAAACATTTAAAATATTAAACTCAAAAAAAATTAAAGTTCATACAGGATTATTAGAAAATAAAGTCAACGAATTTTATAAACCTTATTTTTATAACAGAAAAAAAAAATTACCTTTTGTAAATGGTAAAATTGCAGTAGCAAAAAACAATTTAATTTATAGCAAGAATAAAAAAAAAATAACTAATTGGCGATCTGATAGATTTACACATTTATTAAGATATAAAAACGATTCTATACTTATTTCTTACAAAACTTTAAATAAAGATAATCCTAAATTAAATTGTAGATTAAAGAATCTTAAAAAATTTTCTCCAAAAAGAATTATTTTAGATAATAGATTAGAAACAAATACTAAAAGTTATATAATTAGAACTGCAAATAAAAATAATACTATTATTTTTTATAATGAGGCAAAAAAATCTAAAATTTCAAAGTTTAAAGAAAAAAAAATTCAAATAATTAAGTCAAAAACTAATAGTTTGAAACAATTTGATATACCAACAATTCTAAAAAAACTTTATAGCTTGAATTGTAGAAATATTCTTGTTGAAGGTGGTAATGATCTTACTAAAAGTTTTCTTAAGAAAAAAATTTTTAATAGGTTTTATTTATTCAAAAGTACAAAAACATTATCAAAATTTAATGAATACAAAGAATTTAATGGATTTAATGTTTTAAAGAAGAATTATAAAAGTAAGATAAAAATCAAATCTAACTTTGGAAACGATACAATAACATTATATAAAAACTAATATGTTTAACGGAATTATATATAATCAAGGAACTGTTACTAAAATTGTAAAAAGACCGAAGGGTTTGAATATTTTTATTAAAAGCAACCTTAAATTAAATGGTAGGGATATTGGCTTATCAGTAGCCTGCGATGGTGTATGTCTAACATTAATTTCATATAAAAGTAAAATTATGGAATTTTATCTTTCTAATGAAACTATCATTAGATCAAAATTTAATTTTTTGAAAGTCAAAGACAAAATAAATTTAGAATTACCTCTCAAATATGGAACCAAAATCTCTGGACA
>JBJLDI010000018.1:0-9885 GCA_045567235.1 Candidatus Pelagibacter sp.
TTGTTAAAGCTATGGATAGTGATGGCAATGGTAAAGGTGAATTTTGGATTGGAGCAGATGGTTGGGCATCAGCAAATGTTAACCAAGTTAAATTAAGAGACTATGGTTTATATGATGCTGGTATTGAACCAATAAGAGCTGCTGAAGCAGTAAAAAATGCTAGAGTTCTTGACTCAATTAAAAAAGGTGAAGGATATGCATTCTATTGTTACAAACCACATGCAATTTGGGGAATGGCAGATGTAGTTATGTTGGAAGAACCAAAATTCGATCCAGCTAAATACAAAATGGTTCAACCAAAAGAAGATGCAGATTGGTATAATAAATCATACGTAGCTTCAAAAGATGCACTTAAACAAATCCAAATAGGTTGGGGTACATCTTTAGAGAAAAAATCACCAGCAATTGTAGAATTCTTTAAGAATTTTCAATTAACAGCAGATGATGTTTCGTCAATGGCTTATGCAATTTCAGTTGAGAAAAAAGATCCAGCTGATGTAGCTAGAGCTTGGATGAAAGCAAATAAATCAACTGTTGATGGTTGGTTAGGACTATAATCTAAATTAAATTATTTATACTCGGCAATAAAATATTGCCGAGTATATTTTCCTAAAATATAAGAGAGACTAATGAATTCGTCTGGATCAGCCATTAAAATTGAAAATGTTTGGAAAGTTTTTGGCAATAATTCCAGTGAAGCTTTAGATGCAATTCAAAATCAAAAAATTTCAAAAACAGAAGCTTTAGAAAAATATAATTCAGTAATAGGTGTCTCCGATGTTTCTTTTGACGTAAAACAGGGTGAAATATTTTGTGTCATGGGCCTATCGGGTAGTGGAAAATCAACATTAGTAAGACATATCAATAGACTTTTAGAACCTACTTCTGGAAAGATTTTAATTAATGATCAAGATGTAATGAAACTTGATAGGGAAAGTCTACAAGAATTAAGAAATAAAAAAAATAGGTATGGTTTTTCAAAATTTTGCTTTAATGCCACATAGATCTGTAGTGGACAATATAGCAATGCCTCTAGAAATTAGAGGGATTAGTAAAAATGACAGATTAGATGTAGCAAATAAAATTTTAGATGTCGTTGAATTACAAGGTTGGGGTAATAAATTTGCACATGAATTATCAGGCGGTATGCAGCAAAGAGTTGGCCTTGCAAGAGCATTAGCTGCTGATCCTGAATTTCTTTTAATGGATGAACCATTTAGCGCATTAGACCCATTAATTAGAAGACAACTACAATCTGAATTTATTAAGCTTTCAAAACAGATGAAAAAAAACAACTGTCTTTATTACACATGATTTAGATGAAGCAGTAAGAGTTGGACACAGAATTGCGATTATGAGAGATGGTAAAGTAATCCAAATTGGAACACCTGAAGAGATAGTAGTTAGTCCTGTAGATGAATATGTGGCAGACTTTGTAAAAGGTATTTCACGATTAAAAGTTGTGCAAGCCAAATCAATAATGCAGTCGGTAGAAGCTTATGAAAAAAAACATGGTAAATTATGGGATGACCCTGAAAGTGTTCAAGATGACGAACTATTGAGCCAACTAATTGAAAAATCAAAATCAAAAGAAAAACCATTAGTGGTAAAAAATTCTGATGAGAAAGTTATTGGTGTAATCACACAGGCGGATCTTTTAAAAGCTGTAATTGAGGGTAGCGATGGAGAATAAACATAACCCTTCTAGGTCAGAATTGATCACAGATTTTGTCAAAACAAACCCTAATTATTATATTGAGCAGTTTCAAAAAATAGGTAGTAAGCCAACATTTTCTTACTCATTTAATCTTTATGCTGCAATTTTTGGACCTATGTGGTTTGGGATAAGAAATATTTGGAACTGGGCATTAACATTTTTAATAATTGAAACTTTTGCAGTAGTTCAAATTATTAGGGGTTTGTTTGGAAATATTACAGCTGAAGCTATTCAAAAAATTGAGCAAGTTCAGTCAACTATAGCATTTAGAAACAAACAATTAGAGGCTGCTATAACAAATAATCCAGATAAAGTTGATGTTTATAAGCGTAATATCAAATCATTAGAGGATGCAATGCAAGGTTATATTAATGAAGTTGATAGAATTGAGGCCTCAGCAATTTGGATTACTATTTTTGGAATTGTATTATTAATTTCAATAAAAATAACTCAAGGTATTATTGCAAATTCTAAATTGGAAAAAAGATATTCTGAGTGGTTATCTGATAAAACCATTAGCCCTGGTATGCAAATAAAGAATTATATTCTAAGTACTATTTTTACTTCAGTGATAATGTTTTTTTCAGTAGTCCACTATAGTTTTCCTGGCTTAATAACTATAATGAATGAATTTCCAACACATCCTGAAATTAGATTAACATCTATTAGTTGGGTTGAAACAGTGTTTAATTATGCAGTCATTAAAGGTGATGCTCTATTTACAGCAATTACAATTGGTATTCGTTCTGTTTTAGATTTTTTAGAATTGTTGTTCGTAAAAACACCTTGGATAGTGATCATAACCACTATAGTTATTTTAACTGGTTTATCTGCAGGACCGCGCGCTGCAATTTATTCAGCTGGATTTTTGTGCTACATGGGTTTCCTAGGTTTTTGGGTAAAAGCGATGACTACCCTGGCCTTACTTGGAACAGCAGCAATTTTAAGTATTGTAATTGGAATACCTCTTGGAATTTTTTGTGCTAGACGCCAAAGATTTTATTCGATGATCAGACCAATAATGGATTTTATGCAAACAATGCCTGCTTTTGTATTTATGATTCCAGTCATAGCATTCTTTGGGACAGGAAAGGTTGCCGCAGTAATAATCACAATGATTTTTGGTGGAACGCCTGTGGTGAGATTAACAGTACTTGGTTTAAGAGGAGTTCCAGAAACTATAAGAGAAGCGGCAATAGCTTATGGTGCAAGTAAATGGTATTTACTTAGAAAAGTAGATTTACCATTAGCAACTCCTTCAATATTAGCAGGGGTAAACCAAACAGTAATGTTAAGTTTAGCAATGGTTGTAGTTGCATCATTAATTGGTGCAAAAGGTTTAGGACAAGATGTCCTAGAAGCCTTACAATATGCCAATGTAGGTCAAGGTATACTTGCTGGTGTAGCTATTTTATTTGTCGCATTAATCTTAGATAGGGTTGTTCAAGGAAAAAAAAGAGTTTAAATAAATATTATGAAAAAAATTTTATTATTTATTTTTTGTGTATTTGCATTTAGTGCAAATGCAAAAGAAACAACTTTTACTAAAGAGTTATTTGATAAAGCCCAATCAGATGGCAAGGTTGTAATAGTTAGTTCTTGGATAAAATATTGTACGTCTTGTGCAAGCCAAATGAAAGTTTTAGATAAAGCTAAAAATGATTTTGATAACATAGAATATTTTGCGTTTGATGTTACAAATAAAGAAATAGCAGAATTATTTGATGTGCAGTATCAAACTACACTTTTAATTTTTAAAGACAAAAAGTTAGTTTACAGAAGCATTGGTGAGACAACTAAAGATCTGATTTATAAAGCTATTAAATCTTCAATTTAGGTTAAGCACCTAAATTAATATTTCTAGACACATTGGTCTCTATTTCTGTAGGTTTTTTTAATTTTAGATTATTCATAATATCAATATACTCATTAACACTACTAACTTGTAATCTAGGATTATTTTTTCTCTCTTTTCCAATTGTACTTACTTTTTGACCTTTATAGTCATGAGCAGGATATAAAAGAGTTTCTTCTGGTAATTTTAAAAGCCTATTGAATATTGAATTATAAGCATCTTTTGAACTTCCATTTTGAAAGTCCGTTCTACCCGTACCATTAATTAATAGCGTATCTCCAGAAAATAAATAGTTATCCATTAAAAAACTATAGCTATCCGAAGTATGTCCTGGAGTATACATTGCTCTAATTTTGAGATTATCTAAATTAATATATTCATCATCTTTAACTTTTATTTCAACAGCATCTGCAGGAGTGTGAGCACCCATAATAGTTGAACATTTAGTAATATCTTTAAGCTTGGATGCTCCTGTTATGTGATCAGCGTGAATGTGGGTGTCAATCACTTTAACTAATTTTAAATCTAACTCTTTAAGCAGTTTAATATAATCACCAACATTCTCTCTAACAGGATCAATAATTAATGCTTCTCGACCTTTACCTGATGAAATTAAGTAAGTATATGTTGAAGATTTTGTGTCGAATAATTGTTTAAAAATCATCTAAATATAATACCATATAAGTGTAATTTGACACATTGTTAAAATAATATTCAATAATAATATTTAAGTATGAGACTGATAAAATTTATAATTATATTTCTATTTTTACATTCATTTGCCTACGCAGACAAGAATATGAAAATTGGTTCTAAAGGTAAAGAGAGCGAAGTCTCGCGTGTAATTAAAGTTGTTATGTATGACAATTATTATGAGCCAAGTTCATTTCAAATTAAAGACGGCGAGACAATAAAATTTGAAGTAGAAAATGGTGGTATGCTTGTGCATGAATTTAATATCGCAAATAAGATGATGCACATGAAGCATCAACCAGAAATGATAAAAATGGTTGAAAACGAAATTCTTTTAGCTGACTCAATCGACAAAGAAAAAATGAAAAAAATGGCAAAAATGGATAAAGCCATGGGTCACTCACATAGTAATAGCGTTTTACTTGAGCCAAAACAAAAGGGAGAAATCATCTGGAAATTTGATAATGCAGTTAACATTGAAGTAGCTTGCAATGTACCCGGTCATTATCAAGTTGGAATGATTGCTAAAGTTGATATAAATTAACTTGATGGAAACTACAGCTAAAGCCAATTTTCATTGGTCATGCAAACATACATGGAAGAGAAGTGCTATAAACACTGCTTGGTGTTTGTTGGGTTGTGCAATTGGAGATTTTGGTACAATTTTATTTTTTCAGCTTTCAAAAATTCCTTTTCCTGTTTTAGGAATTATGATTTTAGCTATTATTAATGGTTTAATTACTAGTATCATTTTAGAAACATTTATTTTGATGAGACAAAATTTTGATTTTTCTAAAGCTTTTAAAACAGCAATGGGAATGAGTTTTATTTCTATGATTAGTATGGAGGTTGCAATGAATATCACTGATTATTTTTTAACTGGGGGTGCAATTCTAAATTGGTGGGTCATTCCTATTATGCTTGCAGTAGGTTTTGTGACACCATGGCCATATAATTATTGGAGATTAAAAAAGTTTGGTATCAACTGTCATTAAAAATTGGGACAAAGATAATTGGCTTTCATCTAAAAGCTATATATCAGATTTTAATCTTTTCTTAACAAAAGTTATAAAATTGGACACAAGTTCACAAATTTTAGATATTGGATGTGGTCGAGCTAAAATTATAGGTTCTTTAAGCTCTAAATTAAAGCTTAGAGATAGACCGATCGGGATTGACCTAGTTAGTCATAAAGACAAAGATAAAAGAGTTGATTTTAAAAAGATTGATGCCACATCTTTTTTTTTAACTAATAAAAAAAAATTTGACTTAATTTTATTAAAGCAAACTATTCACTTACTTAAAATGAGTGAAATAAACACCTTGTTAATTAAGATGAAAAAAAGTTTAAAACCTAATGGTAAAATTTTAATATTCACGTTAGAACCACATAAGAACGAAATACCCAATTTTACATTAATGAAAATAAGATTATTAAAATCTCTAAAAAGAGATGAAAAAATTTTAAAATTTATTTCAAAACTTTATCCAAAAAGAATTATGAAATATTTTTCATATAAAGTAAAAATTAGTAAAAAAAAATATATTAGTATGATTTCAAAAAAATTTATTTCTACGCTTCTTAATTTAAATAAAGAGCAAATTGTCACTGGTATTAATGAAATTAATCTTAAATACAAAAAAGATTTAAATTTTAATGATAAATTAGTTTGTATAATTATCAAAAATAACTAAATCTAATTATATGAATCACTTAATAACAAAATTTAATAATTTTTTCTTAAATTTTGAAGCTATAGGATCTCTTTTATTAAGACTTGCAGTAGGCACAGCTTTTATCATTTATGGTTTTGGGAAGTTTCCTTTACCACCTGAAGGCCTTATAGAGTATTTTGATTTATCCCCATTTCTTGCAAGTTTAGTTGCAATATCAGAGGTATCCACAGGTATTATTCTTATCATCGCTAATTTTATTAAAAATCCTATTGGCCACACATTAACCAGATTGGCAGGTTTAAATATTGTCATTTTAATGATTTGTATTTTTGCTGTAGCTCATAGAGATTGGTTCATAACAAAACAACTTTTCACAAGTGTACAAATTTTTCTTTTGATTGGTGGTTTTTATTTTCTAATTAAGGGTAATAAAATATAAATTGTGTTAAATGTGAATTTATATATTCTTAGACTATGAAATATATAAATGGTTTTATAAATTTAATTACTAGCTTAATAGTTTCAACAATTATTATTTATGCAATTAATATCGTTGCAGGCTTTGCAGGTGCAGATTATTCATTTTCAAACGGTGAAGTATTTGTAATGTGGATTTTAATGGCAATATTAGTTAATAATTGTTTTAACAAATAATCTTTCTTCTAGTGAATAAATCAGTAAAGACCGATGATGTAATTTTCAACTTTTTTAAACAAATTTGTGATGAAAAAGATGATGAAAAATGTGTTCAACTTGGAAATCAATGGATTGATGCAATGGAACTAAATTTAAACAATATGGAAAAAAATTTAGATGAAAATGATAAAATTAAACATAAAGACGACATTCAGAATAATAGAAATCACCTAAATAGTCTTAAAGGTAAAAGTTCTTCAGAATGGCGCGAGTATGCAACTACATGTATGATTGAAATTATTGATAATAAAGTATAAGAATGTTCCAAAGGGGTGTCCTTACAGACTGAGATTAAACCCTAAGAACCTGTCCGGTAATTCAGAAAGGGAGAATAATGGATAAATCATACTTTATAAATCAATCAACATCACTAACACTAGTAATTTTCATAAGTTTAATCTTTGCATTTTTAGGTTTTTATTATTCAAAAAAATATCAAGGACTAAATAATTATTTAACAGCAAATAGGAATATTGGATTATTTTCTTTAACAACAAGTTTAACTGCTTCAGCTCTAGGAGCATGGATTTTATTTGGCCCAGCGTCAGCTGCAACATGGGGAGGAATGGGAGCAATTATTGGTTATTCATTGGGAACAGCATTTCCAATGCTCTTTTTGATTTATTTAGGTAAAAAAATCAGAAATGAATTTCCCAAAGGATCATCATTAATTGAATTTATGAGAAAAAAGTTTGGAAAAAGTTTATTTAAACTTATTTTACTTATGACTGTTTTCTATATGTTTATTTTTTTATGTGCAGAAGTTACAGCAGTAGCTGTTTTAATTAATTTTATTTCAGGCACTGATCTATGGATTACAGCTCTAATTGTTTTATTATCTACCTTAGCTTACACTTTATATGGAGGGTTAAGAGCCTCAATATTTACAGATAATATTCAAATGGTTGTGATTGGAGTTTTGTTGTTGATTTCTTTAGCTTATATCAACTCCTTTAATGGATCTGAATTTTCTTTTGAGTTCATAAAAAGAAAGAATCCTCAACTTTTAAGCTCATCTTACATTCCTAGTTATACTGCCGGTTTGACTTTTTTTATTGCAGTTGCTGCTACAAATTTATTTCACCAAGGCAATTGGCAAAGAGTATATGCTGCAAAAAATTTTGAAATTTTAAGAAAAAGTTTAATTATATCTTTCTTTATAATTGTACCAGTAGTTTTTTTTTATGGGTTTTACTGGAATGGTTGCTTTTTCAATAGATCCAACTTCAAGACCTGATCTAGGATTTTTTACATTATTACTTAAAGAACAAACTAAGTTATTATCTTTATTTATAATTGTACTGGGTTTAGCATTAACAATTTCTACTGTTGATACTTTAATTAATGCAATATCAAGTTTAATTGTAGTAGATGGTAAAGCTGTATTTAATTTAAAAAAAAAAATTAGATTATCTTAAATTTTCTCAATATATAATTATATTTTTATCTATTATTTCTTTTATTATTGCCTCTAGAGGATTTGATATTTTATATTTATTTTTATTAGCTGACTTATTTTGTTGTGCTTTTGTATTTACTGTTTTCTACAGTTTCTATAATAAGAATATTAATGAAAAAACTGCCTATGTCTCAATTATAATTGGGTTAATTGGTGGTTTATTAATGTTTCCATCTCCAGATTTTTCAAAAAGTTTATTAGTTGGAGTCTTGATGCCGAAAGAACTGTTTGGACCATTTGTAGCACAATCATTATTATTTTTGTCTTTTGCAATTGCAACTTTTTTACCAATTGTGGTTTTTAAAGCAAAAAAGTTTTAATATTACTCGATTGTATTAACGGAATTTATAGTTATAAATCTGTCTCAATGACAGACAATCAGATAATTATCAATGAACTTACAAAAGTTTATGATAATGGTTTTGATGCACTTAAAAAAATTAGTCTTAAAGTTAAACAGGGTGAAATTCTTGCAATGCTTGGACCAAATGGTGCAGGAAAGACAACTTTAATTAGTATAATTTGTGGGATTGTTACCCCCTCATCTGGTTCTGTTACTGTAGACGGCTTTGATATAATAAAAAATTACCGAGAAACTAGATCTAGAATAGGAATGGTTCCTCAAGAGTTAAATTTAGAATCTTTTGAAACAGTTTTTGATACTGTATCATATTCAAGGGGTTTGTATGGAAAATCTCCAAAACCAGAACACATAGAAAAAATTTTAAAAGATTTGAGTCTATGGGACAAAAAAGATCAACGATTAAAACAATTGTCAGGTGGAATGAAAAGAAGAGTTTTAATTGCAAAAGCTTTATCTCATGAGCCAAAAATATTATTTTTAGATGAACCAACAGCCGGAGTAGATGTTGAGCTTAGGAGAGACATGTGGATGGTTGTTGATGATCTTAGAAAAACTGGGGTCACTATTATTTTAACTACTCATTATATTGAGGAAGCTGAAGCTATTGCTGACCGTGTTGCTGTTATTAATCAAGGTGAAATCATAGTTGTTGAAGATAAAAAAGAACTAATTAAGAAAATGGGTCATAAAAAATTAAATATTGAATTACAGGAAAAGATTACTGAAATCCCTAAAGATTTAGCCAAATATAATCTTGAAATAGATGATGAACATATGTCTTTAATTTATACTTATAATGTTGGAACCGAAAAAACAGGCATTACTAATTTGTTGCAAGATTTAAAAGATACCGGTTTAAAATTAAGAGATTTAAAAACAGAACAAAGTAATCTGGAGAAAATATTTGTTAATTTAGTTAAGGAGAATAATGAAATTTAATTATTACGGATTTAAAGCCATATATTTTCATGAGATGAATAGATTTTATAGAACAGTAGGTCAGTCTCTTCTCTCACCAGTAATTTCTACATCATTATATTTTGTTGTTTTTGGTTCAGTGATTGGTGGTTACATTCAAAAAATTGATGGCGTAAGCTATGGTTCATATATCGTTCCAGGTTTATTAATGCTTACATTACTCACTCAATCAATAAGTAACACCTCATTTGGAATATTTTTTCCAAAATTTAATGGAACTATCAATGAGATTTTAGCAGCACCCATTTCAACTCTTGAAACAGTTTTAGCTTTTGTTGGGGCAGGAGCTACCAAAACTTTAATTGTCGGTGCTGTGATCTATGCTACCGCTTCATTTTTTGCTGAAGTGACTGTTCAATATCCAATGTTAATGATATTTTTGTTAGTTTTGGTCTCTTTTACTTTTGCATTATTTGGTTTTTTAATTGGTGTTGTTAGTAAAAACT
>JBJLDI010000019.1:0-9849 GCA_045567235.1 Candidatus Pelagibacter sp.
GCTGGTATGAACGGTTTAGATGAGGGTCAAGCTTTGACTTTCGATGTTGAAGATGGTCCTAAAGGTCCTTCAGCAGTTAACTTAAAAACTGCATAATTTTCATAATATCATTTATTGGCTACAACTTATTTTAAGTCCTCTATAGAGAGCTTATTTTTTTGTAGCCAATAAACAATTCTTTAATATATTAAAAAAGATATGATTGGTATTCTTGGGGGAATGGGCACACAAGCTGGGCTTGACTTCTGTAATAAACTCGCAATTTTAAATAGAGGTAAGATTGATCAAGAATATCCCCTGTTTTTACTTTATAACAAAGCAAATATTCCTGGAAGGCCAGAGTCAATTGGTGTTCATACCAGAAATCTATCAAATAGATTTGTAAACAATCAAAGTAAAAAAAAATATAATTTAGTTTTAAAAAGTTTATTAAAAGGTTGTCAGCTCCTAAAAAAAAGTAAATGTAAATTTATTGTAGTTCCCTGCAATACTGCTCACTACTGGTATGACGACTTAAAAAAAAAAATAAAATTACCAATTATCAATATGCCAAAGGAAGTATTTAAACATACGCTTAAAAAATGTAAAAAAAATTCATCAATCGGTCTACTTGCAACGGAAGGTACTTTAAGAACTGGGGTATATAGTAAATTTTATGACAAGGAATATAAACTTATTTTTCCAAACTCTTTACTTCAAAAAAAATCTGTCAATAAAGCTATTAAACTTGTTAAAATGGGAAAAGTTAAAAATGCTAGTAAAGCTATTAAACCAGCAATTGATTTTTTGGTAAAAAAAAAATGTAAAAAAATAATTCTGGGGTGTACAGAATTACCAATTGCAATTTTTGCTTTTAAGTCATTTGAAAATATTAAAAAGTCAAAAATTTTTTTAGATCCAAATCTGATACTAGCTCATGCTGCAATGAAAAAATACAAAAGATAACTAATGGCACTTAAAGAAAGGCCATATATGTTATTTGTTGCAGAAATTATTTATTCTGAAATTTCAAAAATTAAAAAAAATAACACAGGTTTTTCTAATATAGATGCAATTGATAGTTTTATTGGATCTGAAATTTACAAAAAAATAAGTAGTGGTAAATTTCATGATAAATGGTTTGATGAATTAAAAAAAAATAATTTTATAGATCAAAATACAAAAAAGAGAATACCTGATGAAACTCTAAAATTATTAAAAGTTCAAAAGGATATGATGATTAAACAGCTTATTCAATTTCCAGATTTATACTATGCAAAAAGTCATTTTCCATTAGAAATTTCCCAGAGAGCATTTGACCATTTGTGGAGAATGTGTGAAAGTTATGAATTGTGGTGTAAGGAGAGTAAGCAAGAAAAGCTAATTACTTTAAAAATTATTGATTAATTTTTTGTAAATCAAGCTTTTGTCTTGCAATATTAATTCTTTTTTCGACTAATTTTCTTAATTCTTTGTTTAAATTTTTTTCAGATTGTTTTTCTTCTATTTCTTCTTTAACTAGCGTAAGTGAATTTTTTCCTGTTTTTTTTTTAATAGTTTGATCAATCATGAATTGAGCAGTTGCTTTATAAACATTACCTGAAGTAAATATAGTTGTAGCAGGCCCAATAATAGCTGCTATAGGCAAAAACCCTGTTGTAAATAAAAACGAGGTTAATATTAAAACAATTTTTACATACCTACTGAACATGTCCGCACCTTAGGTGATTTGCATAGTTGGCTCAAATAATAAAGAGTCCAATTTAGGTGTAAAATTAAGCAAAAAATCAGTTAATTATGGTTTATAAGACGAAATGGTAAAAATATTTCCATTTATATTTGTTATTCTTTGGTCATCTGCATTTATTACAACCAAGCCACTAATAGATAACAGCGACCCTTTTTCAGCCCTGGCTTTTAGATTTTCAATTGTAACAATTGGTTTTTTTTTATTTTCACTTTACTCAAAACAAAAAATTTTAATAAGTAAAAAACATTTCCTAGAATCTTTTTTTAGCGGTGTTCTTTTTCATGGATTATATTTAGGTGGTGTTTTTTTTTCAATTTCAAGGGGAATGCCTACTGGTATTGCTGCACTAATTGTTACTCTTCAACCAATTTTAACTAATGCTTTAAGTGGGCCAATATTAAATGAGAAGGTAACCGTTAAACAATGGATTGGTGTTTTATTGGGCTTCTCAGGTGCAGCTCTAGTTCTTGGATTGGATATCGGGTCAAAAATTCCAATGATTGGTTTTATTGCAACCATGATAGCTTTAATTGCAATAACATCATCAACTATTTGGCAAAAGAAACTAAGTAATAATTTACCATTATCAATAAGTAATATGTATCAAGCTCTAGGAGGGGTGACTTTTCATATAATAATCATAATTTTTTTTGCAAAACCTTATATTGATTTTACACAAACATTTATAATTGCAATGAGCCATCAAATATTTTTAGTATCTTTTGGTGCTTTTACAATATTAATGTATTTAATAAAAAATAACTCAGCAAGCAAGACAGTTTCAATTTTTTTTTTAATTCCAGCCACATCTGCTTTTATGGCTTGGCTTTTTTTAAATGAAAATTTGACTAATACAGATCTTATTGGATTTCTTATAACTACAATTGGAGTGTATATTGCTACAAGAGATTAAAGATTATTATACAGATTTAAAACCAAATTCTAAAGATGCATCTGTAATAGAATGATACAAAGACTCACCAAAGCTTCTTAAAGCAAATAATCTTACTTTATCAGGATTATCATCAAGCATATCTACTGTGAATGCTATTCCATTGTAAGTAGAATTTATTGAGTTATTTTTTTCTAAAGTATTAAAATTAAAAGGACAACCTTTCTTTAAAACTTCTTTAACTTCTTGTCCTTCTATCTCAATTATAGCTTTTGAATGAGATAAATCTGTTACGGCAAAATCTGTTTCTTGAAAATTTTGTAAAATATTTTTTAGTAAATCTTTTTTTGTTGAAACTAAAAGCCAATTTTTTGGCCCATTCCACAATATTCTAGTATCATTATTATTTGCTATGCGTAATGGTTCATCTTTAAATTTCAAACCATCAATATCAATACTTTCAATTGAAACTTTAGAATTTTTATACTGAACTATTTGAACTATAAGTAAATTTTTTGTTTCAGAAATTTTTAAAATATCATTTTCATTTTTACCTTCATGATCACCAAATTGACCTAATAAATGAACATTTGTTAAGGCTGATATTAAACTCATGATCTAACCCTTTCACCTTTTGGATCAACGTAATGCGACGAGACTATCTCAACTGGAATTACTTTATTTTTAAGTGGGGACATCACAAATAATTTTTTGCCAATCATGTTTTTTCCATCTTTAATAATTGCTAAAGAAAATGGATTATCATGTTCAACACTCCAACAAGAAGCAGATATGTACCCTAATTTTGGGTTTGGTAATGGTGCATTAGAATCTTTAACTAAATGTGATCCTTCTGGAATACTTGTTTTTTTATCTAAAGGAACCACACCAACAACTTTTTGTCTATCTTCAGCTGTAAATGCTTCTCTAGATAATGATCTTTTACCAATAAAATCTTTCTTTTTACTTAATAATCCTTCAAGTGAATTATCATAAGGTATTGTTCTTCCATCAAGCTCAGATCCTGCAACGTGTCCCATTTCAATTCTTAAAGTTGATAAAGCCTCTGTGCCATATGGTTGGATTTTAAATTCCTCACCAACTTCCATAATTTTTTCCCACATGAAGTTTCCATTATCAGACTCCACATTTACTTCATATGCAAGCTCACCAGAAAATGAAATTCTAAAAATTCTAGCCTTAACTCCAAACAAATCTCCTTCCATGAAACCCATAAAAGGTAAGCCCTCATTTGATACATCAGAATTTGGAAATAGTTTTTGTAATAAATTTCTTGATTTTGGTCCAGCGATTGCGGCTCCTGCCCATTGCTCTGTTGTTGAAACCACATTTACATTTAACTCTGGCCATACTAGTTGTAAATAATATTCCAAATGTGAAAGAACATTTGCAGCTTGTGCAGTGGTAGTTGTCATATGATAATGATTTTCAGAAATTCTTGTGGTTGTTCCATCATCCATAACAATTCCATCCTCTCTTAACATCACGCCATATCTTGCTTTACCAACCGGTAACTTTAACCAAGCATTGGTATAAACTCTATTAAGCAGTTCTACAGCATCTGGGCCTTTGATATCTATTTTCCCTAATGTAGTCACATCACAAACACCTACATTTGTTCTTACATTTTTTGCTTCTCTTTTTGATCCTTCAAATAAATTTTCATCTCCTTGCTTGTAATATCTAGGTCTTAACCACACACCCGCATCAACAAATACTGCATTATTTTTTACATGCCATGAATGCATTGGAGATTTTCTTGTTGGCTTTGAATGTTTTCCAACTTCTCTTCCAACAATTGCGCCTATAGAAACTGGTGTATACGGAGGTCTAAAAGTTGTGTGGCCTACAGCTGGTACAACTTTATTTTCTATTTTAGATACTAATTGTAAACCATTTAGATTGCTAGTTTTACCTTGGTCAGTTGCCATACCAAGAGTGGTATATCTTTTTACATGTTCAATTGATCGATAGCCTTCTCTTAACGCAATTTCAATATCTGAAACTGCAACATCATTTTGAAAATCTAAAAAACGTTTATAATTTTTTCCTTTTGGAAGCGGTACACACCAAAATTTATCATGAATAGTTGATTTTTTTTCAATAACATTTGGAAAAGAAACTTTGTTATCATTATTAGTAATTTGTTTTGATAGTTTGTGACCAGTTTCAAATGAACTTTTTAAAGTCTCATCTAAGGTATAAGTTCCATTTGCAGCACCTAAAGTTGTTTCATTTTGTTTTGGTATTCCCGGCACAAATGCATCAATATTTTCATTAAATTTTGTTTTATTTCCTGATTGCGATGCCAGATGAATTGTAGGTGTCCAAAAACCAGAAACACATATACAATCACATTTTATATTTTCAATTTTTCCAAGTTGTTCTTTATCATCTGAAATTTTAGCTATATCTGCAGATTTTACTTTTTTATAACCTTGAGCAGCTACAACCACATAAGAAAAATTAATTTTTATTCCTAAATTTTTTGCTTCATCAACTATTTCTGAATGAGGATCTTTTCTAGTATCTAAAATAATTGGATCAATGCCATTCTTTTTAAATTCAATTGCAGTTTCATAACCGCTATCATTATTAGTAAATATTAAAGGTTTTCTACCTACCAAAACCCCATAAACCTTAAGATACTCTTTTGCCGCTGACGAGAGCATTACTCCTGGTGTATCATTATTTCCGAAAACCAAAGGTCTTTCAATTGATCCAGATGAAATAAGAACTTCTTTTGCTCTAATATACCAAAGTTTTTGTTTTGGATGAAATTTTTTTGTATTTGGCAAGTGATCACTTATTCTTTCTGACATCACCAGCATATTGTGATCGTAATAACCAAATACTTGTGATCTGTTTTTAACAACCACATTTGGCATTTCTTTGAGCTCTGAAATAATTCCATCTGCCCATTCTCTTCCTGATTTATTTCCAATATTAACTTCACTAGTAAGAAGTGTTCCACCAAATCTTGCTTTATCTTCAGCTAGTATAACTCTTGCTCCATTTTTTGCTGCAGCATAGGCACTTGCTAAACCAGATGGTCCTGAGCCTGCGATTAATAAATCACAATACTCATATTTGTGTTCGTATCTCTCTTTATCATGCTTTATAGAAGCAACCCCCAAGCCTGCTGCTTTTCGAATAAATGGTTCATAAACTTTGTACCAAAAACTTTTTGGCCACATAAATGTTTTGTAATAAAATCCAGCTGGAAGGAATATTTTTAGAAAATTATTTATTGCTCCAATATCAAAATTGACACTTGGCCAACAATTTACACTTTTCGCTTCCAGCCCCTCAAAAAGCTCTTGTTCCGTAGCTTTTACATTTGGTTCTGTCTCACCATTTCTGTATAACTGAACAATTGCATAAGGTTCATCAACTCCTGCTCCAAAAAAACCTCTGGGTCTATGATATTTGAAGCTTCTACCTATTAAATGAATTCCATTTGCTAGCAATGCCGAAGCAAGTGTGTCTCCTTCATAACCATAATAGGCTTTTCCATTAAATCTAAATGAAAGTTTTTTATCTCTATTAATTAATCCTAAATTTTCTAATCTAAAACTTTGTACCATTAAGAAATATCCTCATTGGCTTTAAGCGTATTAAAAATTTCATGTGTTGCTGTGTCTCTTTCAACTTTTATCCATTGTCGACAACCTGATAAATGTTGCCATAATTCCCAATGTTTGCCTCTTAAACTTTTTCTATTGTAAACAAAATTATCCCAGTCTTGATCTGATACTTCTTTATTTAATTCTGGTCTAATGACGCTAGCATCTCCACCATATGAAAATTCATTTTGTGATCTCCATCCACAATGCGGACATTTAATAAAAAGCATTTATGAAATCCAAGTTTTTGTACCAAGTCCCTTTTCATCTAATAAATGACCTGAATTAAATCTATTTAAACTATATCCGGCATTTAATTCATGAACTCTATCTTGTGCAATAGTATGCGCAAAAGTCCAACCTGATGCTGGTGTAGCCTTAAAACCACCATAGCACCATCCACAATTTAAATATAAACCTTCTATATGAGTTTTATCAATTATAGGTGACCCATCCATTGACATATCCATTATGCCTCCCCAAGTTCTTAGCATCTTTAATTTACTTAAGAAAGGCATCATGGCAATTCCTTCAGTTAAAACATGTTGAAGTGTTGGTAAATTTCCTCTTTGCGCATAACTATTATATCCATCTAAGTCTCCTCCCATTACCATTTCGCCTTTATCAGATTGACTTATATAAAAGTGTCCAGCACCAAAAGTAACTACTCTATCTAAAACTGGTTTGACGGGTTCAGAGACACATGCTTGGAGAAGATGAGTTTCAATAGGCACTGTCATATTAAGTTTTTCTGCTAAAATATTTGTGCTACCTGCAACACATAAACCAATTTTTTTTACTTTAATATCTCCTCGAGAAGTTCTAACACCCTTAATTTTTCCACCAGAAATATCAAAGCCAGTCACTTCACAATTTTGAATTATATCAACTCCCATTGAATCTGCTTGTCTAGCATATCCCCATGCTACCGCATCGTGTCTCGCTGTTCCTGCGCTTGGTTGCAATAATCCACCAAAAATAGGAAATCTTACATTTTCTGAAAAATCTGCCATAGGAATAATTTCTCTTACCTGCTCTCTATTTAGCAATTCAGCATCAATACCATTCAATCTCATTGAATTACCTCTTCTAGCATAAACATTCATTTGAGCATCTGAGTGAGCAAGGTTAATAATTCCTCTTGGTGAAAACATTACATTGTAATTTAAATCTTGGCTCATCTTTCTCCAAAGATTCATTCCAAATTCACTAAACAAAGCATTTTCATCATACATATAGTTTGATCTTATAATGGTAGTATTTCGACCTACATTCCCACCACCAATCCAACCTTTTTCAATTATTGCAACGTTAGTGATATTATGTTCTTTTGCTAAATAATATGCCGTAGCTAAACCATGGCCTCCACCTCCAATAATAACAACATCATATTCTTTTTTTGGTGTTGGGTCTTTCCAGGCTAAATCCCAGTTTTGGTGGTTTGAAAATGCATTTTTAACTAAATTGAATATAGAATATTTTTCCATAGATGAATTTTATAATAATGAATGAAAATAGTTCATATTTTTTTTATATATAATTTTTAGATATTTCCAAAGGCTTAAAAAAGAGATACTAATCGACAGATTTTTTATATTTAATGAGCAAAGTTAAGTCAGATATCCAAATAGCTCGTGAAGCTAAAATGCTTCCAATAAAAGACATTTTAGCTCAAATTAATGTTCCTGATGAGAGTTCTGCTTTTAGCCCCATGGGGAGGCACATAGCAAAAATTAACTTAGGATATCTAGAGAAATTAAAGAATGAAAAAGATGGAAAATTAATTTTAGTTACTGCTATAACTCCGACACCAGCGGGAGAAGGTAAAACGACCACTTCAGTTGGTCTTAACGATGGCTTAAACAAAATTGGAAAAAAATCCATTGTTTGCCTAAGAGAACCGAGTCTTGGTCCATCTTTTGGATTAAAGGGTGGAGCTGCTGGTGGTGGTTATGCGCAAGTAGTTCCAATGGAACAAATTAATCTTCATTTCACTGGAGACTTTCATGCTATTACTTCAGCTCATAATTTATTATCAGCTCTAATTGATAATCATATCTATTGGGGAAATAAACTCAATATAGATGTCAGAAGAGTTTCTTGGAGAAGAGTAATGGATATGAATGATAGATCTTTGAGATCAGTAATTGTAGACCTTGGAGGCGTAGCTAATGGATATCCACGTCAAGATAGTTTTGATATCACAGTTGCATCTGAACTAATGGCTATTTTCTGCTTAGCAACAGACTTAAAAGATTTAGAAAATAGAATTGCAAATATAACTATTGGATATACTCGTGAAAAAAAACCAATACAAGCAAGAGATTTAAATGCGCACGGATCTATGACTGTCTTATTAAAGGATGCAATTAGACCAAATGTGACTCAAACCCTAGAAAATAATCCCGCCATTATTCATGGTGGTCCTTTTGCTAATATAGCTCATGGTTGTAATTCTGTTATAGCAACTAAGGCTGGTCTTAAATTAGCAGACTATGTTGTAACTGAAGCTGGTTTTGGTGCTGATCTAGGAGCAGAAAAGTTTTTAGATATTAAATGTAGAAAATCAGGAATTAAACCAGATTGTGTAGTTATTGTTGCAACTATTAGAGCACTTAAAATGCATGGTGGTGTTTTAAAAGACGAATTAAAAAATGAAAATGTGAGTGCTTTAAAGAAAGGTTTAGTAAATTTAGAAAGACACATAAATAATATAAGAAAATTTGGTCTTCCTGTTACAGTTGCTGTAAATCATTTCATTACAGACTCAGAAAAAGAAATGAAAACTTTATTAAATTTCTGCAAAACTCAAGGAGTTAAGGCATCTAAATGCACTCATTGGTCAAATGGAAGTGAAGGAACAAAAGAGTTAGCTAAAAATGTTGTTACAATTTGTGAAGATAATCAAGATACTTTTAAATATCTGTACGAAAATAAATTACCTTTATTCAAAAAAATAGAAAAAATTGCACAAGAAATTTATCATGCAAAAGAAGTAGTAGCAGATACTAAAATTAGACAACAACTAAAAGATTTTGAAGATAAAGGATATGGAGAACTTCCTGTTTGTATAGCTAAAACACAATATAGTTTTTCGACAGATCCAAATTTAAAAGGAGCTCCTACTGGTCATGTTCTTCCTGTAAGAGAAGTTCGATTATCTTCAGGTGCAGAATTTATAGTGGTTGTCTGTGGAGAGATAATGACTATGCCAGGTTTACCTAGAGTTCCAGCATCTGATAATATTAAGCTTAATAAAAATGGTGAAATTGAGGGTTTGTTTTAAACCTTAATTTTAAGTTTTTTGTTATTCATTATTGTTTTCAATAAATTAAACATTAATGGAACTTTTTTTTTATTAAATTTTTTAAAAATAAATGGAGCAATTTCTCTTGCAAGCTGTTCTCCTTCAACTGTATCATTAGGCATAAATTTTTTTTTTGCAGTTTTAAATGTATGCCCTTTACCTAAATAACTACCCATTTTACTGTTTCTACCTCCTGCTGCACTTACATATAAATCACCCACTCCAGCAAGACCTAAAGTAGTTTCTTCTTTTCCATTAAAGTATTTAGTTAAGT
>JBJLDI010000020.1:0-9834 GCA_045567235.1 Candidatus Pelagibacter sp.
TGAGAAGAGGAAAAGCAACTTTAAATAAAGTTTGGGATAATCAATCTTCTGTTTTAATTGGTGATTATTTATTAAGCAGATGTTTTGAGATGATGGTTGAAGATGGTAATTTAGAAGTATTAAAATTATTATCGTCAACATCCTCAAAAATAGCTCAAGGAGAAGTTCTTCAACTTCAACATAAAGGTGAAGTTGACATGTTAGAAGAAACATATTTAAAAATAATTTCAGCAAAAACTGCTGAGCTATTTGCAGCCGCAACAAAAGTTGGGGCTATTTTATCAAACGTCGATCTCAAAGAAAAAAAGGCTCTTGAATTTTATGGTAGAAATCTTGGCCTTACTTTTCAAATTGCAGATGATACTCTAGATTATAACTCTGAGCTGAAATTATTTGGAAAAAAAATCGGTCAAGATTTTTTTGAAGGAAAAATAACTCTTCCTATAATTTTACTTTTTCAAAAATTAAACCCGTTAGAAAAAAAATTGATAAAGGAAATATTTAACAAAGAATTAAGAATTGAAGAAGATTTTTATAAAGTTATTTCTTTAATAAAAAAATATAAAGTTATAGAAGAGTGTTACCAAAAAGCTCAACATTATATTAATCTTGCATCTAATTCTTTAACTGTATTCAAAGATTCAAAAGAAAAAGAAATTTTTAAAAATCTTACTTCATTTAGTTTGACTAGAAATTTTTAAGGACTTAATAAAGATTTTATCCAATTACCACTACTATCCTTTGTATACTTTAATCTTTCATGTATTCTGCTGTCACCATCCAACCAAAACTCAATAGTTGAAGGGGATAAATTCCATCCAGACCAATGAGTTGGTCTAGGAACTTTATTTTCGTCACTATATTTTTTTTTATATTTTTCTATTGAAACCATTAATTCATCTCTACTATTTAATTCTTTACTTTGCTTTGAGGCCCAAGCTCCAATTCTACTTTTATAACTTCTAGAATTATAATATGCATCAGCTACCTCATCTGCTACCATTGATACCGAACCAGAAATTCTTATTTGTCTTAAAAGACTTTTCCAGTGAAAACACATTGCAGCTTTAGGATTTGATTTTAATTCATTTCCTTTTTGGCTATCTAAATTAGTATAAAAAACAAATCCATTCTCATTAAAATCTTTCAACAAAACCATCCTTACTGATGGTAAGTTATTCTTTTTAGATGTAGCTAACGCTACCGCATTAGGGTCGTTGGGTTCTGATTTTTTTGCCTCATCCATCCATACTTTAAATAGGTGAATAGGATCCTCTAGATCCAAAAAACAATTATTGAGGCCAAGTGAGTTTTTTTGATTCATAATTTAAACAAAATAATCTATATAATATAAATAATGTCATTTAATACTTTTGGAAAGCTATTTCGTTTCACTACTTGGGGGGAGTCTCATGGGCCTGCTATTGGGTGCGTCATTGATGGTTGTCCACCTAATATAAAATTAAAAGAACAAGATATTCAAATAGAACTGAATAAAAGAAAACCAGGGCAGTCAAAATTTACAACTCAAAGAAAAGAAGATGATAAAGTACAAATATTATCTGGTGTATTTGAAGGTAAAACTACAGGAACACCAATTTCTCTTATTATTTACAATAAGGATATGAAATCAAAAGATTATGAAAATATCAAAGATAAATTTAGACCAGGACATGCAGATTATACATATTTTAAAAAGTATGGAATAAGAGACTATAAAGGTGGAGGAAGATCTTCAGCAAGAGAGACAGCAGCTAGAGTTGCCGCAGGTGCAATAGCTAAATTAGTTTTACAAAAAAAATTAGGTAAAAAATTTAAGGTTGTGGGCGCTGTCACTCAGTTAGGTATATTAGGATGCGATACAAATCAATGGAATGATAAAACAATATCTAAAAATCCATTTTTTTGTCCTGATAAATCCATCGTAAAACTTTGGGAAAAATATTTATTAAGTGTAAGAAAATCTGGATCTTCATGTGGCGCTGTAATAGAAATAAGGGCAAGAGGAATTCCTGTTGGTCTTGGTGCTCCAATTTATTCAAAGTTAGACGCTGATATTGCCTCTGCCTTAATGAGTATAAATGCAGTTAAAGGTGTTAATATTGGTTCTGGTATGAATTCAGCTCAATTAAGCGGTGAACAAAATTCAGATGAAATTTCTCAAAAAGGAAAGAAATTAAAGTTTGATACTAATAATGCTGGAGGAATATTAGGTGGCATATCAAGTGGTCAGGAAATTATTGCATCTTTTGCAGTAAAACCCACATCTTCAATTTTAACAACAAGAAAAACAATTAATAAATTTGGAAAAAATACTACCATATCAGTTAAAGGTAGGCACGATCCTTGCGTTGGAATTAGAGCGGTTCCAATAGGTGAGGCTATGATAAATTGTGTTTTATTAGATCACTATCTAATGAATAAAGCACAATGTAGTTGAGTCTTATATTAATTTTTTACAACTTTTATTGTATCTTTTGTAAACAAAATATCTGAGATTTTTTTTGAAATTTGAGATGAATTTAAACCTGCAAGCTCATACATTTTTTTAGGAGTATCTTGTTCTAAAAAAGAGTCAGGTAGTGTCATTGATCTAAATTTAAGACCTTTATCGAATATTCCTTTATCAGCAAGTAAATTTTTAACATGTGATCCAAAACCTCCAATTGACCCTTCTTCAATAGTGATCATTACCTCGTGCTCTCTTGCACATTTCAAAATAAGTTCTTGATCTAAAGGTTTAGCAAATCTTGCATCAACAATTGTAGTTGAAATACCTTTATTTTTTAATTCTTCAGCTGCTAACTTACATTCTTCAAGTCTCGTTCCTAAACTTAAAATACAAGCTTGTTTTCCTTCTTGAATTACCCTTCCTTTACCAATTTCAATTTTTTCATCTATTGAAGGAAGTTCAATTCCTATGCCTGTGCCTCTTGGGTATCTTATTGCACTCGGTTTATCGTTTATATCAACTGAAGTATTTATCATTTTTACCAATTCAGATTCATCGCTTGCTGCCATAACAATGAAATTAGGTAAAGTTGATAAATAAGTAATATCAAAAGAACCAGCGTGAGTTGATCCGTCTGCACCTACTAAACCAGCTCTATCTATTGCAAATCTAACTGGTAAGCTTTGAATAGCTACATCATGAACAACTTGATCATAAGCTCTTTGTAAAAAAGTAGAATAAATTGCTGCATATGGTTTATATCCCTCTGTGGCTAAACCTGCAGAAAAAGTTACAGCATGTTGTTCAGCTATACCGACATCAAACATTCTTTTAGGAAATTCTTTTCCAAAAATATTCATTCCTGTGCCATCTGGCATCGCAGCTGTAATACCAACTATTTTACTATCTCTATGAGCATGTTTAACCAATGTATTGGCAAATACTTTTGTATAGGCTGGAAGATTGCTGCTACTTTTAATTTGTTCACCAGTCTCAACATTAAATTTTGAAACACCATGATAATGATCTGTAGCTTTTTCTGCATATGAATAGCCATTTCCCTTTTGAGTTTTGATATGTATCATAATTGGACCCTCGTGCTTAGAGTCTCTTGCATTTTTTAAAATTGGAACAAGAGTTGTTAAATCATGACCATCAATCGGGCCTGCATAATAAAAACCTAAAGAATTAAATAAAGTACCACCAGTAAATGCAGATCTTAAAAAATCCTCAGCTTTACCAGCTTTTGCACTAAATCTTTTTGAAAAAGCAGAAGTTATTAATTTAAATGTCTCCCTTAAACTAAAATATATTTTTCCAGTAAATAATTTAGCTAAATAAGATCTCATAGCACCTACTGGTTTTGCAATAGACATATCGTTATCATTCAAAATAACAATCATTTTAGTTTTCGAAGCTCCAGCATTATTCATTGCTTCATAAGCCATACCTGCACTTATTGCTCCATCTCCTATTACAGCTATAACGTTGGATGATCTGTTAGCTAATTTATTTGCTTCAGCAATACCTAGTGCTGAAGATATAGATGTGGAACTATGAGCAGCTCCAAAAGGATCATATTCACTCTCCGATCTTTTTGTAAATCCTGATAATCCATTTCCTTGTCTTAAAGTTCTAATTTTATTTTTTCTTCCAGTTAAAATTTTATGAGGATAAGATTGGTGACCAACATCCCAAATCAATTTATCATTTGGTGTGTCAAAAACATAATGAAGCGCAACAGTTAATTCAACAACACCTAAACCTGCTCCTAAGTGTCCTCCTGTTTCTGATACAGCACTGATCATTTCTTTTCTAACTTCATCAGAAACATTCTGAAGATCATTTTCTGAAAGTTTTCGTATATCAGATGGAAAATTTATTTTGTCTAAAAATTTATAATTTTGCTTCATTTATCTCTATTTAAAATATAATCTAACGTTTCTCTAATATTTTTTGAATTTGAACCATATTTTTTCAAATTTTTATTAATATCAATAATAATTTTATCACAATATTTAATCGCATTCTTGTATCCAAGTAAACGTATAAGTGTCGCTTTTCCTTTTTTTTGATCTTTGCCTGTTTTTTTTCCTGCTTTTTTTGAATCTCCTTTAAAATCTATTAAATCATCAGCTATTTGAAAAAGAAGACCAATATTTAAACCTATATTCTCAAAGAATTTTATTTCCCTATTGCTTTTATTTTTAATAATTGCAGGGGCTGCACAACAGAAACTAAATAATTTCCCTGTCTTTTTTTTTTCCATTTCGATAATCTTATTTTTTGGAATTTTCTTTTTTTCATAACTTAGATCTAAATACTGACCACCGGCAATTCCAAGATGACCAGATGACTTGGATAAATTTTTAATTAAATTAATTTTAGTTTTTTCTTTTATTTTTAAGCTAGGACTTGCTAAAATTTCACATGCCATTGTTTGTAAAGAGTTTCCAGCTAAGACAGCAGTAGACTCACCAAACTTAATATGGGTAGAAGGTTTGCCTCTCCTTATTTCGTCATCATCCATACAGGGTAAATCATCATGTATTAGAGAATAGGCATGAATACATTCAACAGCGGCACCAATTATTATCAATGTTTTATAATCAATTGATAATAAAGATCCAATATCTAATAAAATTTTAGATCTAATTTTTTTTCCACCAGGAAACAATCCATATTTGATGGCTGGAACTAATTTAGAGTTATCTTGCTTATTAATAAAATTTTTTAAGTAAAAATTAGTATCTCGTGCAATTTTGTTAAGCTTTTTTTTCATTCTTTTTTATAATTTTTTTTACCTTATTGCTTGTTTCTTCACTTATGTTTTTGAAATTTTTATGAAATTTCTTTTCAATAGCTTTATTTAATCTTAATAATTCCTGATATCTTTCTATTGAATTATCAAGATCTTTCTCATTTTCAAGCGACTCTATTATTTTATTTGCCTTCTCTGTTAACTCCTCAAGAGTATGAGAGTTATTATCAATTGGTAAATCTTTATCTTTCATATAATAATAATTATTAATACATGAAATCTATTCAATCAAATATCAAAAAAGCTAAAAAGTATCTGGATAAAAACCATTGTGTAGCTGTCCCCACTGAAACTGTGTACGGTTTAGCTGGAAATGCCTACTCTAATATTTCTGTTAAAAAAATATTTAAACTCAAAAGAAGACCTTTAAACAACCCTTTAATCGTTCATTATTTTAATATTAATAAGCTAAAAAAAGATTGTCATATAAATAATGATTTCATTAAACTCTATAATAAGTTTTCTCCTGGCCCTATTACATTTATATTAAGATTAAAGAAAAACTCAAAAATTTCTAGATTTGTAACTAATAAACAAAATAGTCTCGCTGTACGTTTTCCTAAACATGCTTTACTTAGAAACTTGTTAAAAAGTTTAGATTATCCCCTTGCAGCACCAAGTGCAAATATATCAACTAGATTAAGTTCTGTTCAAGCATCTGATGTTACTGAAGAATTTGGGTCAAAAGTTAAATATGTTCTTGATGGAGGAAGGTGCATAATCGGTCTGGAGTCTACAATCATTAATCTTTTAAATAAACCAGTAATACTAAGATTGGGAGGACTTGATATTTCTAAAATTGAAAAAATACTTCAAAAAAAAATTTTAATTAAAAAAAATCTAAAAAAGAAAATTGCACCTGGTCAATTCCCTTTGCATTATTCTCCTGGAATTCCATTAAGAATGAATGCAAAAAAACCAAAAAAAAAAGAGGCTTTTGTGCTAACAAAAAAAAGAAGGGTCAGTTTTGACAATTATTACTATTTAAGTAAAAAAAATGACCTCAAGCAGTCTGCAAAAAACTTATATTCATTACTAAGAAAAATTAAGAATGATGGCTATAAAATGGTCGCAGTTGAAAAAATTTCAAACAAAGGAATTGGCAGAACAATTAATGATAGATTAAATAAAGCTTCAAAATATTAAATATATAACATGATAGAAGTAATTAATTTATCAAAATCTTTTCAAAATAACAAAGCGGTAAACAATATTAACTTTGATATTGGTGAGAATGAAATTATTGGATTACTTGGTCCTAATGGATGTGGAAAAACGACAACTATTGCAATGATACTTGGTCTGCTTAAACCAACCAAAGGAAAAATTTTAATCAATAAGAAAAATATTGAAAATCATAGAATTGAGCTTTTACATAAAATGAATTTTATTTCTCCTTATATTGAATTACCAAAAAAACTAACAGTAAAACAAAACCTAATTGTTTATGCTAAACTTTATAATGTTAAAAATATTGATCAACAAATTGAATATTTATCATCAACTTTAAGATTAGATAAGTTTATCAATAGATTAACTGGAGAACTTTCGTCTGGTCAAAAAAATAGAGTAAGCTTAGCAAAATCATTAATTAATAATCCTTCAGTTTTGTTACTAGATGAACCAACTGCTTCTTTAGATCCTGAAACAGGAAATTTTATTAGGTCTTTTTTAGAGGACTATATAAAACAAAAAAAAATATCTATACTACTTGCATCTCATAATATGGAAGAAGTTAAGAGATTATGCACCTCAGTAATGATGATGAAAAACGGAAAAATAATAGACCGAGGAGCTCCTAGTGAATTAATTAAAAAACATGGTAGGAAAAACTTAGAAGAAGTTTTTTTAAAACTTGCAAGGGCAGAACATGAATTTTAATAGAATGTATGGTCTTTTTTTAAGACATTTTTTTTTAATAAAAAGCTCATTTCCAAGAATTTTAGATTTAATATATTGGCCATCTATTCAAATAATATTATGGGGTTTTATTTCAAAATTTTTTTCAACTTATAGTGATTATTATAATAATACAGTTGGAATAATACTTACTTGTGCCATCCTTTATGATTTTTTATTTAGATCTAGTATCAGTTTTAACATGTTGTTTTTAGAAGAAATTTGGAGCAGAAACTTCACAAACTTATTCATTGCACCAATGAAAATTAGTGAAATTATTATTTCATTAGTTTTCACTGCTTTAATAAGAACTTTAATAGGGTTAGTACCAGCAATTTTATTAACATCTCCTTTATTTGGAATTTCAATTCTAAATTTGGGAATTCCATTATTTTTTTTATTCTTAAGTTTATATATTTTTGGAATTACACTTGGATTATTTGTGAGTTCAGGCTTGATAAGATTTGGGCCATCATTTGAGAATATTGCTTGGTCTTCATTATTTTTATTAGCACCACTAGGATGCATATATTATCCTATTGAAATATTACCAGAATTTTTTCAGATTTTAGCAAAAGGTTTGCCTCTAGTTTATATTTTCGATGAAACTAGAAATATATTAGTTAATAGTTATGTAAATTTTGAAAATATTTTATACGCTTTTTATTTAAATGCTATTTACCTTTTGATTGGAATAGGTTTGTTTTATTTTTCTTTCTCAAAAGCTAGAAAAAAAGGTTCTTTAATTAATATGGGTGAATAAAATGGTGCGCCTGCTAGGAGTCGAACCCAGAACCTCCTGATCCGAAGTCAGGCGCTCTATCCAGTTGAGCTACAAGCGCATATAGTATTAATATTACATTTTATGGAAAAAAACATTAGTTTAATAGTTCTAGAAAATGAAAATAATCTACGAGTAGATGTTTTAATCAACAAAAGAGAGGAGTTGATTAGCAGAACCAGAATCAAAAATTTAATATTAAAAGAAAAACTAACGTTAAATAATGAAGTTATAAAAGATCCCTCAAAAAAAGTTAATCCTGGTGATAAATTAAATCTTCAAATTCCTACGCCTGAGAAGGCTTCTTTAAAACCTTTTGCTTATAAATTAGAAATAATTCATGAAGATAAAGATCTATTGGTAATAAATAAACCAGCTGGAATAGTTATGCACCCAGGTGCTGGTAATTATGATAAAACAATAGTCAATGCATTAATACATTACGATAAAGACTCTCTTTCAACCATCGGTGATGAACTTAGACCAGGAATAGTTCATAGAATTGATAAAAATACATCAGGCTTAGTTGTTATTGCAAAAAATAATGAAACCCATGAAAATTTATCAAAACAATTTAGTGACCATACAATAATAAGAGTATATCAATTATTAATTTGGGGAAAACTTAGACCCTCATCTGGTAAGATCGAAACCTTAATATCTCGTAGCTCAAAAAATAGACAATTGATGGAAGTTAGTAGGTCAAAAGGCAAACATGCCATAACGAATTACAAAACTATAGAAGTTTTTGAAAACAATAAAACACCAACATTCAGTCTTGTTGAATGTAAATTAGAGACTGGAAGAACTCACCAAATCCGTGTTCACATGACACATCTAGGAAACAACATTGTGGGTGATGATAAATATAAAAAAAAATATAAAAAAATTAAAAATATTGATTTTGTCCTAGAGGATAGAATTTCAAAATTAAATAGACAATTTCTACATGCAAAAACTTTAGGTTTCGTTCACCCTAAAACTAATAAAGAATTGATCTTTTCCTCAATTTTGCCAAATGAATTAAATGATTTGTTAAAAATGCTTAGAAATACTAAGAAATAAATCGTTGTAAATTTAGTATAGTGAATTAAATAAATACAGCCATGAGTACTACTATGAATAATTTACCTGCTCTTTCTACTGAAGGAGGTCTGTCTGCTTATCTCGAGCAAATTAAAAAGTTTCCAATGTTGGCGGCTGAAGAAGAATATATGTTGGCAAAAAATTGGAAAACAACAGGGAATATAAAAGCAGCTGAAAAATTGGTGACAAGCCATTTAAGATTAGTCGCTAAAATAGCTATGGGATACAAAGGTTATGGTTTACCAGTTAATGAAATGATTTCAGAAGGAAATGTAGGTCTCATGCAAGCGGTTAAAAAATTTGAACCTGAGAAAGGTTTTAGACTGGCTACGTATGCTATGTGGTGGATTAAAGCCTCTATACAAGAATATATTTTAAGATCTTGGAGTTTAGTGAAAATTGGAACTACTACAGCTCAAAAAAAATTATTTTTTAATTTAAAGAAACTTAAAAATCAAATTGCCCCTCGGTCTGAAGGTGACTTACGAGATGAACATGTGAATGAGATTGCTAATAAACTTGCTGTTAGCAAAGATGAAGTTATTTCAATGAATAGAAGACTCTCAGGAAAAGAATTTTCATTAAATGCTCAAGTAGGTGAGGATGGGGATGAATGGCAAGATTGGTTGGTTGATAAAGAACTAGATCATGACCTTAAATTTGCTCATCAAGAAGAAATGGAACAAAGAAAAGATTTATTAAAAAATTCTATTAAAGTTTTAAATCAGAGAGAAAAAGAAATACTTTATTCTAGAAGATTAAACGATGAACCTACTACTTTAGAAGATCTAAGTA
>JBJLDI010000021.1:0-9725 GCA_045567235.1 Candidatus Pelagibacter sp.
AACGTCACCAATTCTAATTGACTCGTACACTGCTTGTGAGTCAGCATTTACGTATTTTACGTTGTTACCCATGTCTTCCATTATTCCACCAATAACGTAAGCCATTACAATTTGACTTGACCAGTTGTGTGTCGGAATTACGATGGGTTTTTTGCTATCCGCATTAGATATTCCAGCAAAACTAACTACTGAAATTATCGCTGCAGAAATTAACGATATTATTTTTCGCATTTTTTCCCCTTTCTTAATATTAAGGGTTCTAGTATGTGCTGAAGTAAAATGATAGTCAACACATAGATATTTATATAATATAAAAATAAATTATAAAAATGTCGCAAACCTCTCTAGATATAAAAGAACCAGGTCTAAATTCTTTACCACCTGGAGTTGAAAGATATGTTGTTGAAGGTGGAGGATTAACCGGCATTCAAATTTTGCCCGATGATGAAATAGAAATAATCAATAATGAAGGTAATCAAATTTGCGAAATTTCAGTATTTAATAAAGACGGTAAGTCAGAACTCGCTATTTTAGGCTTAAAAGAAATAAAAGATAATTCAGAAATAAAGAAAATACTTTTAAAAAAAGATGAACCATCTTTGCAAGCTTTATTACAATTAAAAAAAAGAAACTTAAATATAGAAAAATCAAAATCTTCAGTAATTTTTGACAAAGAAACTAGAGCTGGTGAAAGTATCAAATTAAAATCTAAAGATAAATGCTACTGCATCTTCGCAGCACCTGGAAATCAAATGATGGTACATGAGCAAAATCCTTCGACAGAACTTACAGTAATTATAAAAAGGTCAGAAATCAAAAAAGAAAAAGAATTTTCAATTATACCTGATCCTATTTACGATCCATCTGAGGAAAGAAATATAGCAAGAACCACATCAATTGGTTATCAAGTAAAAGAGGGTGATTACATTCAAGTAATTACTCCGACAGGAAGACAGTGTTCTGATTTTGTAGCTTACGATACATCAAAATTAGATAAGGGAAAAGAGAATGGTCTTGATTGGCAAACAACAAGAACATTTATGGGGCACACTTTTCCTGGACCAGGGTTATTTTCAAAATTTTATGATGTAGATCACGAACCATTAGTAGAAGTTGTAAGAGATACTGTTGGTATTCACGATACATTTAATCTTGCTTGCACATCTAAATATTATGAGGATGCTGGGTATTTTGGTCATGCGAATTGCTCTGATAACTTAAATGAAGCAATGGAAAAATATGGCGTTCAAAAGAAAAAAGGCTGGCATGCAATTAATTTATTTTTCAATACATCAGCTGGTGGTCAAAATTCAGTTTTATCAGATGAATCTTTTGCTAGACCAGGTGATTATGTAATATTTAAAGCTCTAAAAGATTTAACTTGTGGTACAACTGCATGCCCTAGTGATATTGATAGTTGTAATGGATGGAATCCTACTGATATATTTGTTAGAACTTATGACCGAAAAAAGGAATTTACAAAATCGTTTGCTTTTAGAATGAAAACGGACTCTGAAAAAAAACTAACAAGAAACACGGGTTTCTACGAAAGAACTTCTAAACTAACAAGAAACTTTGTTGATGCTCGAGGATTTTGGTTACCAAATGATTATACAAAACATGGTGTAATAAATGAATACACAGCATGTAGAGAAAAAGCGGTTGTCATCGATTTATCTTCTCTAAGAAAGTTTGAAATTATAGGACCAGATGCAGAAGAATTAATGAACTATACACTAACAAGAAATATCAAAAAACTTTCTGTTGGACAGATTGTGTATTCTGCAATGTGTTATGAGAATGGTACTATGTTTGATGATGGTACATTATTAAGATTAAGTGAAACAGGTTTTAGATGGGTTTGTGGAGATGAATACGCTGGTGAATGGCTAAAAGAACAAGCAAAAAAGAAAAATTTTAAAGTAATTATCAAAAACTCAACGGATCAAATTAACAATATTTCTGTACAAGGTCCAAACAGTAGAAAAATTTTAGAAAAGATAATATTCACTCCTCCAACTCAACCAACAATTTCCGAACTACAATGGTTTAGATTTACTATTTGTAGATTAGAAGAATTAAATGGAATTCCATTGATTGTATCAAGAACTGGCTATACAGGAGAACTTGGTTATGAAGTTTGGTGTCATCCCGACAATGCTCCACAAGTTTGGGACAAAGTTATGGAGGCAGGTAAAGATGATGGATTAATACCTGCTGGATTTGGTGCTTTAGATTTATTAAGAATTGAAGCTGGATTAGTTTTATTTGGAAATGAATTTGATGGACAACAAGATCCTTTTGAAGCCGGTATAGGATTTGCTGTTCCACTTAAAACAAAAACAGATGATTTTATTGGTAAAGAAAATTTAATAAAAAGAAAAGAAACCCCGCAAAAAAAATTGGTTGGCCTAGAATTGATTGGTAAAGAAAAAGCTAATCATGGAGATTGCATACATATTGGCAGAGCACAAGTTGGTATCGTCACTAGTGCATGTTTATCACCTACATTAGGTAAAAACATTGCACTATGTAGAATTGATGTTGGTCATTCTGAGATAGGAACAGAAGTTGAAGTTGGAAAAATTGATGGCCACCAAAAAAGAATTCCAGCTAAAATAGTTGGATACCCTCACTACGATCCTCAAAAAACAAGAGTAAGATCTTAAATGAAAACTACAGAAGAGTTGTTAAATTTTTGGGAAGATCAAATGAAGTTATCTCATACATCTAGTAATTATTTTTTTCGTAAGTCGCCATCACATTATCATATGATGCTTTTAGTAATGAATGCTCATAAGTCTAATGAAAATTTAACTGTTGAAGAACTTAAAACTAAATTATTTAAAACCTCTCGTCCTAAATCTGCTCTTATGATAAATGAAGCGTGTGAAAAAAATTTTTTCTTTTTAGAAAAAACGTCAGATGATCAAAGAAAAAAGTATATAAAACCAACTAAAGGTTTTATTAAAGAATTTGAAGATTACTTAATAAGGCTTAAAGAAATTTCGATTTAACCAGTATTCTTCATCGCTGCGGATATACCTGCTATTGAAGTCATCATAGCATCATTAAGGTTTTTTTTGTCATCACTTTTTAATTTTCGATTATACAATTTTTTCATAACTACTGCTTGAAGAATATTCAAAACCTCAGAATAAATATTTCTTACTAAAATTGTGGTTCTAAACTTTTTTCTTTGATTGAGTATTTCAATTGGAGTTATATATTTATTTAATTTTTTTATAATTTCAAATTCAGATCTTAATTTATCACCCACTTCTTTTAATTTTTTGTCAGCAAGATTATTTTCATAGACTTCTGAAATCTCTGGGTCAACTTTTGAAATTACCATATCTAATAAATCCATAGTGGAATTAAAAAATGGCCAATTCTTTTCCATTTCAGTAATTATTTTTTTATATTTTTTAACTGATGAATATTTTAATGCATCACCAGTTCCAAGCCATGCTGGAAGCATTAATCTAATTTGTGTCCAAGCAAATACCCAAGGAATAGCTCTTAAACTTTGAATGTTGTCTACATTTTTTCTTTTAGATGGTCTTGATCCAATTGATAATTTACCAAGAGCTAAATGAGGTGTTACTGTTTTAAAATATCTTATAAAATCTGAATTTTCATTTATATTTTTTCTGTATGCTGCAGTAGAAATTTTTGTCATTTTTTCTATTAAGTTTCTCCAACTATCTTTAGGAGATGGAGGTGGATTAAGAGTTGCTTGCATCACGGACCCTATGTAACTACACAAATTATATTTTGCTAAAGGTTCATAACCATATTTTTGTTGTATCATTTCACCTTGATCAGTAATTCTAATACGTCCATAAACTGATTTTGGTGGTTGCGATCTCATTGTTGCTTGGATTGGCCCACCACCTCGACTAGCTGATCCTCCTCTTCCGTGGAAAAAAGTAAGTTTAATCTTATATTTCTTTGCAATCTTTAAAATTTCTTCTTGAAGTTTATATTGGTGCCAACTAGCAGATAATTTACCTGCATCTTTACTAGAGTCTGAATAACCAATCATAATCTCCTGCTTATTCTGAATAAGTTTTCTGTACAAACCAAGTGAAAAAAGTTTTTCCATAATAGATTTTGCATTTTTTAAATCTTGTAAAGTTTCAAAAAGTGGAACAACTCTTAATTTATTTTTTATGCTTGCCTCTTTTTGCATTAAATAAACAGCCAGGATATCAGATGCTGCAGAAGTCATCGATATCACATAAGCACCTAAACACTCTGTTGGTTCATCAGCCAAAATTTTAAAAGTTGACCAAACTTCATTATTTTCTTTGTTCTTAAAAAGAAAACTTTTAAAATTTTTCTTATTTTGTTTCATAGCATTCAATAAATATTTAATTTTTTTATTCTCATCCCAAATTAAGTAATTAGAATTATTTTTTTTTTTAACAAACTCAGCTAACATTTGAGAATGTCTAGATGACTCCTGTCTAATATCTATCTTTGCAAGATTTATTCCAAAACATTTAGCTCTTCTCATTAAATCCAGCAATTCACCACTTGCTATATTTTCACTCTGATTTGCCTCCAAAGACTCACGCACAACCCTTAATGGTTTAAGGATTTCTTCTTTTGAGGATAAAAGTTTTTTGGGTTTTAATGGTTTGTTTGCAATCAAATGTCTTTCAATTAATCTGTGAGTTTTTCTCATTTTATCTCTTAATGGTCTTAAAAAAACTCTATAAGGCTCATATGTTTTTCCAGTTATTTTTAATATTTTTTTTGAACATTTTTCTATTGATAAACCTCTTATTAATTTTGTTAATTCCTTTTCATACAACTTTGCTGCTTCCCATCTAGATAGCAAAATTACTTCTTTGGTAATTGTGGACGTTACATTTGGATTACCGTCTCTATCACCACCCATCCAAGAACCAAATTCAATTGGATTGAAATTTTTAGGTAAATCTTTGCCCATATGTTTTACAAATATAGCGTTTAATCTTCTGTAAACTTTTGGAATAGTTTCCCATAGACTATCCTCTATCACTGCTAGTCCCCACCTTGCTTCCTCTACTGGAGTTGGTTTAAATCTTTTTAAATCATCTGTATTCCATATAATTGAAAACTCATCGTAAAGTTTTTTATCTAAAATTTTTAATCTTGAGGGCTTTCGCCTCAAAAGATCTCTTTGCTCCATTATTTCAGTAATTTTGTGATACTTTTGAATTAAAGTTCTTCTTTTAACTTCAGTAGGATGGGCTGTAAGCACTATTCCTATATTTAGATTTTTAGCAATGTTATAAATCTTTTGAGATTTTATTTTTTTATTTTTAAAAAGACTTTCAAAGATTTCCTCTATAAATATATTTTTATGTTTATCTTTTAAATTTGAATTCTCAAATTCATCTAATTTTCTAGATGCATCTATTGACTCAGCCAGGTTAATAAAATTCATAAAGTGAGTAAACGCTCTTGCTAATTTAAATATTTTTATTGGCTTAAGTCTCTGAATCTCTGAAGTAATTTTCTTAAATCTATTTTTGTTATTTTTATTTCTAGTATTTGCCTTAGAAAGTAATCTAATTTTCTCTACTAAATTAAAAAATTTTTCTCCCTCTTGTTTTTTTATTACCCGTCCCAAAATATTTCCCAAATATCTAACATCATCTCTTAAAGATTTTGTGGGTATACTCTCGTAATAAAGATCTCTTTTTAACATTAAATTTGCCTCTGAATTTATCACTAAATGATAAGATTAAGGTATCATTTATATATATAGTTTTTAGTAGTAAAAAATAAACTTTAATAGTTTTTTTGCTTTTGTTAAGGATTCTTAAATACAAAATTTATGACAAAATTACCAACTAAAGCAAAAGTAGTAATAATTGGTGGTGGAATTCACGGTCTTAGTACCGCTTGGAAATTATCCGAAACTTATAAAAATCCTGGGGATATTGTCGTTTTAGAAAAAAAAGATATTGCAGCAGGTGCTAGTGGAATAGCTTGTGGAGTAATTAGAAATAATTATTTTCAGCCAGCAATGAGAGAGTTAATGGCTCATTCAGTTTCAGTTTGGGAAAGTGACCCTAAAGCATTTAAATATAATGCAGTTGGTTATTTACAAATATCACCTGAAGTAATGCATGAAGATGTTGCAACCATTTATGAGCAACAAAAAGCTATTGGTTATGACTCTGAATTTATTGAGGGTGAAAAAGATTGTATGAATTATATGAAGGGCATGTTTGACGATTGGCAAGCTAAAGGGATTACTTCTGTTCTTCATGAAAAAAAAGGTGGTTATGCATTTAATAAAGACTCTATTAAAGCACTTGAAAATAAATCTACTTCGAATGGTGTTCAAGTTATTAAAGGTGTAAAAGTGAATGGTTTTAAAAGAGGTAGTAACAGCAAAGCAGTTACAGGTGTAGAAACTAACCAAGGTACAATTGACTGTGAACAGGTAGTTATTGGTGCAGGACCTTGGGCAAGAGATTTCTGGAATATGCTTGAACTTCCAAAAACTGCAAACATTAAAGGTAAAGATGGTAAAATGCACACGACTGACATGTGGACATATTGGATGTTGCAAGAGGGTGTGATTGGTGTTGAGCCAGATTTTTTGAAAATGAACAATGGTAAAGCACCGCCAGTAATTCATGTTGACTCTACTGCACCATTATATTCTGACAAAACAAAAAAATTAATTACAGAAAAAATTTGGGGTATTTATTATAAGCCTGATATAGAGGGTTTGGGTGTTCAAGGTGGTACTTCACCTTACATAGTTGATAAACATTTTGATAAAGTAAATGTAGATCCTTACGGAATTGAGTCACCAGAATTTCAAACAACCGAAGCATTTAATGATATGTGGTGTTCTGCTTTAGCTCATTGTCAAAAAAGATTTGAAGGAAAGTCTGATTTATATAGAAAAGGCCCCTCAGGAGGTCTGGGATGTATGACGCCTGACTCTTTTCCAATCTTTGATAGATTTTTAGAAAATGTTTATATGATTGCTGATGCTAACCACGGTTACAAAATGATTGGCGTTGGTGAGTTAGTTGCAAAAGAAATTTTAGGACAAGAGAGTGATTTGTTGAAACCATTCAGATTCAACCGATACGAGAAGGGTGAACTTCACCCTACTTCGAACAGTCCGTTTCCTTGGAGCTAGTTGATCTAAGTAGACAGACGTTTTTTTTTCAGTTACTTTTTGATCTTAAAATTCTTAAAGGGGGAATATGACAGATTTAGAAAAACATGTAAAAAAACCTGGTAGAGACAAATTAGTCAAACAAGTTAGAGCAAAAATTAATGAACTTGGAGTAGAATATATTTTTTTTCAATTTATATCAGTTACAGGAAGAGTTGTTGGTAAAGGTATTCCTTCAGATCACTGGGAAAGAACTTGTGAAAAAGGATTCCAATTAGTTTACGGTGCAACTGCAAATTTATTTTTAGATCGACACAATAATTACATTGGTTATGGACCTGAGGCTAAAGAGCTTGTGGGTATTCCTGATCCAGAGACTTTTTGTCAATTACCGTGGGATAAAAAAGTTGCAAGAGTATTTGTAACATGTTTTAGAAACAGAGAAGAAAGAGAAAATCCTGGTGGTCATTTAACTTCTGATTGTAGAGGTAATTTAAGAATTATTGCTGAAGAATTTAAGAAAAAACATGGTTATCAACTAAGAGTTGGAACAGAGCCTGAAATGATGTGGCTAACAAGAAACGAGGATGGGACTCCAACTGGAAAAGGTTTTTCTAAACCATATTGTTATCATATAGATCAATTTGAGTCTTTAAGACCAGTGTTTATGAAAGTTATGGAATACGCTAGAGCTATGGGCTTTGACATGATTCAAGGTGATCATGAAGATGCTCCGGGACAACTAGAATTAAATTGGATGTTTGATGATGTATTAAGAAATGCTGACAGATTATCAACTTATAGACAAATCTGTGCTCAAGTTGCAAGAGAGTTTAATTTAATAGCATGTTTTATGACAAAACCATTTATGGGAGTTTCAGCAAGTGGTTGTCACACTAACATGTCATTATGGACTGGTGGAAAAGATAGGGTAAATAAATTAAGCCACAAATCTATTCCTGCCATGGATGAAGTATTTAGTTATGTAGAGGGTGGAACAAATACATTTATGCCAGATACAAAAGATGTTCAGTTGCCTGGTAAAATAGGATTAAAATCGATTGGTGGAATAATGAAACATCTTCCTGCATTAACTGCAATTGGATCTTCAACAGTTAATTCTTATAGAAGATTATGGGACCAAGGATTTTGGGCACCAGTCTATGCTGATTGGGGATATCAAAATAGAACTTGTGGTTTAAGAGTTTCTGCTCCAGGAAGATTTGAATATAGATCTGTTGACTCTATGCACAATCCTTATTTGATGGGCTCTGCATTATTGAAAGCTATGGATGATGGTTTAACTAATAATATTGATCCAGGTAAACCTGAATCAAGAAACATTTATGAAGCTCAAAAAGCAGGTAAAGAAGTTAAAAAATTACCTTTAAGTCTTGGTCAAGCTTTAGATAGATTAGCTGAAGATAAAGTTATTCAATCTGCTATGCCTGATGAAATGTACAAGATATTTCATTGGTATAAAAATGATGAGTGGGAAAAATTTTTAGGTGCAACAACTCAATGGGATCTGGATACTTATCTGGATTGCTTACCATAGATCTTAAATTATTATAGAAAGGGTAAATTTTTATGTGTGGAATTGCAGGTTTAATTCATAGAGGTAAATCTTCTAATGTTGGAAGCGAACTTCAGGGTATGCTTCAAGCTTTAAAGCATAGAGGTGAAGACTCAACAGGTTACGCTTTATATGGTGATACTGATGGTAAAAACTTTATTATGCGTTTTAAAGTTGGTGAGAACGTTGGTGAAGGTAGTTCTTCAATCATGGAGGATGTTTCTGTTTATGATGAGAGAAAAAAAATAGTTGATGAAACTCTTGCTGAAATGGGTGCAAAAATAGTTAAAGAAGAAAGAGTTCTTCCGTATTCACTAAGATATGAAATCGACTATAATACAAAAGATTTATTAGATTTTTCTCAAAGAATTGAAAGTATTCCAGGGGTAGAAATTTTATCTATGGGAAAATCTTTAGAGGTGATCAAAGATCTTGGAAACGCGAAAATGGTATGTGATAGATATAGTTTAGATAAACTTGTTGGCACACATGCGATTGGTCATGCAAGGATGGCAACTGAGTCAGGTGTAGATATTAAATCAGCCCATCCATTTTGGGGATATCCTTTTAGTGATGTATCAGTTGTTCATAACGGACAATTAACAAATTATTGGAATAATAGAAGAGCTTTAGAAAATAAAGGAATGAGATTTATGTCAGAATGTGATTCTGAATTGATCGCTGTATATATTGCTCAAAAAATGAGAGAGGGAGCAAGTCTTGAAGAAGGTATGAAAGAATCTTTAACGGGACTTGATGGAGTATTTACATATTTTGTAGCAACCAAAGACTCTTTAGGGATGGCAAAAGATACTATGGCTGCAAAGCCTCTAGTTCTTTACGAGTCAGATGAATTAGTTGCAATGGGTTCTGAAGAAATAGCAATCAGATCAGTTCTTCCACAAGAAATTGATACATATGATCCATTTGATGGGGAGGTAAAAGTATGGCAAATTTAAAGACTACAGAGAAAAAATCTAAATCTCAATCAATGGGTATGCATACTGA
>JBJLDI010000022.1:0-8489 GCA_045567235.1 Candidatus Pelagibacter sp.
ACAATTTGAGTATATTCTTTGAAAGAAATAATTAATTTATCTGCCATGAATTCATTTATCATATTAAAAAAAATAAAAAAGATTAAAAAATAGCTATGAAGATATTTGATTGTTTCATGTATTTTGACGAAGACATAGTTTTAGATGTAAGACTAAATACATTGCATGAAAATGTTGATTATTTCGTAATAGTTGAAAGTAAATTCACTCATAAAGGTGAAAAAAGAAATTTGAAATTTGATTATAAGAAATTTTCAAAATTTAAAGATAAAATAATTTATTTAGTATATGACAACCAGCCCTCTAAAGTAGAAAGTGTGAATGAAAATGATACAGAAGATGAAAAATCAACAAAATATATCTTTAATGCAATTCATAGAGAAAATGGGCAAAGAAATTTTATATTGGAAGGTCTTAAACGGGCAGATGACGATGATTATATTATAATTTCTGATGTAGATGAAATTCCAAATCTAAAAGAAATTAATTTAAAATATTTGAAAGATAAATTAATTTTTTTTAAACAAGAGATGTTTTACTATAAATTTAATCTTAAATTGCCAAATCATAATTGGGTTGGAACTAGATGTTGTAAAAAAAAATACTTACAATCTCCACAGTGGTTAAGAAACATAAAGGTCAGAAATTATCCGTTTTATAGAATAGACACTGTTTTTTCAAAAACTAGATATACAAACATTAAATTTATAAATAAGGGTGGATGGCATTTCACTAATTTAAAGTCTCCAGAAGAGATAAAACATAAACTCAAATCATATCTGCATCATAGAGAGTTTGAAATCAATCCTTTATCAATTGAAGAAATTGAAAGATTAATTGAAAACAAAAAAGCTATTTATGATTTAACAATTGATAAGAGGGTTCAGAAAATAGGTGAAGGGAATAAATTAGAAAAATATGATATGAATAAATTACCAACCTATATAAATAATAATTTAGAAAAATTTAAGAGTTGGATAGATTAATATAAAAGGAAAATTATGAAAGGTTATATTGTATGTGTTTATGAAAATATAAAAGATGATCAAGTATTAAAAAACTACGCTAATAAAGCCAGATCAGCTGTAGAAAAATATAATGGTAAATTTTTGGTAAGGGGTGGAAAAAATATAGTTACTGAAGGTAAAAATTTTGTAAGAACAGTTATAATAGAATTTGAATCTTTTAAGGTAGCAAAAGAGTTTTTTTATTCATCAGAATATCAGGCTGCCCATGAATTATTGAAAGATACTGTAATTAGGAACCATCAAATTATAGAAGGAAGTTAGTACTGAATTGGTTCTGGATCAATGCTTCTCCATAAATACCATGTGGCTACTGAACAATAAGGCGAAAACCTTTTTTTTAAAAGTTTTACAAACCTCTCTGATGGTAGATATTTTTTTTTATAATTTTTTGATATAGCTCTTAAAAGACCTATATCTTGTATCGGCCAGATGTTTGACCTGTTATAAGTAAATAACAAAATCATTTCAGCAGACCATCTTCCAATTTGTCTCAAATTCGAAAGATAGATTATAGCCACTTCATCATTCATCTTAGAAATAAGTCTTGGATTAAAAGATTTATTTATTATTTGCTTTGCTAAACTTTTTATACCAATAACTTTTTGACGACTCAAACCACAGCTTTTTATTTGAGAAAAAGTTAAATTTGAAACTATTTTAGCCTTAATTCGGTTATTGCATTTTTTTTTAAATTTTAAAAAAACAGCGTTAGCTGCAGAAACACTTATTTGTTGACCTATGATACTTTTACACAATGAAAAAAAAATATCTCTTCTAGATGTTAAAATAGTTTCTGAAGGGCTGTGGTAGTCTTTAATTAATTTAGACATAACTTTATCTCTCTTAGATAGATATTTCTTTGCTGTGTTCCAGTATCTTGGAATCTTAGTCATTGATCGCTTTAGAGGTAATTATTTTTTTTTTATAAATTTCTCTTCTAAAAATTATTAATGTTGAAATAATTACTAAAAAAGCTCCAATTAATGTTTTAATTGTTGGAATTTCTTCCCAAATAAAATATCCAAAAATTATTGCAAAGACTAATGCTAAATACTTTAAAGGAGTTACAAGAGAAACTTCGGAATATTTGTAGGATTGACTCAACCATAAATTTGCAACACCTCCAAAAATACCTATGAGTGACAACAATAGAAAATGCTCAAAACTTGGCATTACCCAACCCTGAGGAATAGTCAAAAAACTTAATAAAGTTATAGATAAAGAAAAATAAAAAGAAATTAACCACACTGGTTCTGTTGATGATAGCTGTCTTATTGCTATGGCAACATAAGAAAGTCCTAAACAAAATATTACTGGTAAAATATAGTAAATATTTAATTCACTAATACCAGGCTCAGTAATTATTAAAATGCCTGCAAAACCAATAATTACTGCTAACCATCTATAAATTCCAACTTTTTCACTCAATAAAAAAATTGAAAAAATAGTTGTGAATATTGGTGCAGCAAATGAAATACTTACAACGGTTGCTAAAGGTAATTTTCTTAAAGCTATAAAAATAGCAACCAAAGCAATTAAGCCAGATATACATCTTAAAGCATGTAAGCCTGGTCTATCTGTTTTATAAAAATTATGTAGTCTTTCTCTAGGTATTACAAAAAAATAAAAGATTATTCCAAAAAAACCTCTAAAAAACAAAACTTGTCCAATTGGATAATCTACAGACCATTTTACGATTACATCCATTAAAGAAAATGCACAAATAGACATAAACATGTACAAAAATCCCAATTGATTTTTACTAAGCATTATGAATAATTTGTAAATTAATTTTATTCATAATCAATGGAAATAGCAGTTTTAGCACTTGGATGTTTTTGGGGACCAGAAATTAAGTTTGGTAAAATTAATGGTATTATCAGAACAGAGGTGGGATATTGTGGTGGTATCAGTAAAACAACAACTTACAAAGAAGTATGTACAGGAAATACTAATCATGCTGAAGTTGTTAAACTTGAATTTGATGAAAAAATCATTTCATACGAAAAGATTTTAAACACTTTTTTTGTCATTCATGATCCAACAACTTTAAACTCGCAAGGACCTGATTTTGGAACACAATATAGAAGTGAAATTTTTTATTTAAATGATAATCAGAAAAATATAGCTGAAAAAGTTCTTAATAAAATTAATCAAAAATTATCTGGAAAAGTTGTAACAAAAATTTCTTTACTAAAAAATTACTGTCCTGCAGAAGAATATCATCAAAAATATTTAGAGAAGAGATAAGATGTCCTTAGTTGAGTCAGGTTGGTTAGAAAAAAATTTAGATAATGTGAAAATTATTGATTGCTCATGGCATATGCCTCAAACAAAAAGAAATGGTTTTGATGAATATAAGATTAAACATATTCCAGGATCTATTTTTTTTGATTTAGATTTAAACTCAAAAAAAAATACTGCCTTGCCTCATATGTTAGTTGAAATAGATAATTGGAGGAAGATAGTATGTAAGATGGGAATTAAAAATAGTGATGAAATTATTATTTATGATAATTCAGACGTTATAAGTTCATGTCGTTGTTGGTTTAATTTTATATATTTTGGACATGATCCTAAACTAGTTCATATTTTAAATGGAGGGCTTAAAAAATGGATTGCCGAAAATAGAAAAACTACAACTGAGTTATCAAATATTGAGTTATCAAATTACACTTGTCTTGAAAAAAAAGAGTTAGTTAAAACAAAAAATTTAATTGATCAAAATATTAAAGATCAAAAATTTAAGGTAATTGATGCCAGAAGCAAAGAGAGGTTTGAGGGAAAAGTTCCTGAGCCTAGAAAAGGGTTAAAAAGTGGAAATATTAAAAATTCTTTTTGTATACCTTTTAATGAATGCTTAAACACAAATAAAACATTTAAAAAAAAAGAGGATCTTCAAATTATTTTTAAATCGTGTTTAGGAAATATTAACGAAAAAAATATAGTTTTTTCATGTGGTTCAGGTGTTACTGCGTGTGTTTTGGCTCTAGCTTATTCTCTAATTAATGATAAATATCACCCTTGTATTTACGATGGCTCTTGGGCCGAATACGGAATGGTTTAAAATAGATTATGAAAAAATCCACAAAGATTATAACTACGATAATTGTTTTTTTTCTAATTATTGCTTTAGTAATAATTGGTAGAACAATGATAGGAAATCATTTTAAAAAAAAATTTAGCAAAAGACCACCTCCAGGAATTATAGTTACAGAGGTAATTAATGAAAAATTTTCTGAAAAATTAGAAACTTTTGGAACAGCCATTTCAAGTAAAAGCAAAACTTTTAAAATCAGAAAAGATCAAGTTTCTGGTGAATTTAAACTTAAAGAAAAAGTAAAAAAGGGTGATTTAATATTAGATCTTGAAAGTGGAAATATAGTAGCCCCCTTTAGTGGTGTACTAGGATACACGGGATTAACTGAGGATATATTTGTTTCAGATAACATATTTATTATCACTCTTGATGATAATTCAACCATTTACTCTGATATTAAAATTCCCGAAAGTTACGCACCTTTTATTAAAAAAGGGTTACCAGTTGAAGCAAAAGTTTCGAGTTACGGTGATAAAATTTTTAAGGGTAAAATAGATTTTATATCTAGTAGAATTAATGCTGATACAAGAAGCCTATTATCAAGGATAAGTATCAACAATGAAGATTTAGAGTTATTATCAGGATCATTACTTGAAATAACAGTCAAATTCAATTTAAGAGATGCCTTAAGTGTACCAGACACAAGTATTATGATGGAGGGAGAAAAATCATATATTTACAAAGTATCTGACGAAAATATTACTAATAAGATTCAAGTTGATATTGGATTAAGAAGTGATGGTAAAGTAGAAATTCTCTCAGGTCTTAATGAAGGAGACCAAATCGTTGCTGAAGGATTAAAAAAAGTTAGGCCTCGAGGCAAGATTAAACCCTTAAAAAATTAAATGTTTATTACAGAGCTTAGTATTAAAAGACCAGCAGTTTCATGGGTAATGTCTTTAATTTTGATAATATTTGGTCTATTTGTTTTTTGGAAATTACCTGTTAGAGAATTACCTGATGGAATTCAGCCACCCGTTGTTCAAGTTCAAGTAAACTATAAATCTGCAGCAGCTTCAATAATAGATCAAGAAGTTACACAAGTCATGGAAGATGTTATTGGTGGAGCTGAAGGAATAAAAAATATTGACTCAAAGTCTGAAAATGGAAGAAGTACTATAAATATAGAATTTGATACTAGTATTGATCTAGATAATGCAGCAAATGATATAAGAGAAAGGGTATCTAGAGTAGTAGATAATTTACCCTCAGAGTCTGATCCTCCTCAAATTTTAAAAAGAGCTGCAGGATTTACTACCACAATGTGGTTATCTCTATCATCTAAAACATGGAGCGATTTAGAACTTGGAGACTATGCTGAAAGATTTTTGATTGATCAATTCTCTAGTGTAAAAAATGTTGGTAGGATTTTAGTAGGAGGACTTAGAGAATTAAGTATTAGAGTTTGGATAGATCCAATTAAATTAGCTGCAAATAATTTAACAATTCAGGAAGTAGAAAATGCTTTGAGAGGAGAAAATATTAGACTTCCTGCAGGGACTTTAGAGGCTGACAACATAGACTTAACTTTAAACCTAGATAAATCCTATAATAATATTGATACGATAAAACAACTACCTATCAAAAAATCTGCTAACAAAATAATATTACTTTCAGACGTTGCTAATATAGAATTTGGACCAGTTTCTGAAAAAACTTTATTCAAGGCCCAAACTAAAGATCAAATTAACCTAAAAACAGTTGGAATTGGTATTTATGCAAAAAGTGGAGCATCAACTGTTGAACTTTCAAATGATATTAAAAAAAGAATAATCGAGGTTAAAAAATCTTTACCTGAAGGATTAGATCTAAGAGTTTCTTTTAATAGAGCAACTTATGTTCAGGCAGCTATCAATGAAGTTTATAAAACATTAATAATTGCTTTTATCTTAGTAGTAATAATTATTTATTTATTTTTAGGTAATATTAAAGCTGTAATTGTGCCAGCTATTGCACTTCCAGTTAGTTTGATAGCTTCTTTTTTAGGATTATATATATTTGGTTTATCAATTAATATATTTGTACTTTTAAGTTTCATACTAGCAATAGGGATAATTACTGATGACTCAGTAATCATGACTGATGCAATTTATAGAAGAATAGAAAACGGAGAAACACCTTTAGTGGCTGCTTATAAGGGATCTAAACAAATTTCATTTGCTATTGTTGCTACTACACTAATTTTAATTGCAGTATTTCTTCCATTGATATTTATAGAGGGAATTTCAGGAACATTGTTTAAAGAAACAGCAATTACATTATCATTTTCTATTATAGTCTCCTCCTTTGTCGCTCTCACTTTATCTCCAATGTTAGCAAGTAAGTTCTTAACCAAAAAAAATGTAAAAAATAAAATAGTTAAAAAGTTTGAAAAATTGTTTTTAAGCTTATCTTCTCTATATAAAGAGACTTTAAGTGTCTTAATTAACAAAACTAAAATTATAGGAATTTTTATAATCTTTATTATTTTTGTTTCAGTTTTTTTATTTAGTTTTTCTAAAAAAGAATTATTACCTATGGAAGATAGAGGTGTTTATCTTGTAATTGGTTTTACAGATGAAGGAAGATCATTTGAATATACTCAAGAAAAAGCTCAAGAAGTTGAAAAAAGATTAATCCCATTGTTACAAGCTGAGGATAGTCCTTATTCAAGATTTATAATGAGAGTGCCGGGATTTGGAAGTTCGGCAAACTCTTATAATAGTTTTATAATAATTGCTTTATTAGATAACTGGAAAAATAGAAAAAAAGACTCTCAAACTGTAATGAGAGAAGCGATTGGTAAAATTGTTACTCTTCCTGAGGCTGTAGCGTTTCCAATTTCACCTCAATCAATAAGAGTGTCTAATTATAACAAACCAGTTCAAATGGTTATCTATGGAAATACGTATGAGGAGTTAGAGGAGATTCAAAACAATGTAATTAAAAAAATTAGATTAAATAAAAACTTGTCCAGGGTAGAATCTGACTACAATAGAAATAAACCAGAGGTAAAACTAATCATAAATAAAAATAAAGCAAAAGACCTAGGTGTCTCTGCTCAATCAATAGGAAAAACACTTGAAACTTTATATGGAGGTAAAAAGATAACTACTTTCAATCGTCAAGGAAGAGAATATCCAATAATTGTTCAACAATATTTATCTGACAGAAGAAATAAAGATGGAATATCTAAAATTTATGTCAGATCCGAAACCTCTGGAAAGCTTATTTCTCTTGCTAACTTGGTTAAGTTTAAAGAGGAGGGTTCAGCAAAGGAACTTGCAAGATATAATAGGCAAAGTGCCGTAACCATTTCAGCTAATATTAGTGAAAACTATACTCTTACAGAAGCTATCTCATATTTAGAAAATATCATGGGAGAAACAGCACCTAATAATCAAATAACTTGGAAGGGAAAATCTGAGGAAATAAAAGAGACTAGTAGCGAATTATTTATTATTTTTATTTTGGCTCTTCTAACAGCCTATTTGGTAATGGCAGCAACGTTTAATTCGTTTATCCATCCCTTTATAATTATTTTAACTGTACCGTTAGCAATATTTGGTGGTTTAGTATTCATACTTTTCTTAAATAGTTCAATTAATATTTTTTCACAAATTGCGCTGATAATCTTAATAGGTATATCAACCAAAAATAGTATTTTGATAGTCGACTATGCAAATCAAATTAGGACAACTGGAAAAAATATTGAGTCAGCTGTCAAAGAGGCATGCGATATAAGATTCAGACCAATCATGATGACTTCCTTAAGTACTATGATAGCCATGTTACCACTTGTAATTGGAAATATTGGTCCAGGGGCAGGTGAAGGTTCAAGATTAGCTGTAGGTACAACAATCTTAGGAGGAATGATAATTTCAACATTCTTCACATTGTACGTTACTCCTTCAATGTATTTAGCTCTAGCAAAAAATACTAATAGGATAGATGCTGTAGATATTGAACTCAATAAGCAACTAACTAAAAAATAATATATCTATTTTTATTAAAAGAACTACTACACTTAGAGAGTTGTTTTTTATAAATTTTAGATTGTTTTTCAACCTTTTTTGCCAAACTAATAACTTTTTTATTTTTTTTGTAATGTTTGTAATTTCCCCACCCTTCATGATAGGCAATATATTGTTTAAAAGCATCTTGAAGAGATATCTTTAAAATAGAATTTGTTTTATTTGTGTACCACCCAATAAAATCTACACTGTCTTTAAATCTAGCCCTTGTTGCAAGTTTATTGCCTGTTTCATTTTTATATTGTTCCCATGTTCCTTTTACAGCTTGAGAATATCCAAACGAACTGGAAGGACGTTTAAAAGGAATTACTTTAAATAATTTTTGTCTAGGTGGTTTTGCCAACCAAT
>JBJLDI010000023.1:0-45704 GCA_045567235.1 Candidatus Pelagibacter sp.
CAACTGACTTTATTTTTTTTCCATTAATTTTTTTTAAAATATTTATTGGTCCTACATCTGAATTCTCTAAATCAATCAACTTTTCCTCTTTTAAATCATAAAAATGATGATGATCAGTAACATTTGTGTCAAAATATGTTTCACTAGAATTAATAGGAATTTGTTTAAGATATCCTTTTTTTTCAAAAGCGTGGACTGTATTATAAACGGTAGCTAAGGATATTTTATTATTTAATTGTTTTTTAATTTTATTAGCTAAATCATTGATCGTGAAATGAAATGTTTTATCAGTATCAAATAAAACCTCGCAGATTTGAAGTCTTTGTTTGGTAGGTCTTAATCCAGAATTTCTTAATTTTTCTATATATTTCACAGTTCAAGCGTATTGTTAGTTATAATTGTTCTAAACTAGTATTAAAAGTATATTATATATACATAAAATCAAGTAAATAAGAATATTCAATCTATGAAAAAAAATTCATACTCGTATGATGAGCTAATCAATTGTGGGAATGGACAATTATTTGGTCCAGGTAATGCTAAATTACCGCTTCCACCAATGCTTATGTTTGATAGAATTACGGAAATCAATGATAAGAATGGAGCATTCAATAAAGGATCTCTAAAAGCTGAGCTAGATGTAAAACAAGACCTTTGGTTTTTTGAATGTCACTTTAAAGAAGATCCAGTTATGCCTGGTTGTTTAGGTTTAGATGCAATGTGGCAGTTAGTTGGTTTTTACCTAGGATGGCTTGGAAATCCAGGTAAAGGAAGGGCTCTTGGAGTAGGGACGGTCAAATTTACTGGTGAGGTCCTAAAAAGTGTTAAAAATGTTAGATATGAAATTGATATGAAAAAAATTATGTCTCCAGGTGGAACAACGGTTGGATTGGCAAATGGTATGGTATTTGCTGATGATAAAAAAATTTATTCAGCAGAAAGTTTAAAGGTGGGGTTATTTAAATAATGAGAAGAGTCGTTATTACAGGTTTAGGAATTGTATCTTGTTTAGGAAATAATCAAGAAGAAGTTTACCAATCATTACTTAATTCAAAATCTGGAATTTCTTTTGCAGAAGAATACAAAGAACATAATTTAAAAAGCCATGTTCACGGGAAACCAAATATAGATCTAGCCGACCACATAGATAGAAAAACTATTAGGTTTATGGGCTCAGGATCAGCTTATAATTACATAGCTATGAAAGAAGCCATTCAAGATTCAGGATTAGAAGATAAGGATGTAAGTAACTTTAAAACTGGAATTGTCATGGGTTCGGGAGGACCTTCAATAGAAAATGTAATTTTGGCAGCAGACAAGACTAGAGCTAAAACACCTAAGCTAATGGGACCATTTGTGGTTCCACGAACTATGGCTAGTACTGCTTCCGCAACACTTGCTGTGCCTTTCAAGATTAAGGGAACTAACTATACAATGAGTTCCGCTTGTGCAACTAGTGGTCACTGTATTGGAAATTCAATGGAATTAATTCAAATGGGCAAACAAGATGTTGTTTTTGCTGGTGGTAGTGAAGAAATTCATTGGGCAATGACTGCAATGTTTGATGCAATGACAGCCTTATCCTCAAAATATAATGATACACCAGAGACGGCATCCAGAGCATATGATAAAACTAGAGATGGTTTTGTAATTGCAGGTGGTGGTGGAGTGTTGGTGCTCGAAGAATACGAACATGCTAAAGCAAGAGGGGCTAAAATATACGCAGAATTAACTGGTTATGGAGCAACTTCAGATGGATACGATATGGTAGCTCCATCAGGAGAAGGAGCTGTAAGATGTATGCAAATGGCTATGACAACATCAAAAAATAAAATTGATTATATCAATACTCATGGAACTTCTACTCCTGTTGGAGATATTACAGAATTAAATGCCGTTAAAGAAACTTTTGGGGCTGATATTCCAAAAATTAGTTCAACAAAATCTCTATCAGGACATCCATTAGGAGCTGCGTCTGTTCATGAAGCAATCTATTGTTTGATTATGATGAAAAAAAATTTTATAGCAGGATCTGCTAACATAAATGAAATGGATGAAGAGGCTAAAAAATTTCCAATAGTTGCTAAAACAGAAACTGGAGCAACTTTAAATACTGTAATGTCTAATAGTTTTGGTTTTGGTGGAACTAACGCTGCTTTAATTTTTGAAAAGGTTTAAATTATGAGTTTGATGAAAGGTAAAAAAGGATTAATCATGGGTGTTGCCAATGATAGATCTATTGCCTGGGGTATTTCACAAAAACTTGCTGAAGCTGGAGCTGAACTTGCATTTACTTATTTAGGTGATGCTTTAAAAAAAAGAGTAATTCCTTTAGCAGAAAAATTAAATTCAAAAACTACATTTAGCTGTGATGTTGAAAAAAAAGAAGATGTTACAAAATTGTTTGAAGATATTAAATCTCAATGGGGTGAAATCGACTTTGTTGTTCATGCAATTGCATTTTCAGAAAAATCAGAATTATCAGGGGAATATTTAAACACAACTAGAGAAAATTTTTTAAGAAGTATGTTAATTTCATGCTTTTCATTTACTGAAGTTACGAAAGAAGCATCTAAAGTGATGAATAAAGGTGGGAGTATGTTAACTTTAACTTACGAATCTACTAAGGCTATTCCAAATTATAATGTAATGGGTGTTTGTAAATCTGCTCTTGAAGCAAGTGTTAAGTATCTTGCTAGAGATTTAGGCGTTAAAGGGATGAGAGTAAATGCAATTAGTGCAGGTCCTATTAAAACACTAGCGGCGTCTGCTATTGGAGATGCAAAATTCTTATATAAATGGAATGAAGACCATTCTTTCCTTAAAAGAAACGTAGATATCCACGATGTTGGAAATTCAGCATTATATCTATTAAGCGACCTTGCAAATGGTGTTACTGGTGAAATTCACTACGTAGATGCTGGATATAATAAAGTTGGAATGCCAGATCCTAAGAATATTACTTAAAATTTATTTTTTACTTTAAATCAAATATATTTCCGACTTTTGAGTCATCTAGTGATAAAGAAGATTTTTGATAATTAATCTTTTTAGAATAATGTTTATGATTAAAATTATGTAACATAAATAACTTTTCGTTACCTATTGAAAACTTAAAATCAGATAAATTACTTAATGATTTACCAATCTTTATGTTCTGATTTGCATCATTAAATTCTTTAATTGCAAGTCTTTCACCATTATGTTCATTTATGTAATTATTAACATCAACAACATCATCAAAATAACAATAAACTCTTGGTAATAAAAATTCATAAGCATCTGGAAGCTGATTTAAAAAAAATTTTGTAGAAGTATAATAATCTAAATCAATAAATATTGCAGAAATTGGAGCAGGGTTATTTTTTAAAAATTCTTTAAAAGTATTTTTGATATCTCCCAAAAATATTTTGTTATTTATCTTTTTATCTAATTTTACTTTATCAATTTTATAATCTCCATGAGACCATAAAAAGGGTAAATCAAATTTATTACTTGTGGCTGGCAATCCTTCTCCATAATCAAATCCATAAATATCTATTTTAATATTTGTCATTTTTTCTATTTTCTTTTTATATTTTTCAAGAGCAATTATTCCATTACCTCCTGCAACACCAAGTTCTAAGATCGATACATTTTTATACCCAATTTTTTTTGCCTCAAGTACACTTTCTAATAAGATATTTTCATAATGAGGACGAAAAGTTTTAAATTTTAAAGTTAAAAATTTTAAAAGTGCTACTCTTAATGGTTTGTCATAACCAAGAATTCTTAATAAAAGAATTTTTATTTTATAAAAAAACATAAATACATCAAAGTAATAATCAGAGAGTATTAATCTGAAGCTTGTTTCATAGAAAGTTTAACTTTACCTCTATCGAAACCAATCACTTTAACTTTGACTTCGTCACCTTCCTTAACAACGTCAGTAACTTTAGCAACTCTTTTGTCTGCTAATTCTGAGATATGAACTAGTCCATCTTGTTTTCCTAAGAAATTTACAAATGCACCAAATTCCATAATCTTCATTACTTTACCTGAATAAATTTTATTCAATTCAGCTTTTGCAGTAATGTCTTTGATCATCTGCATAGCGATGTTTCTAGACTCTTCATCAGGAGCAGCAACTGTTACAACTCCTTCATCATTTACATCAACTTTGGCGGCTGATTTTTCAACAATCTCTCTTATTGTTGCTCCACCTTTCCCAATAACAGCAGCAATGTCTTTTTTATCAACTGTTACTTGTTCCATTTTTGGAGTATGTTTTCCAACTTCATCTCTCGACTTACCTAAAGCTTTATTCATTTCACCTAAGATATGAATTCTTCCATCTTTAGCTTGGTTTAAAGCCTGCTCCATAATTTCAAAAGTTATACCAGTGATTTTGATATCCATTTGAAGTGAAGTAATTCCATCTTTAGTTCCAGCAACCTTAAAGTCCATATCTCCTAAGTGATCTTCATCACCTAAAATGTCCGATAGGACACTAAAATCATCACCTTCTTTAATTAATCCCATTGCAATGCCTGCAACTGGTTCTTTAATAGGTACACCAGCATCCATTAATGCCAGTGATGTTCCACAAACAGTAGCCATTGAAGAAGAACCGTTAGATTCTGTTATTTCTGATACAATTCTAAAAGTGTATGGAAAAGCCTCTTTTGAAGGTAATGAAGAATTAATTGCTCTCCATGCTAATTTACCATGACCAATTTCTCGTCTTCCAGTTCCAATCCTTCCAGTCTCACCAACTGAAAAAGGAGGAAAGTTATAGTGAAGCATAAATCTTTCTCTATGTTGTCCATCTAAACTTTCTAATCTCTGCTCATCATCAGATGTACCTAAGGTAGTAACAACAATTGCTTGAGTTTCTCCTCTAGTAAATAATGCAGAACCATGAGTTCTTGGTAAAATTCCAACTTCACATGAAATAGGTCTTACATCTGATAAACCTCTGCCATCAATTCTATTTTTATTTTTAAGAATATCAGTTCTAACTATTTTCTTTTCTAAATTTTTAAGTTCTGAATTAACATCTAGATCAGAATAATTTTCGTTTTCCTCAAAAAGCTTTTTGGCTTTATCAGCCACTTGTGAAATTTGATTTGATCTATCTTGCTTATCTCTTGTAGCAAAAGCCTTTGTTAAATCTGCTGTAAAAGCTTCCTCAAGTTTTTGTTTAACTTCGGATAAATCTTTTTTCTCAACAGTCCACTCAGGTTTTCTGCATTCTTTTGCAAGCTCTTCAATCATTTCGATTATTGGCACAAAACCCTCATGACCAAATTTAACTGCATTTAACATTTCTTCTTCTGTTAAACCATTAGCTTCAGACTCAACCATAAGCACAGCATCTTTGGTACCAGCTACGACTAAATCTAAACTTGAGTTTTCTAGTTCTGCTTTTGATGGGTTCAAAATATATTTACCATCAACAAAACCTACTCTTGATGCTCCTACAGGGCCCATAAAAGGCATTCCTGAGATAGCTAATGCTGCTGAAGAAGCATTGATTGCTAAAATATCTGGTTGATTTTCTTTATCATATGAAATTACTGTTGGTAACAACTGTACTTCATTTTTAAATTCGTCTGGAAACAAAGGTCTGATAGGTCTATCAATTAATCTGGAGATCAATGTTTCGCTCTCAGTTGGTCTTGCTTCTCTTTTAAAATATCCACCGGGGATTTTTCCACCTGCATAATATTTTTCCTGGTAGTTTACTGATAATGGAAAATAATCCATATCTGGATTAACTTTCTTTGCTCCTACTACTGTTGCTAGAATAACTGTTTCACCACATGATGCTATGATTGCTCCGTCTGCCTGTCTTGCTACTTTACCTGTTTCTAAACTAATTTTCTTTCCCGCTACTTCTATTTCCTTCTTGTATACTTTAAACATTTCATTTCCATTTCGTTTCGTTCGTTTCGTTCCATTCAGTTCTATCTATCTTGATCTCTATTTTCTTAAATTCAATTTCGACAGTACATTTTTATAAGAATCCATTTTATTTTTTTTAAGGTATTCTAATAATTTTTTTCTTCTATTTACCGCTCTCAACAATCCAACTGAGGAATGTTTATCCTTCTTGAATTGTTTGATGTGTTCTGAGAGAGTCTCTATCTTCTCAGTAAGCAATGCAATTTGGATTTCTGAGGATCCAGTATCCTTACTATGTATTGCTAACTCTTTTGCCTTATTGTTCATGCTTTTTTTCCTTACTTGTTTGTTTGTTTTATTAAATTTTCTATTTTTTCTGCATATTCAAAAGATTCATCTTTTCTAAAAAGTAATTTTGGTAGAAATTTTATAAATACTTTTTGTGATAAAACTTTTCTGATTAAAAAAGAATATTCTTTAAGTTTATTTATTACCTCGTCCTCATCTTTTCCACCTAATGGCATTACATATGCTTTTGCAATTTTTAAATCTTGACTCATTTTTACCTCAGTAACTGTGATCATGTTAGTCTCTAAATTTGGAATTTTCGCCTCATTCTTAATAAAAATCATGCTCAAAGATTGCTTAACCATTTCCCCAACCCTTAATTGTCTTTGAGAAATCGGTTTTCCAATTCTATCGGCCATTATATTGATCTTTCTTTTGAGGTCACATTAAATGCCTCAATTGTATCGTTTTTTTGAAAATCCATATATTCTTTTATCGTAATTCCACATTCTTGACCATTATTTACCTGTTTCACCTGATTTTTTTCCCTAAATAAAGTTCCAACTTTACCGGTATAAATGATGGTCCCATCTCTAATTAACCTTACATTTGATGTGCTATAGATTTCTCCTTCAGTAATTTTACATCCAGCTACCTTGCCAGCTCCCGATACTTTAAAAATCTCTAAAATTTGTGCAGACCCTGAAATTGCCTCATGAACATCAGGAGATAATAATCCTGACATTTTTTGTTTAATATAATCTAAAACTTCATAGATAATATTATAAGATGAAATTTTTATATTTTCTCTTTCAGCAAGTTTTTTTGCTTCCTTGCTAGGCTTAACATTAAAAGCGATCAATACAGCATTTGAAGCTTTAGCTAAAGTAACATCAGTTTCAGTTACCATTCCAATGTCTGTTAAGATAATATTTGGTTTTACTTCATCATGTTTAATTTGACTAATTGCATTTTTGATAGCTTCTGATGAACCATGAACATCTGATTTAATTATTAAGTTTAATTCTTCAGCTGATTTATCAGAAAATGCAGATTCTTGGGTTGCAAATGACAAAGGATTTTTTCCTGTTTTTGCTTCTTCTGCTCTGTTTTCACTTAATGTTTTTGCCTCTTTTTCGTTATCTAAAACGATAAAATCGTCTCCTGCTTTTGCAGCACCATTAATACCTAAAATTTCTACAGGGGTTGATGGGTAAGCTTCATTAATATTTTTTCCTTTGTCATTAATAATTGCTCTTACTTTTCCCCACTTTAATCCACTTACAAAAAAATCACCTTTTTTAAGAGTTCCTGTAGTTACAATAATCGTTGCGACCGGACCTCTTCCAACATCAATTTTAGACTCTAAGACTACTCCAGTTGCTTTTGAGTCAAAGTCAGTTTTTAAATCTAAAATTTCAGCTTGTAATATAATTGCCTCTACTAGTTTATCTAAGTTTAAATTTGTTTTAGCAGAAATTTCGATCATCAAAGTATCTCCAGATAAGTCTTCAGCGATTAGCTCATGCTCTAGTAATTGGTTTTTAATTTTTTGAGGGTCTGCTTCTGGTAAATCACATTTATTAATTGCAACTACAATTGGAACATCAGCAGCTTTTGCATGTTTAATTGATTCTACTGTTTGAGGTTTAACTCCATCATCCGCAGCAACTACTAGGACTACTACATCTGTTAATTTCGAACCTCTTGCTCTCATCTCAGTAAAGGCAGCGTGACCAGGAGTATCAATAAATGTAAGTTTATTCGACTGGCTTTCTATTTGATAAGCACCTATATGTTGAGTTATACCTCCAAACTCACCTGATACTACATTTGCACTTCTTAAAACATCTAGCACTGAAGTTTTTCCATGATCTACATGACCCATAACAGTTACTATAGGAGGTCTATTTTTTAAATTTTCTTCTCTTGTTGCTTTAATCTTTTTAATTATCTCTTCTGCTTTTTCCTCCCTAATAGGATTGTGCCCAAACTCTTTTACTAAAAATTCTGCTGTATCAGCAGCTAAAGTTTGATTTATAGTAACCGTTACGCCCATGCCGAAAAGATACTTGATCACATTACTGGATTGTTCAGCCATTCTATTTGCAAGCTCTCTAACTGTGATGGCTTCTGGAATATTAATATCTCTTTTAACAGGTTTTAAATTTTCTTTATTATCATCTTTGTTTAAGTTTTTTTGTTCTTTTTCTCTTGCTCTTTTTACAGATGCTAAACTTCTTTCTCGAGCTTCAATTTCATCACTTAATGCTCTAGAGACTGTTAATTTTGTTTCTCTTTTTTTTGTACCTAGCTTGATTTTCTTACTTTCGCTATCTCCCTTAAGTCTTTTTGTAGCTCTCTGTTCTGCAAGCTTTCTTCTTTCAAAATCATTTGAAACTGGGGGTGTTTTAGCCCCAAAAGAAGTCTTAAAAGGTGCTCCTCGATTGAAGGAAGATTTAGGTTTTGTTTTTGTATCGGTTCCCGAGGATCTAAAAGGACTTCCTTTTTTAAGGAAATTACTTTTTGATTTTTCAATTACGACTGAATTTTTTCCCTGAGTTTTAGCTATCTCAATATTTTTGATCGTTTTTTTGGCTGTGCCAGAAATTGTTAATTTTGTTTTTTTTTTTTCCATAACTCATCACTCAATCTTTATAGACAATGTTTCTTGCTGACATAATTAGTCCATCCGCTTCATCTTTCGATAAGGCAAAATCTTCCAGATATCCTTGTATTTTTACTCTTTCACCTTTGATGACATCATATCCACCTGTAAGTTCATCTGATGCTAGATCAGCAAAGTCTTCTAATGTTAAAATTTTTTGTTCCCCTAAAGTAACCAACATTCCAGGCGTTAATCCCTTTAAATTTATCAAGGCTTCCTCAAGCCCAAGATCTTTGATTCTTTGAGAAATATCCTCTTGATCTTTTTCATGGAATTCTTTTGCTCTTTCAATTAATGCTTTTGCAGTATCTTCTTCAATACCTTCTATTTTAATTAAACTTTCTGTATTGCTATCTTTAATATCATCAATTGTTGAAAATCCTTCAGCAACTAATAGCTGTCCTAAAGTTTCATCTAATTCTAAATTTTTAACAAAATTTTCTGTTTTTTCTTTAAACTCTTGTTGTCTTTTTTCTGAGTCTTCTTGGTCTGTCATAATATTTATTTCAAAGTTTAGAAGTTTTGTTGCCAAACGAACATTTTGACCTCTTCGACCAATTGCTTTACTTAAATTTTCTTCAGATAAAATCACATCTAGTTTTTTTCTTTCTAAATCCACATTTACTCTTTGAACCTCAGCAGGAGATAATGCATTTGAAACTAAAATAGCTGGATCTTCAGACCAATTAACAATATCAATCTTTTCACCCTGAAGTTCATTGACTACTGCTTGAACTCTTGAGCCCCTCATACCTACACATGCTCCAACAGGATCTAAAGATGTGTCTACTGCTTTAACACAAATTTTTGCTCTACTGCCTGGATCTCTTGAAGAAGATTTAATTTCAATTAAACCATCATAAATTTCTGGTACTTCTTGAACAAATAATTTTTCCATAAATTTTGGATGCGCTCTTGATAAAAATATTTGCTGCCCTCTAGGTTCTCTTCTTACATCATAACAGTAAGCTTTAACTCTATCTCCAGCCTTAATATTTTCTCTTGGAATCATTTCATTTTTTTGAATTATTGCTTCCGTTCTTCCTAGATCTACAATTACACTTCCAAATTCTAATCTTTTTACTATCCCGCTTAAAATTGTCTCTTTTTTATCTATAAAATCATTAAATTGTCTCTCTCTTTCAGCTTCTCTAACATTAGTATTTATTACTTGTTTTGCAGTTTGAGCAGCTATTCTTCCAAAATCAAAAGATGGGAGTGGTTGCAAGACTTCATCACCAACTTTTTTATCTTTATTAATTTCGTTAAGCGAAATTGCATCTTCAAGTTTAATTTCTACATTAGCATTTTCTGGATTTTCAGAAATTATCAGTTTTCTAAATAGTTCTATGTCGCCATTTTCACGATTGATCAAAACTTTAATTTCATTTTCTTGACCAAATTTTGATTTTGCAGCTTTTGCAATACCGGTCTCCATTGAACTAATAATTAGTTCTTTATCAATAGACTTTTCTAAAGCCACTGCCTCTGCAATCCTTAATAATTCTAACTTATCGGCTCTTTTGTTTAACATATTTTTGTTTGCTCCAAAAAAAAAATGGGCAAAAGCCCATTTTGTAAATTCAATAATGTAAGGGGAATATATTAAAGTTTTTTTTTTATTCAATAGAAACTATTTTGAAAAAACACCTGTTTTATCTGTTTTTTCCCAAGAAAATGCACCATCACTTTCGGGTGCTCTGCCAAAATGACCATATGCTGAAGTTTTCTCATATATTGGTTTATTAAGATTTAGCATTTCTCTAATTCCTCTAGGACTTAAATCAAAATTTTCTTTAATCTTTTCTTCAACAAATTTATTTTTATCTAAGTCATTATCAAATAAGTTAACGTAAATTGAAAGAGGTTTTGAAACACCTATTGCATAAGCAAGTTGAATAAGACATTTGTCTGCTATTTTTGATGCAACAATATTCTTCGCTATATATCTTGAAGCATAAGCAGCTGATCTATCAACTTTAGTAGGGTCTTTTCCAGAAAATGCTCCACCACCATGAGGAGCAGCTCCACCATAAGTATCTACTATAATCTTTCTTCCAGTTAAGCCACAATCACCATCCGGTCCACCTATTACAAAATTTCCTGTTGGATTTACATAAAATTCATCTTCATTAAATCCATCTAAAAAAGATTTTGGAATTGAGTTTAACATATAAGGTCTAAGCAACTCTCTTACTTTGGTTTGATCAATACCGGCTGAATGTTGTGATGAAATTACAACAGATTTTATTTTTTTTGGTTTTCCATTTTCATATTGAAATGTCACCTGACTTTTTGAGTCTGGTTCGATGTTTTTTAATTTTCCAGACTTTCGATCTTCAGCCATTAATCTTAAAATTTTATGAGAATAAAAAATTGGAGCTGGCATTAATTCATCTGTTTCATTACAAGCATACCCAAACATAATTCCTTGGTCACCAGCACCTTCATCTTTGTTTCCAGATGAGTCTACACCCATAGCTATATCCGCTGATTGTGAATGTAAGTGGCTTTCAATTTTAGTTGCTTCTTTCCAAGTAAAACCATCTTGGTCGTATCCAATATCTTTTATACAATTTCTGACTTTTTGAATTAAATCATCCTTTTTAATTTCAGGTCCTCTGACCTCACCTGCAAGAACAACTTTATTTGTAGTTGTTAAAGTTTCGCAGGCTACTCGAGAAAATGGATCATTAGACAGATAGCTATCTACAACCATATCAGAAATTCTATCTGAAACTTTATCAGGATGACCTTCTGAAACAGACTCACTCGTGAAAAGATAATTTTTTAAATTACTCATTATGAAATTCTATTAGATGAAAATATTAAAAAAAATATACAATAAAAATTATAATAAAAAACATCTTATTCCCAAATTGGGAAAACAAGGTTGTCTCTGAAACTCTTTTCTCAGAAAAATCTATATAGCCCGAATTTCCAAAAGAAATTTTTTTTTCTACAAAGCCTGTTGGATTTATTATTGCTGAAATTCCATTATTGGCAGATCTAATCAAATATTTTCCGCTTTCAATTGCTCTAAAAATACTATGAGTAAAATGTTGATGAGGCCCAATAGAGTTGCCAAACCAACCATCCTCAGAAATATTAATTATGTAATCAAAATCAGAATTATCAAATATTTTACCAGAGTAAATTATTTCGTAACATATCAATGGTAAAATTTTTTATATTAAAATCATTTTCACTAATTTTAATTATCTCTCTATTTTCTCCACTACTGAAAGATTGATAATTATTTGTTAAAGATTTTAAACCAACAATTCCTAGAATTTTTTCAAAAGGTAGAAATTCACCAAAAGGGACGAGATTTACTTTGTTGTAAGCATTAACTAAGTTGAGATTATGATCATAAAATGAAAGAGAATTATAAAATTTATTTTCAAAACTATTAATACCTATTCCAAATAAATGATTATCATTAAATTTTTTATCAAATAAAAAATGAAATTCACTTAACTCTGATTGATTAGTACTTGGAATTATTCCTTCGGGCCATAAGAAAAGTGTTTTACTTTCTAAATCTGGCTCACTAAGTTCGATTAGTTCACTTATCACTGATATTGTGTCAGTATTTTCATAAAATCTATCTAAACTAATTTTTGATCCTACTGCCCGAATTGTTTGTTCATTTTTAATTATTTTTAATGATTGAAATGATTTAATTTTTGATAAACCAGCTAAATATAAAGCAATTGGCGTTAGTAAGAAAAAAAATACATACAACAATTTCTTTTTTGTTTTCTTTTAAAATAAGAATAGCTGGGCTAGTAAAAAAAGATATACATAGAATATTAAAACCGTAAGTACCAATCAAAGAAGTTATTTGAATTATTTCAAGGTTATTAGAAAAGCTATATGCAATTAAATTCCAAGGAAAACCAGTCAAAATATTTCCTCTTATAAATTCAATAACACCAAATATAAGTGAAAATAGTAATAAATTACTAACGGGTTTTTTTATATCAATAAAGAAAAAACAATATGTTACCACTCCATAAAAAATTGCAAGAAATGCTGGAATTAATATTAAAGCAATAGGAATTAAAAATTTAAAGTTTACGTCAAATGTTAATGAAATTGAAATCCAATATAAGTTTGTTACGAAATATCCAAAACCAAAAAACCAACCAAATAAAAATGCTTTGTTTTTACTAAAATATTTTTTCTTTTTAAAAATATAAATAAAAAATAAACTAAAAGTTATAAAATTAACAAATAAAAGGTTATATGGTGGTAAACTTAAAGAAGTTAAAGCTCCTAAAATAAACAAAAATAATAATTCAAAATATAATTTTTTTTTCAATTTAATTAATTTTTTTTATAACTGACTGATAAATTTTTTGCTCTTCTTTAAACATTTTTTTATAATCTTTAAGTTTAATATGATCAAAACTTAATAAATGTAAAAATCCGTGAATAAAAGTTTTGATAACTTTATCTTTAAATAAATTATTATTTTGATTTTTTGGTATATTCATAAAATTATAACTAATTATTATATCTCCTAAATATAACTTATCTTTTAATTTAATCTTTTTTTGAAAAGGAAACGATAATATATCTGTTGGTTTATTTTTATTCCTAAATTTTTTGTTTAACTTTTTAATACCCTTATTGTTTGATAATAATAATGTTAAAAATATTCTTTTTTTTTTAAATTTATATTTTTTTGGAAATAATTTGCAAATTGAAGAAAAAAAAACTTCTTTCTTATTTATTTTTTTTGACCATTTTTTCTCTTCTGATACAACCTCTACACTAATCATTATGATTGCTGTAAGCTTTAACAATCTTTGATACTAGGGGGTGTCTAACTACATCTGAATGGTCAAAATCAATAACTGATATCTCGTCTAAATGAGATAAGAGTTTTTTAGATCTGTCTAAACCTGAAATATTTTTATTTGGAAGATCTATTTGAGATGGGTCACCGTTAACTACAATCTTAGAGTTTTCACCTATTCTTGTTAAAAACATCTTTATTTGAGTGTCAGTAGCATTTTGAGCCTCATCTAAAATTGCAAAGGAGTTTTTTAATGTTCTTCCACGCATAAATGCTAATGGAGCAATTTCAATATCACCAATTTCGATCATTCTTTGAATCTTTTCAAAATGAAATAAATCATACAATGAGTCATACAAAGGTCTTAGATAAGGGTCTACTTTTTCCTTCATATCGCCTGGTAAAAATCCTAATCTTTCTCCTGCCTCTACTGCCGGTCTGGATAAAATTATTCTCTCAATCTTTTTTTCAAGTAACATTGTTAAGCCTACCGCAACAGCTAAAAATGTTTTTCCTGTTCCTGCTGGACCTGCTGAAATAACAATATCACTTTGTCTTAATGCCCTAACATATTCTTTTTGTTTTTCAGATCTTGGTATAATTGATTTTTTTGGAGTTTTAATTATATCTGTAACATTCTGATTTTTAACTTTTTCATTAATCATAAATTTATCTATAGAAGATAATATATCTTTGTTTTCAATGTTTCCATTAATAATAAATTGATTAGCAAGAAATTGTATTGCATTTTTTACTAATTCATTTTTGTCAGGTGTTGATTTAATTAAGATAGAATTACCTCTTGAATACAAGTTAGATTTTGTAATTTTTTCTAATTCCTTTAAATTTTTGTTAAATTCACCCACCACACCCATTAACAAATCATTGTCATGAAAAATTACACTCAATGTATTATTATCAGAATAAACAAATTTAAGGCTTGTATTGAGTTTTTTTTTTGTACTTATGTTCAATTTTTAGGCTACCTTTTTATCTATTTGACCTACAAGCTCACCAAATAAAGTATTTTTATTACTATTTAGAATTTTAACTTTCACAATTTTTCCAATTAACTCATCATTACCACTAAATAAAACTGATGTCATGTATTCAGATCTACCAAACAGTTTTGATTTATCTTCCATTCGATTTTCAACTAAAACATTAATTTTTGTGTTTTCTAAAGATTTATTCATCTTTATCTGATTTTCAAATAATTTTTTTTGGATTATCTCTAATCTTTCAAGAGACTCATTTTTATCTATAATGGGTAAGCTTGAAGCTACTGTTCCGGGCCTTGGACTAAATATAAATGAAAATGAATTTATAAAATTTATTTTATCAATAAGTGCTAAAGTGTTGTTTAAGTCACTTTCGTTTTCCTCTGGATAAGCAATAATAAAATCACTTGAAAACTCAATTTTAGGATTAATTCTTTTTAATTTATTAAATATTTCTAAATATTTTTTAATCGTATGTTTTCTATTCATTAGTTTTAAAATTTTATCAGAGCCGCTCTGAACCGGTAAATGAACCAAGGGCATTAATTTTTTAGAATTTTTATAAACATTAATTAAATCATCTGTCATATCATTTGGGTGTGATGTCATATAGCGTATTCGCTTTAGACTAGGAAATTTTTCTAATTCTAAAATTAGGTTAGATAAACGTAATCCTTTAAAATCATAAGCATTAACATTTTGACCCAAAAGTATAATTTCTTTTGAGCCACTATCGACCAATTGTTTGGCTTCTTCTAAAATTTGATTAAATGGTCTAGAATATTCAGGTCCTCTTGTATATGGAACTACACAAAAATTACAAAATTTATCACATCCCTCCTGAATTGTTAAAAAAGATGAAACTTTATTTGTTTTGTTTTTTATTTTACTTAGATATTCAAATTTAGCGATTGCATCAAACTCAGTTTCTTCTTCTTTATCTTTTTTCTTTTGATAGTTTAATATTGTGTCATTGATTTTATGATATGCTTGAGGACCTAATACTAAGTCGATATATGGTTCTCTTTTTAACATTTCCTCATGTTCGGCTTGAGCTACACAACCTGCAACAATTACTAAAGGTTTGCTTTTAGATCTAAATATTTTTTTTACTCTGCCAATTTCATGATAGACTTTTTCTTTAGCTTTATCTCTTATGTGACATGTATTTAGCAAATAACAATTAGCGTCTTCATAAGTTTCTGTTTTTTCATAACCAATTTTTTTAACTGTGTCATAAATCCTATTAGAGTCGTATTCATTCATTTGACACCCAAATGTTTTAATGAATATTTTTTTTTTATTTTTCAAGCTATCTAAGTTTTGCAGCATCATCATCGATCTTCGCATTGAAAGAAACTGATCTTCTCTCCTCTGATGTATCAGAGAAAGGATAAACAGTATGCATCATATAACTTGGGAAAAAATAAAAATCACCTACTTGGGGGGTTATCATATAAGTTGGTGAACAAACAAATCTTTTCGACCCATCTATCAAAACTAATTTTCCATTTTGATTTAACTTTTTAGTTTTTTGAGAGTATTCACCCATTTTTTCTGGAACTTTAAGATATCCAACTCCCGATATTTGACCACTATGATAATGAATTGGATTATAATCATTCTTAAACTGCTTAACAATCCACGAGGAAATTATATCAAATCTTCTTAGAGTAATGTTATGTCCATCTAATAACCACTTTTCACATGATGTAGCCAAAAATTCTGCCCATTTTATTTTTTTCATAAATTCAATATCTAAACGAAATTCATTTGTAACGTTTCCAGCTAAGTACTGTCCATGATCAAGTTTAGTCATTTTATCTTGATTGTTTGATAAATCATCAACATATTGATTCATTTTTGATACAATATCTTTCGGCATAACAACTTTAACAATTGAAGGACCAAACGGTTTCAGAATTTCAAAACTCATTCTATTTTTTTTTTATCCCATACAATTCTAGTTTATGATCTACAAGTGTGTATCCATATTTTTCTGCAACTTTTTTTTGTAGTTTTTCTATTTCTTCATCAACAAATTCAATTATTTCTCCTGACTTAACATCTATTAAATGGTCATGGTGGCTCTCTATCATTGCCTCATATCTTGCCTTTCCACCCTTAAAATCATGTTTTGTTAATATGCCAGCTTCCTCAAATAATTTTACAGTTCTATAAATTGTTGCAATACTTATTTTTGGGTCAATTTTTGAAACACGATTATAAAGTTCATCTACATCTGGATGATCAGATTCTCCATATTCTGATTTTGACTCTGAAATAACTTTTGCAATTATTTTTCTTTGATCTGTAAGTTTAACACCTTTTGCTAAACACTTTTGTTCAATTGTTTCTGTCATAATTAATTTTAACTTATATAAATAGGTTTAATCAAATTCTTTTTAATCCTTAATTTATCACACAGATTAGGAATATTTTCATATTTATTTGCGTCTAATTTGTCAAAATCACTAAAGCTAAAACAATAGTAATCAATCTTTCTAGCTACATAGATTGCTTTAACAACTGCTAGAGAATTTCTGATACCTGCAAAGCTTCCAGGACCACGATTTACGTATAATTTAGAAATATTGCTAATTTTTAAATCATAATCATTAAGAAAATCATTAATTAAAATAGTTAATTTTTCATAATTAGTTTTACTATTTTCATGACTAACACTATAAATATTTTTATCTTTAATGAGCATTAAAAATATTTTTTCATTGGCTGCATCAATTATCAAATTATTCATAGTAATTTTTTTATTATCTACAAATTCTAAAGCAGAAGACAATAATTTCAAACAATATTCAGGTGATGAAGGAGTTTTATCAATTATGTATCATAGATTTGATGAAAATAAATATCCTTCAACTAACATTCGAATGGAATTTTTTTTAAAACATGTTCAATTAATTAACTCTTTAAATTACGAATTTATACATCCCAACGAATTTAAAAAAAAATTTGATACTCCAAAAAAACAAAAAAAAATACTTCTAACAATCGATGATGGCTTTCAATCTTTTTATAAGATTGCATGGCCTTTTTTAAAAAAAAATAAAATTCCTTTTATACTATTTATTTCTACTGAACCAGTTGGAAATAAAGGCTATATGAATTGGGATCAAATAAAAGAAATTGAAAAAGAGAGTTTTGCTGTAATTGGTCACCATTCTCATACACATGAATACCTTATCGAAAAAAGTAATGAAGAATTTATAAACGATATTGAAACTGCAAGTTCTATTTTTAAAAATAAACTTGGATACGTTCCTGATTTATTTTCTTATCCATTTGGTGAATATTCTGAATTTATGAGAAATTATATTTCTAATAATTTTACATTTGCTTTTGGACAACATTCAGGTGTTATTGACTTAAATAAAGAAAAATTTCAGCTGCCTAGATTCCCAATAAATGAAAATTATGGAGAGATGAAAAGATTTAAGTCAATTATCAAAACATATCCTTTAGAATATAAAAATTTGAATCCAATTGAAAAAAAATTAAATAATCAAAAAAATCCACCAGATTTTTCAGTAGAGTTTTTTAATAACCAAAAAAATATAAAAAATATTTCTTGTTATTCAAATGAAGGTGATGTGTGGGAAAAATCTGACATTAAATTTAATAATGATATTTTGACTATAACATTTAGAGAGCCTTTTGTTCCAAGAAGAGGAAGAGTTAATTGCTCATTAAATGATGAAGGCAAATGGAGGTGGTTTGGAACACAATTTATAATTTCAAAAAATTAAATTAAACTCTCCAATTCAAGGCTTGAAGGTAATAATTTTGCGTTATCAAAATCTTTTAAATCATTTTGTTCAATAATCTTTTGTATGATTTTAACATACTGCTGACCAGTCTCAGCATATTCATCTAAGTATTTTGAAAGGATAATACTGTCTAATGGTTTTCCCGCATCTCTTAATTGTGCTCTTACTAACCTAAATTCTTTATAAGTTTTGTGAGTATTTAAATTTCTTTGATAGGCTCTAACAGAAGCTTGTAGAACGTTAAACTTCATAACTTTATGTCCCTGACTTTCATCAGCTTCTTTAGGTTTTAAACCTTCACCTGACCAAGTCCATTGACCAAAAAGTGCATTTCCTTCTTGAGCAAATCTTGAAGTTCCCCAGCCAGTTTCTTTTGCAGCTTGTGCAAGTGCTAAGGATACTGGGACTTCGTCCATTCTTATTTTAAGAGTAGACAAATCCCTTGAAGGAATTCCATATTGTTTATATTTTTTCTTTAACCATTTTTTTTCTAATTCAGTGTTATTACTTTTATTGATAATACTAAAAAGTCTTTTTCTATCTAATTTAATATTATTATTTTCCTGTAATATTAGAGGCAATACAATTTGAATAAAAAAATCTTTTCTTTTTTTAGTATTTTCTATCATCTTAATTTCAAGTGGAAATGAGTCTAGTGCAATTGGTTTAACTAGTTTATTTTTTCTAATATCTTTCAATTTGTAATCAGTATCTTCAAAAAGTTGCTTTATTGTTGACGCATCTAATCTTACCGCGTCAGTTTCTTTTTCATTTAGACTGTAAATATCTACAAGCAAGTCTCTTTCATCATATTTTTCATCACTTTCTAATATTCCATTGTTTTGTTTATCCAATGTATAAGCTAAAACTGTTTTTGAATTATTTCTAAACTCTTTTGTATTTAAAATTTTTTCATTTGTGAAATTAGCTATTAAAGGCAGTGAATAAAATACAAAAACTACTATAAGACTGCTTAAAAGTGTTCTAGCTATAGAACCCATATTATTATCATCAAGTGTTTTTAAGACTTTATATTTTTTATTTTTAAAAATTTTTTTCATTTTAAACTGCTACAACCTCTTTTACTTCAGGCAAGTAATGACATAAAAGATTTTGAACCCCTTGTTTAAGTGTCATTGTTGAACTAGGACATCCAGAGCAACTACCTTGAAGCTGAACAATTACCACACCATCTTTAAATTCTTTAAATTTTATATCCCCACCATCTTTAGCAACTGCTGGTCTTATTTTTTGATCTAATATTTGGACAATTTTTTTCTCAATTTCTCCTAAATTTTGATCAGATTCAAAAGGGCTCTTATCAATTACAAACTCTTTACCGCTAGAATAAAAATCGTTAATCAAAGATATTGCAATATGTTTTATTTCGTCCCATGAAGTATCGTCATATTTATTAATAGAAATAAAATCTTTACTCAAAAAAATACCTTCAACTCCATTTATTGACATCAAATTTCTAATTAACTCATTTTTTACATCATCTTTATTGTTGATTTCAAATGAACCTCCATTGGAAACAGTTTTGCCAGGTAAAAACTTCAATGAATTAGGATTTGGTGTAGTTTCAGTTTGAACGAACATATCTACTATATAGTCATTAATTATGAAATTGACACTTGTTTAAAAAAATTAAATCAAAAACCTACTATTTCTTTCATTTTTTTTACCTTAATAGTTGCAATTTCTTTAGCTTTTTTATGGCCATCTAAAAGAATTTTATCTAAAAATCCCTTATCATTAATTAGTTTTTTTATTTCTTCTGAAATTGGGTTTATTTTTTCAACTAAAGCTTGTGAAAGTTTATCCTTAAATTCTGAAAAATTTTTTCCATTAAATTCATCAACAGTTTTATCTAGGTTTGAGTCAGTTAAACTAGAATAAATTCCCAAAAGATTTTTTGCTTCTGGTCTTTCTTTCAGCTCATTTACACTTGATGGTAATGACAATGGATCTGTTTTTGCTTTTTTAATTTTATTAATTATTGTGTCTTTATTGTCTGTTAAATTTATTCTGCTCAAATCAGATAATTCAGATTTACTCATTTTTTTTGTTCCATCTTTTAAACTCATTATTCTTGAAAATTCTTTTTGAATAAGTGGTTCTGGGACTTTTAAAAAATCCTCAACTCCATAATCATTATTAAACTTTTGAGCAATATCTCTACATAATTCTAAATGTTGTTTTTGATCTTCTCCAACAGGTACATGTGTTGCATCATATAATAAAATATCAGCAGCCATTAATATTGGATATGAATAAAGTCCAATACTTGCTTTTTCTTTGTCTTTACCAGCTTTCTCTTTAAATTGAGTCATTCGATTTAACCAACCCATTCTTGCAACACAACTTAATAACCATGTAGCCTCTGAGTGAGCAGGAACAGTTGATTGATTGAAAATAATACTTTTTTCAGGATTTATTCCGCATGCAACAAAAGTTGCAACAGTCTCCCTTATATTGTTTCTAAGTTCGATTGGATCCTGTTTAATTGTAATTGCATGTAAATCGACAACACAGAAAATACAATCATTTGCGTCATCATTATTAAGTTTAACAAAATTTTTAATTGCACCTAGATAATTTCCCAAATGTAAATTTCCTGTTGGTTGAACGCCTGAAAAAATTTTTTTACTCATAATTAATATTTAGTTCTAATATCACTTAATTTAAATGCTTTAATAAAAAAAGAAACTAAAAGATAAAAAAGAAGGCTCAAAAATACAAAAATTAAAATAAAAACTGCTTTTAAAGAATACCCATATTCTAAATAATTATGAAAACTCGTTAATAAATGATGGAAAAAAATTCCCATTATTATTGATGCAAATGAAATCTTAATAAATTGTAATAAAAAAATTTGTTTAAATTTAAATAAATTTTTATTTAATAGATACAAAAATAAAATAGTTGTATTAAACCACGCTGAAATAGATGTTGAGATCGGTATAATTATAAAACCTACTTCTTTAAAATAATAAACACTAATACTCACATTTAAAATTACAGAAACTAGAGAAATATAAAAAGGTGTTTTTGTGTCATCATTAGCGAAAAAGAAACTCGAAAATATTTTTATTAAAGCAAAAGCTGGCAATCCAAAAGCAAAATAAAATAGAGCTTTAGAGGAATTAGCTATGGATTCTATGTCAAAAGATCCATATCCAAACAAAGCTGAAACTATTTCTTCTGAGCCTAATAATAAAGCTATTGATGCTGGTAAAGATAAAAACAAACAAAGTTCTACAGCCTTATTTTGAATAAAACTAATTTTTTCTTTGTTTTTAGATTGTATTTGTTTTGACAATTGAGGAAGAACAACAACACCTAAGGCAATTCCTGCAATTGCTAAATTAATTTGATATATTCTGTCTGCATAATACAAATATGAAACTGCTCCTGCTTGAAAAGATGCAATAATTGTTCCAATTAAAATATTAATTTGAGTTACACCAGATGCAAAAATACTTGGCAATAATTTTTTGAAAAAAAATTTTATTTTTTGATTTATTCTAAAATCAAAAGATAATTTTAATGTAAAATATTTTTTTACAAAAAAATATAAAAAAACCAACTGTATAACTCCACTAACTGTTACTGCATAAGATAAATCGTACGCAAGTTTATCTCCTATACTAGCTGAAAATAATAATGTAATAATTAAAACAATATTTAGAATTATAGGTGAAGCTGCTGCAGCAGCAAATTTATTATTAGAGTTTAAAATTGCTGCAAAAAAAGATGCTAAAGATACAAATAGTAAAAAGGGGAAAGTAATTCTTGTAAGTTCTATTGCTAAATCTATTTTTTTTTCATTTCCTGTAAAGCCTGGGGCTAATAAGGAGACAAATAAAGGTGTAAATATTTCAATTAAAATAACTAAAAACAATAAAATTACTAACAATAAATTAAAAACTTGATTAGCAAAAATATCAGCTTTTTTTTTCCCAAATCTTTGTTCATTAGTATAGCTAGGTACAAACGCAGCATTAAATGTTCCTTCAGAGAATAATCTTCTAAAAGTATTTGGAATCCTAAAAGCTACAAAAAAAGCATCTGCTATTAGTCCTGTTCCTAAAAAGAATGCTATTAAAATATCTCTCAAATAACCGGATATTCTACTTAACACCGTAAAGAAACTAAATGTGCCTGTTGACTTAATTAAGTTCATAAATCATATTAGTCTTAATTTAACCCCATTTGTACATCTAATTAACCTAAATGAAAAAAACAAAGATTGATCATTATACAGACAAAGAGGCTTTAGAATTTCATAGTCATAAAAAACCTGGAAAAATTGAAATTGTATCGTCAAAAACTATGACCACCAAAAGAGATCTTGCGTTAGCATATTCTCCAGGTGTAGCTGCTCCAGTTAAAGAGATAAGTAAAAATCCTGAAGCTGCTTATGATTATACAAGTAAGGGAAATCTTGTAGCAGTTATCAGCAATGGTTCAGCAATTTTAGGTATGGGAAATTTAGGTGCTTTAGCTTCAAAACCCGTGATGGAAGGAAAAGCTGTCTTGTTTAAAAGATTTGCTGACATAGACTCAATTGATCTTGAGATTGACTCTAACAGCACTGATGAAATTATTAACTCAATTAAAAACTTTGCACCTTCATTTGGTGGTATTAATTTAGAAGATATAGCGGCACCAGATTGTTTTGTAATTGAAGAAAAACTAAAAGAAATATTAGACATCCCCGTATTTCATGATGACCAGCATGGTACTGCAATTATTACAACTGCTGCTTTAATAAATGCTATCGATATAAATAAAAAATCAATAAAAAAAATTAAAGTCGTGGTTAATGGTGCTGGAGCATCAGCAATGGCATGTGTAAATTTATTTAAAAAAAGTGGGGTGCCAAAAAAAAATATTAAAATGATTGATCGTAGTGGGGTTATTTACAAAGGAAGAAAAAAATTGAATAAATGGAAATCATCCCATGCGATAGAAACATCGAATAGAACTTTAGAGGATGCAATAAAGAATGCAGATGTATTTTTGGGGCTTTCAGCTAAAGGAGCTTTGACAAAAAACATGGTAAAAAAAATGGCAAAAAATCCAATAATATTTGCTTGTGCAAATCCTGATCCAGAAATTACACCAGAAGAAGTTGAGGAAGTGCGTAAAGATGCAATTATTGCAACTGGTAGATCAGATTACCCCAATCAAGTAAATAATTTAATTGGTTTTCCATATATATTTAGAGGTGCTTTAGACGTTAGATCTAAAACAATAAATGAAGAAATGAAAATAGCAGCAGCGAATGCAATTGCAAAATTGGCTAGAGAAGATGTTCCAGATGAAGTTGTAGCAGCTATGGGAGGTGATAGACCCCATTATGGTAAAGATTATATAATCCCATCAACCTTTGATCCAAGATTAATAAGTATAATTCCAGTTGCTGTAGCTAAGGCAGCAATGAAGAGTGGCGTCGCTAGAAAAAAAATTGAAAATTTTGATTTATACCAAGAACAATTGAAACAAAGATTAGATCCTACTGTAACAATAATGCAAGGTATAAATGGGTATATTAAAAAAAATCAAAAAAAAATTGTTTTCGCTGATGGTGAGGATGAAAATACTCTTAAGGCTGCAATTGCATTCAAAAATTCAAAATTGGGAACGCCTATTCTTGTAGGTAAAGAGGAAAAAATTAGAGAGCAGATAAAAAAAATTGGTTATAATGATAATTTCGATATTGAAATCGTAAATTCTAAAGATAAAAAAAAGAGAGAGAAATACGTAGAATTCTTATTCCAAAAACTACAAAGAGATCAAGGATTATTAGAATGGGACTGTGATCGTCTTGTCAGAAATGATAGAGTTATTTGGGCATCTTGCATGGTAGCATGCGGAGATGCGGATGGAGCAGTTACAGGTAATACAAGAAGATTTGGTGCATCATTAAAAAAAATTACTCAAGTTGTAAAGGAAAGGACTGGAGAAATAATGTTTGGTCTTAATATGGTTGTACACAAAGGTAAAACCATATTTGTTGGGGACACGAGTGTTCATGAATATCCTACTTCTAAACAGTTATCTGAAATAGCTATTTCAAGTGCTCGGGTAGTTAGATTGTTTGGATTTGATCCTAAGGTAGCTTTTGTTTCACACTCAACATTTGGTCAGCCACTTACAAGTAGAACTAAACATATTAAAGAAGCAGTAGAAATCCTTAAAGATAAAAAAGTAAATTTTGAATTTGATGGAGATATGCAACCAGAGATGTTGCTCTTAATGAAGAATATAAAAGTCTTTATCCATTTTCAAAAATAGTTGGAAATGCAAATATTTTAATAATGCCTGGCCAACATAGTGCGGCTATTTCATATAAAATGATGAAAACCTTTGGGGATACAAAAGTAATTGGCCCGTTGTTAATTGGATTAGGTTTGCCTATAGAAATTGCTCCTTTAAGAAGCTCAACATCAGAAATTATTAATTTAGCTTCTATCGCAGCTTATTCAGCGGATGTAATCAATTATAAAAAAAAATTAATCTTTTTGAATTCTTAAACTATCTACAAGAAGTATACTGGCTATAACGTTTTCTACATCTAAAATTTCTTTTGCTTCACTTATAACTTCATCTTTTTCTTCAGAAGTTAACGCTATCCCATAAACATAAATTTTCTTTTTATAAGTATCAATTTGATAATTGGTTGCTTTAATTTTTTTATTAAAGATCATTGCAGTTCTTAATTGGGATGTTATCAAAATATCTTTGGCAGATTGTTTAAAATTAAACTCTTCTTTAATCTTAATGTCATTTCTTACAGACCTTGCTCCATCAGTTTCCCACGCAAGTTTCGTAAGTTTAAGTTTTTCTTCAGGATTATCAACTTTACCAGTTAAAAAAATTCTACCATCTAATACTTTTGTTTTAACTGTTAATAAATATTTTTTATCCATTAAAAGAACTCTAGCTGAAAGACTTTTTTGCATTATTGAGTCATCAACTTGGGTCCCTACAGATCTAGGATCAAATGCAACAGTTACACCTGTTCCAAAAATACCCTTGGAAGAAACTCCAACACACCCGGATAGGATTAGACTTACTAAAAAAATTATTAAAAATTTACTTTTCATTTTTTAACTTTAAACAATAGTTATAAATTTCTTTTTTTGAAACTTCACTTCTTTGACTAATTATGTCAGTTATTTCCTTTGTACTTAATTTATTGATCATTACCTCAATATTTCTTTTATCTGATTCACTCAAAGTTTGTGAGGTTTTTTTTTCAAATTTTTTTTCAGAAATTACTATAGTTATCTCACCTTTTGGTTCGTCTTTAAATGTTTGTAATTCATCTAAATCAGATCTTATAAATTCTTCATAATATTTGGAAATTTCTCTGCAAATTAATATTTTTCTCTTTTTGAAATATTTTTTTAAATGAGGGATAATTTTGTTAATTTTTTTTGGAGAGACAAAAAAAACTAAACAAAAATTTAGGTTAGATAATCTTTCTAATTCTCCTTTAATCACTTTTTCCTTTTCAGGAAAAAAACCATAAAATAAATATTTTTCATCAAAACCACTAACTGCCACTGCTGTAGTGACGGCAGATGGTCCAGGAAGTGGGATTATGTCAATATTTTGTCTTAAACATTCATTAATCAAAACAACACCTGGATCTGAGATGCTTGGCGTTCCAGCATCGGATACGATTGAAATAATTTTGTTTTCTTTTAATAACTTAACTATTTTTGGTAAATTTTTAACTTCATTAAATTTATGATTAGATATTAATCTTGTCTTTATATCAAATTTATCTAATAATTTTTTTGATACTCTCGTATCTTCACAAAGTATGAAATCTGAATTTTTTAATAATTCTATTGCTCTTAGAGTGATATCCCCTAAATTTCCAATAGGGGTTGGTATCAAATATAACCCTTTTTTTAACTTATTATTATGCGATATAGGGTTTACCATAATTTAAACAGTATTAGAGTAATAGTAACATTAAATGAATAAAATTTTTATAATTCTTTTTTTAACTTTTTATAATTTCTTCTTTAACAATGCTCTTGGTTTTGCTGAAGAAAATAAAATTAAGATTGGTTTGCTAGTGCCACTATCAGGTGAGAATGCTTTAATAGGTGAACAAATTGTAAAAGCTACACGTTTAGCTTTAAAAGACATTAATTCTGATAAATTAGAAATAATCCCAAAAGATACTAAATCTGATCCTAATAAAACTTTACGTTCTGCAATTGAATTAGATAAACTTGGAATTAATTTAGTAATAGGTCCAGTTTTTTATAAAAATTTATCTTACCTAAATGAAGTTAAAAATTTAACTTTTTTATCTTTTACGAATAAAACATTAGATCTTCCAAAAAATGTTATAAGCAGTGGAATAAACTCAACCTCTCAACTGAATACTATTAAGAAATTTGTTGAACTAAATGAAATTGAAAAAACAGTATTTCTAATACCTAACTCTGATTATAATTTAGAAATCAAACAAGGTATAAAAAATTCAAAAGTTAAAACTCAAAAAAAGTATTTTTATGACATTGAACCTACAAAACTTACAAAACAAGTTGAAAAAAATCACAAACTATGAAATTCGAAAACAAAATTTACTAGATGAGATAACCAGATTAGAAAATTCTGATGATATAAATAAAGAGAGAAAAATTAAGAATCTAAAAAAAAGATACACCATTGGAAATGTAAATTTTGACTCTGTTATAATTGCAGATTTTGATGAAAGCCTTAAAAGTGTTATAACCTCATTACTTTATACGGATGTATCTCCAAAAGATAAATATTTCATAACCTTTAACCAGTGGTTTGATGAAAGTTTACTAAATGAGACTGCTTTACAACCAATTTATTATCCCTCTGTGAATAAAAAAAATTTAGAGGATTTTAAAAAAAAATTTTTAGAAGTGTTCAATGAAAATCCAAATCATATATCTTTATTAAGTTATGATTTAGTAGGTTTAATTTATTATCTTTCTTTAAAAAACGATATAACAAATATTAATAAAGTATTTAATTCAAAAAACTCATTCAAAGGAAAAATAGGAATTTTTGATATCAAAAATAATAAAATAAATCATAGACTTAATTTTTATAAAATTGAGGATCAAAAACTTATAGAAATTTTTTAATTTTTTTAAAAGCTTGGTATCTATGATCCATCTTATATTTTTGTGATGGCTTCATTTCTCCAAATGTTTTTCTTTTTTTTAAGGGAATAAAAATTGGATCATAACCAAATCCATTTTTTCCTTTCGGTTTATCTGAAATATAACCTTCAACTTTTCCTAATACACAGGTAATTTTTTTATTTAAATATGAAATAGAGAGTGCACAAATAAATCTTGCTCTAATTTTTTTACTTTTCCAATTTTTATCTTTTTTGTTTAACTCTTTATAAACTCTTCTTATAGCTTTATTAAAATCTCCATTCCTTCCTCCCCACCTAGCAGAATAAATTCCAGGATTTTTATTCAAAAAATCTATCTCTAAACCTGAGTCATCAGCCAAACACATTAATCCTGTTTTTTTTGAAAAATATTTAGATTTAATTAATGAGTTTTCTTTAAATGTCTTGCCATTTTCAACTGGACTTCTAAGATTAAACGCTGATGTAGAATAAATTTTAATACTTTTTGGCAATAAACTCTTAATTTCTCTTAATTTACCACTGTTATTAGTCCCAATGAGTAATTTATTAATTTTTTGTTTAGACATCTAGAAATTACCAAAATCCTTACCATATAAGGGTCTATGGAAAAAGAAGAAAACCAAAATAGCACTTCTTCAGATCACAATCAGGATATACCAAAAGAAACTGAAAAACCTGAGGAAAGCTCAGCCGAAGAAAATAAGCAAAAAAAAGACCAAGAACCCAAAGAAGAGATTAAAGAACAAACTCCAGAAGAAAAAATTTTAGAACTCGAAGATAAAGTGGCGAGAACTTTTGCTGAAATGGAAAATCAAAGAAGAAGGTTTGAGAAAGAAAAAGAGGATGCGTTTGAATATGGTGGTTATAGTTTTGCTAAAGAAGCATTAAATTTGATTGATAACTTAGATCGATCAAAACATGTTCTTGAAAGTGACGATAAGTTAAAAGAAACTGAAGCATTAAATAAGACACTTGAACATTTAGAAATTATTAAAAAAGATCTAATTTCAATATTTGAAAAAAATAATATTAAACCAATAGATAGCCTTAACAAAAAACTAGATCCAAACTTTCATCAAGCAATGATGGAGATAGAGGATGATACAAAAGAACCTGGAACAATAATCCAAGAAATTCAAAAAGGTTTTACTATAAAAGATAGACTACTTAGACCCTCTTTAGTGGGAGTGTCAAAAAAAGTTACAAAAAAAGAGGAAAAAACTGAAGAAAATAAGGAAAATCAAGAAATTAAATAATTATGAGATCAACTTGTAGTTTCACATTTAAACCCTATATGACGAGAGAGAAGTTAATATTATGAGTAAAATTATTGGAATAGACCTTGGAACTACAAACTCATGCGTTGCTATCATGGAAGGTAGCCAACCAAAAGTTTTAGAAAATGCTGAAGGCACAAGAACAACTCCTTCAGTTGTGGCTTTTACAGATGATAGCCAAAAATTAATCGGTCAACCAGCTAAAAGACAAGCAGTAACAAATCCAGAAAATACTATTTTTGCAGTTAAAAGATTAATTGGGAGAAATTTTGATGACCCAACTGTAAAAAAAGACATCGAAGCAGCCCCATTTAAAATTGTTAACTCTGAAAAAGGTGATGCTTGGATTGAAGCAAAAAAAGAGAAATATTCACCATCTCAAATCTCTGCTTTTATTCTTCAGAAAATGAAAGAGACTGCTGAAAAATATTTAGGCCAAGCGGTAACTAAAGCTGTAATAACTGTTCCCGCTTATTTTAATGATGCACAAAGACAAGCAACAAAAGATGCTGGTAAAATTGCTGGATTAGAGGTGTTAAGAATTATTAATGAACCAACAGCTGCATCCTTAGCATACGGCTTAGATAAAAAACAAAATAAAAAAATTGCTGTTTATGATTTAGGTGGAGGAACATTTGATGTTTCAATACTTGAATTAGGTGATGGAGTTTTTGAAGTTAAATCAACTAATGGAGATACTTTTTTAGGTGGTGAAGATTTTGATAATTCAATTGTCGAATACTTAGCATCCGAATTTAAAAAAGATAACGGTATAGATTTAAAATCTGATAAACTAGCACTTCAAAGATTAAAAGAAGCTGCTGAAAAAGCTAAAATTGAACTATCTTCTGCCGAGCAAACAGATATTAACTTACCATTCATTACCGCAGATAAAACTGGTCCAAAACACATAAATATTAAAATGACTAGAGCAAAATTAGAAGCTTTAGTTGAGGATCTAATAGCTAGAACTATGCCCCCTTGCAAGACAGCTTTGAAAGATGCTGGAATAAGTGCAAATGAGATTGATGAAGTTATTATGGTCGGTGGTATGACTAGAATGCCAAAAGTAGTTGAAGAAGTTAAAAATTTTTTTGGCAAAGAACCTAATAAAAGTGTTAACCCGGATGAAGTTGTTGCAATGGGTGCTGCAATACAAGCTGGAGTTTTACAGGGAGATGTAAAAGATGTTCTTCTTCTTGATGTTACTCCTTTATCACTAGGTATTGAAACATTAGGTGGTGTGTCTACAAAACTAATAGAAAAAAATACAACTATACCAACTAAAAAAAGCCAAGTTTTCTCAACAGCCGAAGATAACCAACCCGCAGTATCAATTAGAGTGCTTCAGGGTGAAAGAGAGATGGCTACTGACAACAAAATTTTAGGAAATTTTGAATTAGTTGGCATTGCACCAGCTCCCAGAGGGGTTCCTCAAATTGAAGTTACGTTTGATATTGATGCAAATGGTATTGTAAATGTTTCAGCGAAAGACAAAGGAACTGGTAAAGAACAAAAAATTCAAATTCAAGCTTCAGGTGGATTAAGTGATGAGGAAGTTGAAAAAATGGTTAAAGATGCAGAAGCTAATAAGGAATCTGATAAAAAGAAAAGAGAGTCAGTGGATGTTAGAAATCAAGCTGATACTTTAATTCACTCTACAGAAAAAAATCTTAAAGAGCATGGCTCTAAAGTTTCAGATGCAGAAAAAAAAGCTATTGAGGACGCTTCTACGTCATTAAAAGAAGCTTTAAAAGGTGAAGACACTGAGGATATTAAGAAAAAAACTGAAGCGTTAGTTCAAGCTTCAATGAAACTTGGTGAAGCAATTTATAAATCTCAACAAAATACTAAACCTGATTCTAATAAAGACGATGGTAAAGATAACAAGGATAAAAAAGACGATAATGTTGTAGATGCTGATTTTGAAGAAGTGAAAGAAGACAAGAAAGACGGAAATCAAGAAAAAAGCGCCTAAACTAATATCTAATTGTCTGGGTTAAATTAATGGCTAAAAGAGATTATTACGATGTTCTTGGTGTCAATAAAAATGCTAGTCCAGATGAGATAAAATCTGCCTATAGAAAACTTGCAGTAAAGCATCACCCAGATAAAAATCCTGGAAATAAATCTGCTGAAGATAAGTTTAAAGAAGCGAGCGAAGCTTACGGAATACTTTCAGATAAAAGTAAAAAAGAAAACTACGATAACTTCGGTCATGCTGCTTTTGAAAATGGTGGAGGTAGACAAGGAGGTTTTGGTGGTTTTAGTGGAGCTGATTTTTCAGATATTTTTGAAGATTTTTTTGGAGATTTTGGGGGAGGAAGCAGGTCAAGAGGTAGAAGAAGTTCAAATAATAGAGGTTCAGATTTAAGATATGATTTATCTATTACACTTGAAGAAGCTTACCAAGGAAAAAAACAAGATATAAAATTTTCTACTACTGAAAAATGTGACACATGCAAAGGTAATGGCTCCAAGCCAGGTCATTCTCCTGATAGATGTTCATATTGTGGGGGAAACGGAAAGATAAGATCAAATCAAGGTTTTTTTACAGTTCAACAGACTTGCCCTCAATGTAACGGCAATGGAGAAGAAATTACTAATCCATGCAATGATTGTAATGGCCAAGGGAAAAAACAAGCCTCAAAAAAAATATCTGTTACTATTCCTAAGGGTGTTGATGATGGAACTAGAATTAGACTTGCAGGGAAAGGAGAAGCAGGCAGCAGAGGTGGAGCTGCAGGTGACTTATATTTATTCGTTAATGTAAATTCACACGATCTATTTAAAAGATCTGATGAAAACTTGTTTTTTGAATTTCCAATATCGATAGCTGATGCTGCACTAGGTACAACTATTGAGATACCAACTATTGATGGTGGTAAAGCAAAAATTAAAATTCCAGATGGAACACAAAGTGGTAAACAATTTAGATTAAAAAGTAAAGGAATGCCTTTTATGCGAAGAGGAGATTATGGTGATTTATATGTTCAAGTTAAAACAGAAGTTCCTATATATTTGAATAAACAACAAAAAGAATTGCTTGAAAAGTTCAGAGAAATTGAAAACGAAAAATCAAATCCAAGTATTAAAAAATTCTTTCAAAAGGCAAAAAGTTTCTGGAAGATTTAGTAGATGGAATTAGAACAAATAGTTCCAGCTTTTTTTTTAATAGCAATTTTATTACTCATCCTTCCAGGATTTTTAAGAACAAATTTAAAATCAAAACAATTTAAAAAAAATTTATTCATTTGGTTTATAATTGTTGTTTTGATTGTGATAATTTCATATCTTATCTATTAATGAAAAAAACAAATTTAATAATAACTGGATGCATGGGGCGAATGGGTCAGCAGATAATAAAATCTGTTAAAAAAAATAAAGATTTTAAAATAGTTGCTCTTACAGAAAATAAAAAAATAAGAAAAATGATTAATGGTATTAATGTTAGTTTAAATACAGAGGAGGCTTTTAAAAAAGCACACTTAATTATAGATTTTACAACACCAAAATGTACTTTACAGGTTTTAAAAATTGCTTCAAAATTAAAAAAAAGAGTTGTCATCGGTACCACTGGATTTTCAAAAAGAGAAGAAAGTTTGATCAAAAATTTTTCAAAGAAAATACCTATTTTAAAAGCAGGTAATATGAGTTTGGGTATAAATCTTTTAATGTACTTAACTGAAATAGCTTCAAAATCATTAGGGAAAAGCTTTTTAAGTAAAGTTTCTGAAATTCATCATAAACATAAAAAAGATTATCCATCTGGAACAGCATTAATGTTAGGTAAAGGAATAGCTGTAGGTAAAAATAAAAACTTCTATAGTCTTATAGGAAAAAAATTTTTAAATAAAAAAGTGTTTCCTTTTAGTAAAAAAGTAAATTTCAATTCTATAAGAAAAGGAGAAATTATAGGCGAACATGAAGTTAATTTTTCAAGTGGAAAAGAAATAATTACTTTAAATCACGAGGCTTTTGACAGAGCACTTTACTCGGAAGGAGCACTATCAGCAGCTAAATGGCTTATGAAAAAGAAGTCAGGACTTTACTCAATGAGAGATTTAATGAATTTCAAATAATGAATGAAATTCAAAGGGCAAAAAAAATATTAAATATTCTCAATAAAACTTATCCAAAAATCAAAGTACCTTTAAAAAGTAGAAATGTATTTACGTTACTAATATCAGTTCTTCTTTCTGCTCAATGTACAGATGTTAATGTAAATAATGTAACAAAAAATATTTACCCTAAATATTATAAACCAGAACATTTTATAAAATTGGGTAGAAAAAAAATTGAAATTTTAATAAAAAAAATTGGAATTTTTAGAATAAAAGCAAAAAGTATTTACAACCTATCAAAAATATTGGTTAAAAAATTTAATGGTAAAGTTCCAAAAACCTTCGAAGAATTAGAGAGTTTGCCTGGTGTAGGCCATAAAACAGCTAGTGTAGTAATGTCCCAAGGATTTGGTAATCCTGCGTTTCCAGTAGACACTCATATACATAGGCTAGCTCAAAGATGGGGACTTACAAATGGTAAGAGTGTTATTCAAACAGAAGAGGACTTGAAAAGATTATTTCCTAAAAAAAATTGGAATAAACTTCATCTTCAAATTATTTATTATGGGAGAGAGTATTGTAAAGCTCGTGGATGTTATGGATTATCTTGTAAAATTTGCACTACTTGTTATCCTAATAGAAAAATACCTTTTATTGCAAAGAAACCATAATGAAAATTTTAGGAATTGGAAATGCTATAGTTGATGTGCTTTGTAAAGTATCAGACGAGTTTTTAATTAAAAATTCACTTGTAAAAAGCACAATGAAGTTAGTTGATGAGGCTGAATTCAAAAAATTACTATCATCATTAAAAATTGAAGAAACTATTTCTGGTGGCTCTATAGCAAACTCTATTGTGGGATTATCTCAACTAGGAAACAAAGTTGGTTTTATAGGAAAAGTGAACAACGATGATCTTGGACAAAAATATGAGGATGGACTAATTAAAGAAAATGTAAAATATTTATACAATAAAAAAAAAGAACCAATTCCTACTGGTTCTTGTTTGATCTTAATAACACCAGATTCTGAGAGAACTATGTGTACTTTTTTAGGTACAGCTGGAAAAATTAATGAACAAGATGTGAATGAAGTAGATATCAAAAATTCAGAAATGATTTTTTTAGAGGGATATTTATGGGATGAAGGTGCACCAAAAAAGGCATTTGATAAAGCAATTCACTATTCTAAAAAAACAGCAATGTCATTATCTGATTTATTTTGTGTTGAGAGACACAAATCACACTTTTTAAATTTAGTCCAAAATAGTTTAGATATAATTTTTGCAAATGAACAAGAAATTATGACATTAATTAACGCAAAATCTTTTGAAGAAGTAATTTTGTTTTCCAAAAAAATAAAAAAAAATATAATTATTACGAGAGGTGAGAAAGGTGCAATAAGTATTAATAATGATGAATTAGTTGAATGTAATGCACAAAAAAATTTGGATATTAAAGATTTAACTGGAGCAGGTGACTTATTTGCAGCCGGTTATCTACACGGAATAATCAATAATTTATCAATAAAAGAAAGTTTGGTCAAAGGAACAGAATTATCTTCGAAAATTATTCAAAAAATTGGTGCTAGAATTTAATCTTTTTTCTCTTAAAACTTCCCTTGCCTTTTTTTGGTTTAACTACTTTAGGTCTATACCTATTGTTTGATAGTTTTTTTGCTATCGGATTTTTTTTCAATTTAAAAAGTATCCTTTTTTATCAAATTTAATAAAATTATCATCACTGAAACTTTCAATCATCTTTTTTCTTATTCTATAAATATGAGTTTCAACCGTATGAGTTTCTAAATCAGACGTATAACCCCAAACATTTTTTTGAATTTCTTTAAAGATTTGCTTTCTTATTAGATTGGATAAATAATATTAAATCACACTCTTTCTCTGTAAGATCTAAATTAATTTCATTAAAGTTCATTTTGCGAGAATTTAAATTTAAAATATATTTTCCAATTTTAATTTCCGATTGATTATTAAATTGATTTTTTAAAAATCTTAAATTTATTTTTTCTACTATTTTGTTAATTTTTTGAGGCAAACTATCAATTACTAAACAATTTAAAATCTTTTCACTGATATTTGTAGAAACTATCAGATAGTTTTTATATTCATCAAAGTTTAATTTTTGATATTCTTTTTTACCAATATACTTAATTTCAAAATTAAAATTTTCTTTTATTTCATTTAATATTTCAAATAATTTAATAGAATCATATATAAATAAATTTTTAGAATTCATAATAATATAAATGCATATTATAGTTAAAAATAAAGATACACTTTTATATGATGAATTTAAATTTAAATGTTCAGTAGGAAAAAAAGGTTTAACTTCAAAAAAGATTGAAGGTGATAAAAAAACTCCTAAAGGTATATATACTTTAGGTTCTTTATACTTTAGAAAAGATAGATTATCAGAACCTCTTACAAAACTCAAAAAAATACAAATTAAAAAGAGTCTAGGATGGTGCGATGATATTAATAGTAAATTTTATAATAAACCCATTAAAACGAATAAAAAAACTAGACATGAAAAGTTATTTAGAAAAAATAACAATTATGATCTTTTAGTTCCAATTGAATACAATACCAAAAAACCAATTAAAAATAAAGGGAGTGCAATTTTTTTGCATCTTACAAGAAATTATAAAAACACGCTTGGTTGTGTTGCCTTAAAAAAAAAAGATATGTTAATATTATTAAAATTAATAAACAAAAAAACAAAAATTAAAATTATTTAAGATCTATTTCCAAAAATCTTAGATCCAATTCTTACAAATGTAGCACCATAATCTATAGCATCCAAATAATCTGAAGACATTCCGATACTTAAATCTTTTAGACCAATAAATTCATTAAGTTTTTTCATCTCACTAAAATAAGGTCTTACTGCTGCATCTTGTGGAGGTAAACACATCAGTCCAACAATATTTAGTTGAAATTCTTTAGTACATTTTTCATAGAAATTTTTTAAATTTTCCTTATCTATTCCACTTTTTTGGTCCTCATTTCCTAAATTTACTTGAATAAATATTTTTAAATTTCTATTTATCTTTTTTTGCTCTATTGATATTTTTTCAGCTAATTTAATACTGTCTAAAGAGTGAATATAATCAAACAAAGAAATTGCATATTTTACCTTATTTGTTTGTAATTTACCTATCATGTGAAGTTTTAAATCTTTAAATGAGTCTTTATTATTTCCCCATTTTTCAAGAGCTTCCTGAACTTTATTTTCTCCAAAATGAACATGACCAATATTAATTAATGGTTCAATTTCATTAAAAGAAAATGTTTTACTAACTGCAATTATATTTAAATTTTCAATCTTACCAAATTTTGACTTTATCTGATTATTTATTAGAGCTAAATTGTTGATACTTTTATGCAAAAAAATTTACCTAAAATTTACTGTTTTGTTGATGAATATAATTTATCAGATTTATCTAAATTAAGTAAGGATATTAATATTATATACAGAAATTATGATAATATTGACCATACAGATAATATACTTAAACTTAGGAAATTCTGTAAAAGTTCAAAAAATAAGTTTTATCTATCTAATAATATTAAACTCTCAATACAATTAGGTTTGAATGGTATTTATATTCCATCTTTTAATAAAAAAATTAATTACATTGGAACTTACAGTCTACCAAAATATTTTAAAATTATTGGTTCTGCTCATAATTTTAATGAAATTATGATTAAAAAAAAACAAGGATGTAATGAAGTTTTTTTATCTCCAATTTTTAAGGTAAATAAATCTAATAAGTTTTTAGATATCTCAAAATTTAATTTAATAACGCTAAATCTCAAAATTGACTGTATTGCCTTAGGTGGAATTAACCAAAAAAATTATAAAAAGATTAAATTATTAAGATCAAAAGGATTTGCCTCCATAGGCTGGGCAAAAAAAAACGGCCTAAGAAACTTAGGCCGTTTTAAAATTTAACTTACTACGTTTAATTAAAACGCAAATGCTAAAGAAACTTCAGTAAAGCTTCTGTCAGTTCCTGCTGTTCCTTTTAAAGAATCAGATTTGTTAGCTACAGCACCTAGAGTCATTCCACCCATAGTGTAAGAAGCTGAGAAACCTGAACTTTCTTCGTCAGATTTAGTAGCATCTTCGTATTCTACTGTAGATATACCGTATGATATACTTAGGTTTTCGTTTACAGCAAAAGATATTGCTACGTGCTCTCTGTCTACGTCAGAGTTTGTAGCTGTTTTATCGATTTCTGATAATTGAACACCCATAGTGATTGGACCAGATGTGTATGTAGCCCAAGCAGTAGTCATGTCGTCTTCTGATGTATGTGAAGCAGTGTTAGTACCAGTACCGATACCGAACGTAGCATTTTCAACTAAATCATTAGCGATTAATACTATTGAGTTATCAGTTCCTGTTCCAACTCTTGCATAAGAAGCAGAAGCTGTAATGCCTGACATAGTAACTTCATAACCTAAAGTGTTATCACCACCTAAGTCAGTTACACCTTCGTCATCACCATCAACATCATCCCAAACTTGCTCTCCAGCAGTTGGCATTTTGTCAGAATATTTACTGATACCAGCTTGGTGTGATACGTTACCAAATGAAACTACACCAGTATCACCCATGTCTAAAGCAAGTTTAGAACTTGAGAATACAGCGTTAGCCATTGTGTAACCATAACTGATTGACATACCATTATCTAAATCACCTGATCCAGAGAATGTAATTGTTGTTGTATCAGACCAAGGATTTCCTGTTACTCTTTCAGAACCTTTTGACTGATACTTCACTTTTGCTGTTCCAGTAACATCTAAGCTACCTGCTACAGCAGTTGAAGCAACTAAAGATCCAGCTAAAGCTGTTAATCCTAGTTTTTTTAAGTTGTTCATATTTTCTCCTATTCGTATTTATAATTATAAACATGGGTAAATTATTCTAGTTGATCAAATATTCGAACAGAAATAGTTGGAAAATCAATTAAATTGTATTAGTGTTGTAATTATATCACATTAGCTTGATTGTTTAGTAAAATAACTATGTTTTTTAGCTTTTTAATATAATACTCTTCAAAACTATTATGTTTTTATCAAAAAATACAGCTAAAATTTTGCTTTTTATCCCTTTATTGAGTTTATTAGTTTTATTGAACTCTTGTGGGGTTTACAAACCTACAAGTGCAAAGGATTTTCCTCCTGAACCTGAAAAAAGGGTTAAAAAAAATATTGAGGAGGGACGTGGCTTCAGGTTATTTGGTGAAGAGAACAAAGGGGGTGGAACTTTCGATTTTGCAACGTCTAACGAATTATGGAGAGCAAGTTTAGATACCCTTGATTTCATGCCATTAATCTCTGCTGATTATGGTGGGGGCATTTTGATTACTGACTGGTACAATGAAAACAATAATTACCGTGATTACATAAAAATATCTATTAGATTTTTAACCAATGAAATTAGATCTGACTCACTTAAAATAAAAGTTTATACAAAAATTTGTGATAATACAGATAAATGTACAATTAGCGAAGATAATCCAGAAATAAGCACAAAACTTGTATCAACAATTTTAACTAAAGCCACAAAATATAAGCAAGAAAAGAAAAAAAAAGATGATTAATTTTATCAACTTAAAATAATTAATCTCTTAACAAATATTGTAAGTGGAAAGATATAATTTTAAAATAATTGAAGATAAATGGCAAAAAGTTTGGTCTAAAGAAAAACTTTATTCCTCAGACATAGATAAGGGCAAAAAAAAATTTTATTGTCTAGAGATGTTTCCCTATCCATCAGGAAAAATTCACATGGGTCATGTAAGAAATTATACTATAGGAGATGTTCTTTCTCGATATAAAACATTATTAGGTTTTAATGTTTTACATCCAATGGGGTGGGATTCTTTTGGTATGCCTGCTGAAAATGCTGCGAAGCAAAATAATATAGACCCAAAAAAGTGGACTGAAGACAATATTGAGGTTATGAAAACCCAACTATTAAAATTAGGCCTTTCCATTGATTGGGAAAGAGAAATTTCTACTTGCTCAGAAGATTACTATAAACACCAACAAAAAATTTTTTTAGATCTTTATGATAAAGGATTAGTTTACAGAAAAGACAGTTACGTAAACTGGGATCCTATAGATAAAACTGTTCTAGCAAATGAACAGGTAATTGATGGAAAAGGTTGGAGATCAGGTGCTATTGTTGAAAGAAAAAAACTGAATCAATGGTTTTTCAAAATTTCAAAATTTTCTGATGAATTATTAAAAGATTTAGATTTATTAAATGACTGGCCTGAAAAAGTTAAAACAATGCAAAAAAATTGGATTGGAAAATCTTTTGGATGTGAAATTGATTTTAAAATCGAAGGGTCAAAGGATATAGATATTATTAAATGCTATACAACTAGACCTGACACACTTTTTGGATTATCTTTTTTAGCTTTATCAATTGATCATCCACTTTCTAAGCACTATTCTAAAGATAATAAATTTGCAGACTTTAAAAAAGAGTGCTCAACAGCTGGAACAACAGAAGAGTCAATCGCTCAAGCTCCCAAAATAGGTTTTAAAACAAATTTATTGGCTATAAATCCTTTAAATCCAGGTAATAAGGTTCCAGTTTATTTCGCAAATTTTGTTTTAATGGATTATGGTTTAGGAGCTGTTTTTGGTTGTCCTGCCCATGACCAAAGAGATTTTGACTTTGCAAAAAAATATAATTTACAAATTAAAACTGTTGTAAGACCTAAAGATAAAGATCTTAACTTTAAAGTAACCAGTGATCCTTACACGGGAGAAGGGTTTATTATTAATTCCGAATTTTTAAATGATTCAAAAGTTCCAGAAGAATCGATCAATAAAACAATAGATTTTTTAGAAAATAAAAATTTAGGAAAAAGAAAAACTAATTATAGACTTAAAGATTGGGGAGTTTCAAGACAAAGATACTGGGGATGTCCTATACCTATTGCTTATGATGAAAATGATAAAATTATAAAAATACCTGAAGAAAATTTACCAGTAAAACTTCCTGAGAAAATTGATATTAATACAAATGGAAATCCTTTGGATGCCAATGAAGATTGGAAAAAAATAGTTATAGATGGAAAGAATTGTAAAAGAGAAACAGATACACTGGATACATTTGTTGACTCATCCTGGTATTTTTTAAGATTTTGTTCAGCAAATAATACATCTAAACCTTTTGATAAAAATGATTTGGATTATTGGATGCCAGTTGATCAATATATTGGTGGAGTAGAACATGCCATTTTACACTTACTTTATTCAAGATTTTTTATGAGAGCAATTTGTATGGACAATAATGAAATAAATTTTAAAGAACCTTTTAAAGGATTGTTCACTCAAGGGATGGTATGTCACGAGACGTACAAAGATGAAAAAAATAACTGGTTAAGTCCAGAAGAAATTTTTACTGAAAATGGAAAGGATTATTTTAAAAAAAAGGACCCATCAAAAAAAATAAAAGTCGGACCATCGGAATCCATGTCAAAGTCAAAGAAAAATACAATAGATCCACAGAATATAATTGATGAATATGGTGCCGATTCAGTTAGGTTTTTTATTTTATCAGATAGTCCTCCTGAGAGAGACGTTCAATGGTCAGATGAAGGTATGCTATCTTCGTATAAATTTATTCAAAAATTCTGGTCTTTAAGTGAAAATATTTTAGAGATATCAAGTACAGATAATAAAGAAAACAATGAAGAAATAGAAATTTTTACTAACCAAATGATAAACAAAGTAAATCATGCGTTAGAAAAATTTAGATATAATGTAATAATAGCAATAATTCATGAGATATACTCATTTTTTAGAAAAATATCTGAAAAAAATAAAAATTATGGGAATTTAAAAAAAAATTTTGAAAAAATCCTTATTATAATGTCGCCAGTAATTCCACATCTTGCAATTGAATGTCTAACAAAATTTAATTTCAATGAAGATTTAAAATGGCCAAAAGTTGATAAAAAATATTTAATTGAGGACAAGAATTTGATCGTAATTCAAGTTAATGGCAAAAAAAGAAGCACTATAACAATTACTGAAAAACTTAATGAAAAAGAATTGATTGATCAAATTAAGAATAAACAACTAATATCTAAATATTTAGATAATGGAGAATTAATTAAAACCATATATATTAAAAATAGATTAATAAATTTTATTATCAAATGATGAAAAAAACTCTTTTTATTTTACTATTTTTTATTTCGAGTTGTGGCTATCAACCTATTTATGTAAATAAGCCCTCTGAGATTTATGAATTTAAAGAAATTATTTTGAATGGTGATAATTATATCAATAATAAGATTATCAATATTCTTTCTATCAAAGAAAATAATGAAATAAATAATAAAAATATTATAGACATAACAAGCTCTTTTAATACTGAAGAGGTTTCTAAAAATTCGAAAGGACAAATTGAAATTTATAAAAGTATTATAAATGTAGATTTACAAATAAAAAATATTGATAATCAAGTTATTCAAAAAAGAAATTTTGCTAAAGATTTTACATATAATAATAAGCAAAATAAGTTTGATTTAGCTCAATATCAAAAATCTAACAAAGATGATCTTATAAATAAAATTATAAGTGATATAATTATTTTCTTAAATTCGGAATGATAATTAAACATTATGAATTAAAGAATAATTTAAAAGATAAAAATAATTACTTTCTTTTATATGGGCAGAATAGTGGGTTAATCGAAGAGATAATTGATAAAGATCTAAAACCTATTTTTTCTAAAAATATATTCAAATATGATGAATCAGAGATTTTATCTGATATCAGTGCTTTTAAAGAAGGGTTGGTCAATAAATCATTTTTTGAAAATGATAAATTAATCATAATTAATCGAGTTTCTGATAAAATTTTAGACATAGTTAAAGAAATTAGTGACAAAAAGGATGAAAACTTAAAAATTATATTAAAATCTGGAAATTTAGAAAAAAAATCAAAACTAAGAAATTTTTTTGAGAAAAGTAAAAATTTAATCATAATTCCTTTTTACGAAGATACTCATCAGTCTCTTCTTTTTTTGGCACAGAATTTCTTTAAAGAAAATAAGATTAAAATTTCACCTCAAAATATTAATTATATAATTGAAAATTCAAAGGGAAACAGAATAAACTTAAAAAATGAATTGGAAAAAATCAAAAATTTTAGCCAAAAAAAATTATCAGTTGAATTAAATGAAATCATTAAACTTACAAATTTAGCTGAAAATTATAACATATCAGAATTAACAGATCAGTGTCTTGCAAGAAATAAAAAGAAAACTTTAAATATTTTAAACGAAAATAATCCTTCTCCAGAAGATAATATTTTAATTCTAAAAAACTTTTTATACAAATTAAAAAGACTTAAGAAATTAAAGTTAGAATTAGAAAATAAAAAGAATACAGATGCCGTTATATCCTCATATAAACCACCAATATTTTGGAGAGACAAAGATATAATTAAGCAACAATTAAAAATATGGTCTTTGCCTCAAATAAAATCTTTAATTAACAAAACAAACGATATGGAATTATTAATAAAAAAAAATTACCAAGCTTCTAATCAAATTGTCAATAATTTTATTTTAGATAAATTGTAAATTATTAGTAATTTGATTTAATAATTTCAATAATTTTATTAAGTTGTTCAATTTCTTTGTAAGAAAATGTTATTGAACCTTTGTTTCTTTTATTATTTTTAATAACTACATTAAGACCAATTTTTTCAGAAATATCTCTCTCTAAATCTCTAATATTTACATCTTTTGAAGTGGTAAATTTGATTTTTTTATTTTTAAATATTTTTACAAAATTTTCTGATTGCCTGACCGAAAATTTTTTTTCGATGATTTTATTTGCCACAAAAGTTGCATTATCTAATCCTACTAAAGTCTTAGCATGACCTGCTGTTATTTTTTGGTTTTCAATTAGTTTAATAACTTCCTCTGGTAAAGTTAAAAGTCTTAGACAATTTGTTATATGACTTCTGCTTTTACCAATAAATTTTGAAACCTTTTCTTGATCATAATTAAATTCATCAATTAATCTTTTATATCCTTGCGCTTCTTCAAGGGGATTTAGATCACTTCTTTGAACATTTTCCACAATCGCAAATTCTAAAGATTTAAGATCATCTGCTTCAGTTATTATAACTGGCACTTCATGTAACCCTGCTTTTTGTGCTGCAAGCCACCTTCTCTCACCAGCTATAATTTCGAATTTAGAATTATTATTATTTGATTGCCTAACAATGATTGGTTGAAGTATTCCTCGTTGCTTAATAGAATTCGTTAAGTCCTCTAAACTATCTTCATCAAAATTTTTTCTTGGTTGGTATTTGTTTGGTACTATATCACTAACTGATAATTGATTTTTCTTAGACTCTACTTTTGTTTCACCAATTAATGAAGATAAACCTCGTCCTAAACCTTTTTTAATTTTATCCATTAAGCTGCGCTCCCAATATCAGACTCTTGATTTATAAATTCATCAGTAAAACTAAAATATGATTTACTGCCAGGGCAAGATTTATCATAAATTAAAACTGGCATTCCATGTGATGGGGCTTCTGATAATCTCACATTTCTTGGTATTACTGTGGAATAAACTTTTTCACTAAAATAGTCTCTAGCTTCTTTTTCAACTTGTGATGAAAGCTTATTTCGTTTGTCATACATCGTCAAAAGTATACCTCTGATTTTAAGATCTGGATTTAAACTTACTTTTATCCTTTCAATCGTTTTCATCAGTTGTGTTAGACCCTCGAGAGCAAAAAACTCGGTCTGAAGAGGTACCAATAGTGAGTTTGAACTAACAAGAGCCATTACTGTTAATAAACTCAACGATGGTGGGCAGTCAATTAGGATATAATCATAAGATCCTCCAGAATTGTTTAAATATGGGGTTAATTTAGTCTTCAATATGAAGGCTCTATTGCTATCATCAGCTGTTTCAACCTCTAATCCTGATAAATCTACATTGGAAGTAATGATATCAAGGTTCTCAAAATTAGTTTTTTTTATCACTTGTGAAATTTCTTTCGTTCCATTCAAAACACCATAAATTGTATCATCTGAGTTATCCATATTAGATAATCCTACACCTGTTGTTGCATTTCCTTGGGGGTCTAGATCAATTACTAAAATTTTTTTATTTATTTGAGATAATCCAGCGGCAAGATTAATTACTGTGGTTGTTTTTCCTACTCCACCCTTTTGATTTATGACAGAAATAATTTGCATTTAATTTCTTTTTTTAATTTCTTTAATATTTATTAAAAATGAGTCTTTATTCGTTAGACTTTTTTTTTCAGTATACTCTAATTCCCAATTTTTTTTTGAGTTTTCAAAAACTTTTTTTCCACTCTTCCCCATAAAAAAAATTAAATTTTTATATTTAGAAAAATTTTCATATACTAAATCTAAAACTACTGGCATCGGCTTGAAAGCTCTCGACATTATCGTTCCTGTTTCTAAATTTTTTATTTCAAATATATTCTTTTGGAAAACTTTTGTTTTTAACTTTAATTTTTTTGATACTTCTCTCAAAAAATGGCTTTTATGGTAGCTTTTTTCATAAAGATGCACATTCATGTTATTTTTCATGTTTTTTAAGATAATTGCCACTATGATCCCAGGTAAACCACCGCCTGAACCTAAATCTGTGGTTGTATTGCTATTTAAATCAACAAAATCAATAATTTGTGCAGAATCTATTATATGACGGTCAATTATTGTCTTTTTTGATGCTGTATTTTGACTAATTATGTTAATTTTTTTATTTTTCTCAAGAATCATGGATATATAATTTTCGAAATCTAAAAATGTTTCACGTGAAACATTTAAGTCATTGAGTCTTGAATAAGAATTTAAAATTTCATGGTCCATTAAGCTATATGCTTAATAGACTTTCTTTTAACGTGTGACAACAAAATATATACAGCAGCAGGAGTTATACCATCAATTCTAAGCGCCTGACCCATAGTTTTGGGTTTTATTTCCTTAAATTTAGCTTTTACTTCATTAGAAAGTCCTGAAAACTGGTCATAATTAATATTATCAGGAATTGATAGATTTTCGTCCCTTTTAAAAGCAAGAATATCTGCTTTTTGCTTTTTAAGATAACCCCTGTAATGAGAGTTAATTTCAATCTGTTCATCAATCTCAGCACCATGATTAAGAATTTCAGGCCAAATATGTCTAATTTTACTCATATTAACGTCTTTTTGAGTTAGTATTTCTTCAGCTGTTCTAAAAACACCATCCTGAGCAATTTTAATTCCAAATTTCGAAACTTTAGAGGGAGAAATATTCAAATTAGACATCTGCAATGATATTTTGCTCAATTTTTGAAATTTATCCTCAAATATCTCTTTTCTATTATTTAAAATTAAACCAATATTAATTCCTTTGTGAGTAAGTCTTAAGTCAGCATTATCTGATCTAAGACTTAATCTATATTCAGCTCTAGATGTAAACATTCTATAGGGTTCAGCAACACCCTTAGTTACTAAATCATCAATCATTACTCCAATATAAGCATCTGATCTATCAAGGATAAAAGGCTCCATTTTTTTAAGTGAGAGGGCAGCATTAATCCCAGCTATAAGACCTTGGGCTGCAGCCTCTTCGTATCCTGTGGTTCCATTAATTTGACCTGCAAGGTATAGATTCTTTATTTTCTTAGTCTCCAATGTTAAAAAAA
>JBJLDI010000024.1:0-8174 GCA_045567235.1 Candidatus Pelagibacter sp.
AAGATCTAGATTTATAGCCTTTATGAATTAATCTTCCTGCTATTAAAGAACACGCTACCTGTTCTCCAGAGGAAACTAAAACATCATGCTCTGAGTCTGAAAAATTATCACTTATTTCGAAAGATTTTTTTATTAACTCATTTGTCACACCACTCATTGCTGATGAAATAACGATAACTTTATAATTTTTTTTTTTATATTCTGTAATTATTTCAGCGACTTTTTTGATTTTTTTAATTGAGCCGATTGACGTGCCTCCAAATTTTAATACTAAAATTTTCATGATAAACTATCTTTTAAAATTAAAAAATATTGAATAAATACATGTTGAATATAAAGTCAACTTACTAATGAAAAATAACACAATAAACAAAAAAGAAATAGAAAAATTTTCTAAAATTGCTGAAGAATGGTGGAATCCTGAGGGTAAATTTAAACCCTTACACAAATTCAACCCTATTAGAATTTCATATATTAAAGAAAATATAATTAAAACGTTTAAGATTAATCAAAACAAAACTCCATTAAAAAATATCAAAGTTTTAGATATTGGTTGCGGAGGTGGATTGTTAGCTGAACCTATGTGTAGATTAGGAGCTGAAGTGACTGCAATTGATGCATCTGAAAAAAATATAAATGTTGCTAAGCTTCATTCAAAAAAAAATGATCTTAAAATAAATTATATTTGTACATCACCTGAAAAACTGCAAATAAAAAATAAATTTGATGTAATCTTAAATATGGAAATTGTCGAACATGTTGAGGATGTTAATTTTTTTTTAAAATCATCTAGTAAACTTTTAAAGAAAAATGGAATAATGTTTATTGCTACATTAAACAAAACATTAAAATCTTACATTTTTGCAATTGTTGGAGCTGAATATATATTGCGTTGGCTTCCTATTGGAACACATGAATGGGAAAAGTTTTTAAAACCTGAAGAACTAATTTCAATACTAAAAAAAAATGATCTTAATATAGATAGACTAGATGGAATGAAGTTTAATATTTTAACTGACAGTTGGACTGTGAGTGATGATAAGTCAATAAACTATATTGCTAAATTTATTAAAAGTTAATTTTTCTTGTCTTCAACCCAGGGTATCATTTGAGCATCAATGCCCTCTTCTTTAAGTTCCTTTAAATCATTTTTTGATGCAATACCGTAAATACCTTTTTTCTTTTTTTTTTTGTTATAATGGATTGTTCTTGCTTCATAAGCAAAATTATCACCAACATACTCAAAATTATTTTTAATAAATTTTTGATATTCAAATATTGTTTTTCTAACTCTTTTAAATTTTTTTAACTGTTTGTTATATTTTGCATCAAATGTTTTGTTATTTATTAGATTAGGAGCCATCAAATTTTTTTCTATTTTGATTGAATTACAGCTATGACAATTTAAAAAATTTTTTTTTTTCAACTTTTCATATTCTTTTGAGCTAGCAAACCAGCTTTCAAAAGTTAAATTACAGTCTTTACATATTAAACTATATTTAATCATTAGATTTATGTGGTAATTGTATCAAAAAATTCAATACTTCTAACTTCTATAGTCTGAATTAATTTCAATATACTTTTTGGTTAAATCCATCGTGAAGGCAGTAAAATTCTTATTACCACTTCCAACATTAACACTAATATCAATATTTGAATTTTTCATATATTTAGCTGTCTCAATTTCATTGTAAGAGCTACTAAGTTTTCCTTTTTGTACAATACTTATATCTCCAAATTTTATAGATAACTTATTTAATTTAATTTGTGTTTCTGATTTACCAATTGCCATAATTACCCTTCCCCAATTGGGATCCTCTCCAGCAATAGCTGTTTTTACGAGTGGTGAATTCGCAATTGAAAAGGCAATTTTTTTTGCCTCAAAATCTGACTTAGAGTCAAATACTTTTACAGTTATAAATTTAGAAGCTCCCTCTCCATCAGCTACTATTCTTTTAGCTAAATTTAATAAAACTTTATTTAACGACTGTTCAAAATCTTTTAATTTCTTGTCAGTAACACTGTTTATTTTTGTATGATTAGCTTTACCTGTAGAAAAAATTGAAACCATATCATTAGTACTTGTATCCCCATCACAACTTATTGCGTTAAATGTATTTTCGATATTCATTTTTAATAATTTTTTTAATATCTCATTAGGAATATCTGCATCTGTAAAAACATATCCTAATGTAGTTGCCATATTTGGATGTATCATTCCTGAGCCTTTTGCAATTCCATAAATCTTAATTGGAGTATTGCCAATCATACATTCTTCCATGGCCATCTTTGGTTGAGTGTCTGTAGTCATTATTCCTAGTGCAGCTTTCATCCATAAAAGTTTATTTTGAGTATATTTTATATTTTTTATTAAATCTGGAATCTTTGAAATTATTTTATCTACAGGAAATATTTCACCAATAGTGCCTGTGCATCCAAATATTATATTTTTAGGTTTAATTATTTTTGGAGTATCTTCGTCTTGTTTTTGTTTATTAGTTAATTCTTGGGATGTAATTTCTGCAATACTTTGCATACTTTTATAACCATGATCACCTGTAAATGAATTAGCATTTCTAGTGTTAATTAATAAAGAAAATATCTTTTTAGTTTTTTGATTCATGTTCCATTTTATATTTTCAGATAAAATTTTTGATTGAGTGTAAACAGAGGCATAATTTGCACCCTCTCTAAAATAAAACATAACAAGATCATCTCTATTAGTTTTGTATAGCTTTGCACTTACTGCAGATATAGACAAACCATCTAAATGGTCTAAATCCTGAAAATCAATCATTTTACGATTTTTTGATTTAGAAAATAAAAAATTCGGTATATTAATCCCCATGCTATTTAAAATAGTTATTTAATAGTTATATTAAAGTTATAATTAAATTATATATCAAAACCAATGTTTAATCCTCTAGGCTTTATCTCAAAATTTATCAAATCTGGTAATCAAAAGGAACTAGATAGAATTAGCAAAATTGTCAAAGATATTAATGCCTTAGAAGAAAAATTCAAAAATTTAACTGATGGGGATTTTCCAAAAAAAACTCTAGAATTTGAAAAAAGAGTCAAAAATGGGGAGACATTAGATAAAATTTTACCTGAAGCTTTTGCTTTAGTTAGAGAGGCTTCCAAAAGATCTAGAAATGAACGTCACTATGATGTTCAATTAATAGGAGGCGTGGTTTTACATGAAAACAAGATTGCAGAAATGAGGACTGGTGAGGGTAAAACTTTAACTATCGCTTTATCAGCTTATTTAAATGCACTTGAAAAAAAAGGAGTACATATAGTTACTGTAAATGATTATTTGGCAAAAAGAGACTCTCAAGAAATGGGGCAAATTTATAATTTTTTAGGCTTAACTTCAGGGTTTATAAATAATAATCAAAACGATTTGGAGAGAAAGAAAAACTATAATTGTGATATCACGTACGCTACAAATAGTGAATTAGGTTTCGATTATCTTAAGGATAACATGAAGTATTCTAAAGATGAAAAGGTACAAAGAAAGCACCATTATTCGATAGTAGATGAAATTGACTCTTGTCTAATAGATGAGGCAAGGACACCTCTAGTAATTTCAGGTGCAGCAGAAGATAAAACAAATCAATATCTGGCTATTGATAAATTAGTAAGACAACTAGACAAAACAGATTATGAAATTGATGAAAAAGATAAAAATATTCTTTTAACAAATAATGGAATAAACAATGTTGAAAAAATTTTTTCAAATGCTGGAATATTAAAAAATAATAATTTCTATGATCCAGAAAATTTAGCATTAGTTCATCATGTAAATCAGGCTCTAAAGGCTAATCATTTATTTGAAAAGGGGAAAGATTATATAATAAGAGATAATAGCTTAAAAATTATTGATGAGTTAACTGGAAGAATTCTAGAAGGTAGAAGATTTGGAGATGGTTTGCATCAAGCTTTGGAGGCAAAAGAAAAAATTGAAATTCAAGCAGAAAATCAAACTTTAGCATCCATAACTTATCAAAATTATTTTAAGCTATATAAAAAGATATCTGGCTGTACAGGGACAGCAGCAACAGAAGCTGAGGAATTTTTTGAAATTTACAATTTACCTGTAGTTGTGATTCCAACTAATAATCCAATGATACGTGATGATTATAATGATCAGATATTTAGAACTGAGAAGGAAAAAAATTATGCAATAATTAAAAAAATAATTGAAAGTAATCAAAAGGGTCAACCATTATTAATTTTTACCTCTAGTATTAATAAATCTGAAATTTATTCAAAATTATTAGACAAAGAAAATATTAAGCATATTGTTCTAAATGCAAAAAATCATGAGAATGAAGCTGAAATTATAGCAAATGCTGGTAAAGAAAACTCAGTAATTATAACCACAAGTATTTCAGGACGTGGTGTTGATATTCAATTGGGTGGTAAAAAAGGATCAATTCCAGATAATCAATTAGTAAAAGAGAAAGAAAAAATCAAATCTTTAGGTGGTTTATTTGTTATTGGTACTGAAAGAATGGAATCTAGAAGAGTTGATAATCAGGCAAGAGGTAGATCTGGTAGACAAGGGGATGAAGGTAGTTCAATATTTTATGTTAGTCTTGAAGATGATTTAATGAGGATATTTGGTTCAGAGTCCATGAATAATATTCTTGAAAAACTAGGCTTAAAAGACGGAGAAAGTATAGACCATCCCTGGATCAATAAAGCATTAGAAAGAGCTCAACAAAAGGTTGAAGCTAGAAACTTTGATATAAGAAAAACTCTAATTAAGTTCGACAACGTCCTAAACGATCAAAGACATGTGATTTTTTCCCAGAGGAATGACACAATTAGTAGTAATGAAATATTTTCATATTCAGAGGATTTCCTAAATGAAATTATAGATAATTTGATAATATTAAAAGCTCAAAAGCTTTCAAATCCTAAAAGTAATGACTTAGATACAAAATTAAAAACATTAATGGGAAAAAATTTAGATGAACAACAATTCAAAGATCTTATTTCGCTAAAGGAAAATGATTTTAAGCAAAAAATTTTAAATCAATTTAATAGTAACAGAGAGGAAAGAACTAAAATTTTAGGTGAAAATCAATCAAAAGAAATAGAAAAAAGAATTTTGCTGCAATCAATAGATATGAACTGGAAGTCACATATTCAATATTTGGAACAGTTACGACAAGTGATCGGACTTAGATCTTATGGTCAAAGAGATCCATTAATTGAATATAAAAAAGAGGCCTTCGATCTATTTTCGAATTTATTAGAAAAGTTAAAACTAGATTACATTACAGTTTTAATGAATTTAAAAGTTGTTGTTCAAACTGAAGAGAAAAAAGAGAGTAAAAACGAAGTAAAAGAAAACTATAATAAAATAGCAGGAAAAAAAATAGGCAGAAATGAACCTTGTATCTGTGGATCAGGGAAAAAATATAAGCACTGTTGTGGTGCTTTATAAAAAAAAGATAATTAACGCTACTACTAATAGAATGAACCCTGCAATATAATATATATTTTTTTTATCTTTAATAAAAAATTGTTCTACAATATTTCTTTTACTTTCTAACGTACTTAAACTTTCAGGATTAGTAATAAAACCTTTTCCTCTTCCAATTTTTAAAAATTTATTTTTCCTTTGATCTAAAATTTCCTCAGCTGTCATTTCTTGAAATAAGCTTAAATTTTTTGAAATAGAATCCCTAACACTGCTCAATATAAAATTTCTATCCCGATGCGCTCCACCTAAGGGTTCAGGAATTATTTCATCTATAACTTTAAGCTCTAAAAGATCTTTTGCAGATAATTTCATTGCTTTTGCTGCATCAAGCATTTTTTTTGGATCTCTCCATAAAATTGTAGCACATCCCTCCGGAGATATTACTGAGTAGATTGCATTTTCAAACATTATCACTTTACTAGATGAAGCTAACGCAATTGCACCCCCCGATCCTCCCTCACCTATGACAATAGCTAAAGTGGGAACTTTTAATTTCATACAGCATTCAATTGATTTTGCGATAGATTCAGCCTGCCCTCTTTCTTCGGCACCAACTCCCGGATATGCTCCAGGTGTATCAATAAAAGATATTATTGGAATGTTAAATTTATCGGCTAGTTCCATTAACCGAATAGTTTTTCTATAACCTTCAGGCCTCATCATTCCAAAATTTCTTTCAATTCTTGAATCCAAATTCTCTCCTTTTTCTTGTCCAATAACTAAAACTGATTGACCATTAAATTTTGCAAATCCTGTTATGACTGATTTATCTTCACCATAATATCTGTCTCCAGCTAAAGAGATGAAATTTTCAAACAGATTATCTATAAAAAATTTTGATTTTGGCCTATCTTCATGTCTTGCAACCATAGTTGTTTGCCATGGATCTAATGATGAATAAATTTCTTTTAATTTTTTATCCAATTCCTCCTGGGTTTTAGAAATTTTATTAGTATCAACTTCTGATAGTCCCTCTTGATTATAGGGGTCTTTAAGCTTTTCTAACTCGTCTTCCAAAGTTTTAACATCAGTTTCGAAATTAAGATAATTTTTCATTTATGTTGAATTATGTCATAAAAATTAAAAGTGACAACAAAATGTCAATGCTGCTATTAATTATTTGACTTAGTTTTGCTTGAGTTTTAAGTTTGCGCAATGTCTACTTCATATAAAAATATATACAAATTAAAAGTTGCTGAAAACTTACTATCATTTGTAAATGATGAATTGCTTAAAAATACAGGTATTAATCCAGAAAAATTTTGGTTGGGTTTTGATGAAGCTGCTCATGAGCTTGCGATAAAAAATAAAGAGCTTATTAAAAAAAGAGAAGATATTCAAAAAAGGATTGATCAATGGCATATTAAAAATAAAGGTAATCAATTTAAATTAGATGAATATAAAAAATTTTTAAAACAAATAAACTACATAATCGATGAAGGTGAAGATTTTGATATTGATACAGATAATGTAGATGATGAAATAACAAAAATTGCTGGTCCGCAATTAGTAGTTCCAATTATGAATGCTAGATATACGCTTAATGCTGCTAATGCAAGATGGGTAAGTTTATATGATAGTTTGTATGGAACTAACATCATAGAGTCGGAAGAAGGTGGTAGTGAAAGATATGATCCTTTGAGAGGACAAGAAGTAATTAAATATGTAAGAGAATTTTTTGACAAACATATCCCATTAGATGGAACAAGCTGGAAAAATATTGCTGGTTTAAAAGTAATCAATAAAAATTTGATTATATCTAAAGATGATTATGAATATAAATTAAAAGATAAAGATAAGTTTATAGGTCATAGAGGTGATGCTAATAAACCCAGTGCCATAATAATTCAGAACAATAATCTTTATTTTGAAATTATTATTAATCCCAAAGCATTTAGCGCAGCACATGATATAGCTGGAATTAGTGATGTGATTATAGAATCTGCAGTCTCTACCATTTGTGATAATGAAGATAGTGTGGCGGCAGTAGACTCTAATGACAAAATTGTTTGCTATAAAAATTGGCTGGGTTTAATGAAAGGAAATTTAAAAACTCAATTTGAAAAAAATGGAAAAAATTTAGAAAGGAAATTAAATCCAGATAGAAGCTATATTTCAAAAGATGGTAAAGGTTTAAAACTTCATGGAAGAAGCTTACTTTTGATAAGAAATGTGGGTCATCTAATGACTAACCCATCTATCATTCTTAAAGATGGAAGTGAGATTCCTGAGGGTATAATGGATGCATTTTTTACAACCGCAGCTGCTCTTCATGATTTAAAATTAAAAAGGAACTCAAGAAAAGGGTCAATTTATATTGTAAAGCCAAAAATGCATGGACCTGAAGAAACTAAGTTTACAGATTTGATTTTTTCTAAAGTTGAAGATCTACTTGGGCTAAAAAGATATACATGCAAAGTCGGAATAATGGATGAGGAGAGAAGAACTTCGGTTAATTTGAAAGAGTGTATTAGAACATTAAAAAACAGAGTTTTTTTTATTAATACTGGTTTTTTAGATAGAACTGGAGATGAAATGCATACATCGATGGAGGCTGGACCAATGATTAAAAAGGGAGATATGAAATCTTCAAAATGGATTGGTGCATATGAAAATAATAATGTTGATATTGGCTTAAAATGTGGTTTTTCAGGTAAAGCCCAAATAGGAAAGG
>JBJLDI010000025.1:0-7673 GCA_045567235.1 Candidatus Pelagibacter sp.
ATCATTTATATACGATTCCTTTTAAATTTAAAGGGACTATCTAAGATTTTTACAGATTATAAAACTTTCTTTAGAGTCTTTACGGCTGGATTTAGGTTTAAAAACCTTTACTTCTTTAAAAATTTTTTTTCCTAGTGCGACAATTTCATTAAATGTCCTTCCCATAAAAATTTTTGAAATAAAAAAACCTTGTTTTTTAATTATTTCTTTTGAAAATTGCATAGACTCTTTACAAAGTTCACCGGTTTGAATTGCATCAATGTCTTTTATACCAGTTGTATTAACAGCCATATCAGACATCACTACATCAACGTTACTTGATAATTTATCTCTAATTTTTTGCTGAATTATATTATCTGTAAAATCGCCTTTTATTTGAATGGTATTTGGAATTGACTCCATCTCTTTTAAATCTATGGAGATAATTTTTCCATTCTTTACAACTTTTGAAGCATATTGAGACCAACTACCTGGTGCAGCACCAATATCGATCACAAGCAATCCACCTTTAAAAATCTTAAACTTTTGATCGATTTCAATTAATTTATACGCAGATCTAGCCCTATATCCATCTACTTTAGATTGACGAACGTACGTATCACGTCTTTGTTTGTTTACCCAATTTTTTGAAATTTTATTTTTTTTCAATTAATTATTAAATCTTAAACTTTTTTGTAAAAACTTTCCTTCAAGATTTTCTATTTGTATTTTGATGTCTTTATTTCTTCTCATGTCTTTGCCATCTTTCCAAATACCTGCAGCGAGATGCATGATGCCTATTTTATAATTTGGTAAAAACGGTTCTACAAATGTATTATTATCTTCATCAAATTTTGGTAGCAAATTACTTGTTATCCAATTGCAATTAAGAGGTAAAAATTCTGTTTTTAGTTCATCAATATATACTGACATATTAATAGCTAATCCTTCAGATCCAAAAATATTGCCAGCCTTTAATGTTTGGAATAAATTTTTTTGCCAAGAAGACCATCCTGGTGAGTTTGCTTCCATTGAAAAAACTCCAATATTAATATGAGGTGAAAACGCAAGTTTACGTGCTTTTGAATATCCAATGTTAGATTTTATAGCATGTTTAAAATTTTGTGATTTAATTATTGCAAGCTTGCCAAATAACCAGCTAGCTTTAGTTGTAATTTTGTAGCCTGGACCAATTGTTTGAGTGATTCCAAGTTTTCCATTATCACAGGCTTTAAAATAAAGTTCAACCGATTGCCAATCGTTAACCCAGGCATCACAATCAATCCATAAATACCTATTATAATTAGGAAAGTACTTTGGTAAAAATGCTCTTGATACCTGGCTTTTTAACCATTCTTTGTCTTTAACTTTATAGCCTGGAACTTCTATGTCCCATTCTGCTGGTTTTACTTCGTCAACTTTTTGTAACAGTTTTTCTTTTTGATGAGTTTCTAAACCTGCATCTAAAATACAAATTGCAACATTTTCACTTTGTTTGAATTGTCTAATAGAGTCTATCAATTCGACTAATAGAGGATAATAATTTGCGTCTGCTAAAGAAACAATTACATCTTTTTTCATTTACAAGACATCTTCTAATTCTTCGTCTTTGTCTGAAGAAATATTTTTTTCCTTTTTTATTTTTTTATAATGAAAATAGCTTATTGGTATTAAACAAATATAAATAAAAGAGCTTACCGCCAAAATCTTAAATGTATAAACTAATAATGCACCAAAAAATAAAACTAAACCAAATAGTAAAAACTTTGTCATTGTTCTTGGTATGACTATTTTTTTAAATGAATAAGTTGGGATGGTGCTTATAAGTAATATTGAAATTATAATAAATAATGTAGGTACTAATAAATCATAATTGATTTTAAATAAAAATTTTTCTAAACCGCTAAAACTAATGATTAAAGGCATTAGAACCAATATTCCTCCTGCAGGTGATGGCAATCCTTCAAAAAAATTATCTTTCCATGAAATTTCTTCTTCAGTATTTACATTAAATCTTGCTAGTCTTAAAGCTACACAAACTACGTATATTAAACAAACAAACCAGCCTAATTTATCTAAATACTGTAAATTCCAAAAATACATTATAAGCGCTGGTGCAACTCCAAAACTAATTACATCCCCAAGAGAGTCTAACTCTTTACCCATTTTGGATGTTCCTTTAATTAATCTAGCTATACGACCATCTAGTGCATCCATTAAACCTGCAAACATTATTGCAATAATTGCAATTGCAAACTTTCCATCTATTGCAAATTTAATTGAGCTTAAACCTATGCAAACACCTATTAATGTAATAGCGTTTGGCAATATCATTCTTGTTTTCTTATCTGAAACGATTTTAAATTTACTTTTTGGTTGTTCCATAAACTATTTTTTAGCCAACAAAGTTTCTCCTGAAATAGATCTTTGACCAATTTTTACTAAGGGCTTATAATTTTCATAATAAATATCTGCTCTACTTCCAAATCTTATCATACCAATTCTTTCCCCTTGTTTTAAATCTTGATTTTTATTTGTTTCACAAACAATTCTTCTGGCAATAAGACCAGCTATTTGAACAATTACAATCTCATTTCCATGAGGATCTTTAATTTTATAATAATTTCTCTCATTGTCTTCACTTGCTTTATCTAGTGAAGCATTTAAAAATTTTCCTGGTTTATATAATATTTCCTCTACTAATCCTGCACATGGAGTTCTATTTACATGACAATCAAAAACATTCATAAAGATACTAATTTTATTAAATTTTTTATTTTCTAATCCTAATTCTTTAGGACCATTAACTTCTTCAACTTTAATAACTTCACCATCAGCAGGGCTTACTAAATAATTATCATCTTCAATAATAACTCTTTCTGGATCTCTGAAAAAATAATAAACCCAAATAGTCAGAACTAAACCAGCTAATCCTAAAAAGTTGCTAAAGCTATAAAAAATGATTGTTAGTACAACCGCTATAACTAAAAATTTATAACCTTCAGAATGAAGTTTTGGAAAAATTTTACTAAACATGTTCTTCTAAATTGATAATTTTTGATTAATATGTATATAAAACTACGAAATTCAATTAATAAGATATATTTCATATAAATGAGCAAAATTACAGTAAAAAATCCCGTTGTAGAATTAGACGGTGATGAAATGACTAGAATTATTTGGGACTTCATTAAAAACAAATTGATTTTGCCCTATCTTAATCTTGGCATTGAATATTACGATCTTGGGATGAAAAGTAGAGATAATACTGATGATCAAATTACAATAGAATCTGCAAATGCAATCAAGAAAATTGGTGTTGGTATTAAATGTGCAACAATTACTCCAGATGAAGCTAGAGTAAAAGAATTTAATTTAAAGAAAATGTGGAGATCTCCTAATGGAACCATAAGAAATATTATTGGAGGAACGGTTTTTAGAGAGCCTATAATTTGTTCTAACATTCCAAAATTAGTTCCTTCATGGACTGATCCCGTAGTTATTGGAAGACATGCTTTTGGTGATCAGTATAGAGCAACTGATTTTAAAGTTCCTGGAAAAGGTAAAATGGAAGTTAAATGGACTTCTGAAGATGGCAAAGATGAAATCAAATATGAAGTATTTAATTTCACTGGTCCTGGTATAGCACTCTCAATGTACAATTTAGATAAATCAATCGAAGACTTTGCAAGATCTTGCTTTAATTATGGTATAATAAAAAAGTGGCCAGTTTATCTTTCAACAAAAAATACTATTTTAAAAAAATATGATGGGAGATTTAAAGATATATTTGAAGAAGTATTTAATAAAGAATTTAAAGAAAGATTTAAGAAATCTAAAATTACGTATGAGCATAGACTAATTGACGACATGGTTGCTTGTGCAATGAAATGGAGTGGAAAATATATATGGGCTTGTAAAAATTATGATGGAGATGTTCAGTCTGACACCATGGCTCAAGGTTATGGATCTCTAGGGTTAATGACTAGTACTTTATTAACTCCTGATGGAAAAATTATGGAAGCAGAAGCGGCGCACGGAACTGTAACAAGACATTATCGAATGCACCAAGAAGGTAAAGAAACATCAACTAATCCAATAGCATCAATATTTGCTTGGACTAGAGGGTTAGCTCATAGAGGTAAATTAGATGGGAATGAGGAACTTATTAAATTTGCAAACACGATTGAACAAGTTTGTATAGAATGTGTTGAGAGTGGATCAATGACTAAAGACCTTGCAATATTAATTGGGCCATCAAGTAAGTATCTAACAACTAATCAGTTTTTAGATGTAATAGACAAAAATTTAAAAAAAAAATTAAATTAATTTTTTAATTTTTTCAAAAGCTTCATCAATCTTGCTTTTATCTTGTCCGCCTGCTTGAGCAAAATCTTTTCTTCCACCTCCTCCTTTTCCACCAATAATTTCGGAACCTAATTTAGCAAATTTTACAGCATCATATTTATCAACTAGTTTATCAGTTACACCAACCCCCAAACCAACTTTATCTTCACTGCTTGCAAAGACTATTATAATTCCATCACCTAATTCTTTTTTTCCACTATCAACTAATTTTCTTAAATCTTTAGGGGGTAAATCTTGTACTTTTTGAAATCTAACTTTTACATCATTTATTTTTTGGTCATTAATAATATTTTTGGTTTTATCTTGAAGGACTGAACTAATATTTAATTGTTCAAGTTGTCTTGTAAGATTTTTAATAATTTCTTTTAAATCTTTATTATCAATATTTGGTTTGCCACCAAATTTGATTATTTGAGAAGACAATTCTTTAATAATCTCCTCATCTTTTTGAGTTGATAATGTTGATAACTTTTCTTTATTTTTAATAAAATCTTCAAGCTGTTTATCTCTTAATGCTTCAACTCTTCTAACACCTGCAGCAATAGAAGATTGGCTTATAGTTTTAAATTTTCCAATATCTCCAGTGTTTTTTACGTGTGTTCCACCACATAATTCTGTTGAAAAATATGCATCTTTTTCCTTACCCATTGAAACAACACGAACTTCTTCTCCATATTTTTCACCAAAAAAAGCTAATGCTCCTTTTTCTATAGCTGCTTTTGGTGTCATAATTCTTGTAGTAACTTCTGAGCCGTTTTTAACGTATTCATTAACTAATTTATCTATTGTTTCTAACTCTTCGTTAGTTATTGGTTTCATATGACTAAAGTCAAACCTTAAACGATCTGGTGCAACTAATGATCCTTTTTGCATAACATGTTTTCCTAAAGTTCTTCTTAAAGATTCATGAAGTAAATGAGTAGCAGAATGATAAGCTTTTAGATTATCTCTTCTCTCAACATCAATTTTCATTTCAACCACATCATTAATTTTAATTTCACCAGTTTTAACTGATCCAAAATGGACGAATAAATCTCCAAGTTTTTTTTGTGTATCTTCGACTTCAAAAACAGAGTTTCCGGATACTATTGTGCCTTTGTCTCCAACTTGTCCTCCAGACTCTCCATAAAAAGGAGTTTGATTTGTGATAATCATACCCTCTTCTCCTGTAGATAAAGTTTTTACTTCTTGATTTTTTTTAATTAAATTTAATACAACTCCTTCGGATTGGTTAGACTCGTAACCTAAAAATTCTGTTGGTCCAATTTTATCTTTTATAGAAAACCATATTGCTTCTTCTGAACTATCTCCAGATCCTTTCCAATTCTTTTTTGCAAGTTCTTTACTTTTTTTCATCAACTCATCAAATTTTACATGATCAACTTTTAATGATTTATTTTTTAAAATGTCTTCAGTGAGATCTAATGGGAAACCATATGTGTCATATAATTTAAAAGCTACCTCTCCTGGTAAAACTTTATCTATCTTAGATATTTCATCATTTAAAATTTTAATACCTCTATCAAGTAAAACTAAAAACTTTTCCTCTTCCATCTTTAATGTTTCTTTAATCAGAGTCTCAGATCTTTCAAGTTCTGGATAATTTCCTGACATTTCTTTTTTTAAAGAATCAAAAATTTTATAAAAAATCGGTTCCTTTGATCCCAATAAATGAGAGTGTCTCATTCCTCTTCTCATTATTCTTCTTAAAACATATCCACGACCTTCATTAGATGGCAAAACACCTTCTGCTAAAAGAAATGAGCTCGCCCTTAAATGATCTGCAATAACTCTAAAGCTAGAAATATTATTTTCTGATTGATTTACTTTTGTAATTTCTGATATTGAACTTATCAGTTTCTTAAAGTGATCAGTTTGATAATTATCATGAGTGCCTTGCAATAGTGCAGCTATTCTCTCTAATCCCATTCCAGTATCTACTGATGGTTTAGGAAGATCTATTCTTTTATCTTTTGAAATTTGTTCATATTGCATAAATACTAAGTTCCAAATTTCAATAAATCGGTCACCATCCTCGTCTTTTGTTCCTGGTAAACCTCCTTTTAAATGATCACCATGATCAAAAAATATTTCAGAACAAGGGCCACAAGGACCAGTCTCACCCATCGACCAAAAGTTGTCTGATGTCGAAATTCTTATAATTCTATCATCACTAAAACCCGCTATTTTCTTCCAAAAATTATAGGCTTCATCATCCTCATGAAAAACTGTTACGTAAAGTCTATTTTTATCTATACCAAAATCTTTAGTGATTAAATTCCATGCAAGTTCAATTCCTCTTTCTTTAAAATAATCACCAAAAGAAAAATTTCCTAACATCTCAAAAAAAGTATGGTGTCTTGGTGTATATCCAACATTTTCTAAATCATTGTGTTTTCCTCCCGCTCTTACGCATTTTTGAGAAGTAGTTGCTCTTTGATAATCCCTTTTCTCCAAGCCTGTAAATACATTTTTGAATTGAACCATGCCAGAATTAGCAAACATCAATGTTGGGTCATTATTTGGAACTAAATTGCTAGACTCAATAATCTTATGATCATTTTTCTCAAAATATTTTAAGAAAGTTTCTCTTATTTGATTTAATGATTTTTGAGCCATATTTTTAAAATACAGCTTTTTTATTCTATGTCTAGATAACGATAGGGGTAAAGGCGCTTAAAATAAGCGCCTTTATAATTTAAAGATGACTTTAAATTCTAGTTCTTTTTAGGAGGAGTAGCTTCTTTTTCAGATTCTTCTTTTTCAGCTACTTTCTTCTCTTTTTCAATTTTTTCAGGACTTAACGGATTTCCCTCAATTTTTTTTGAAATCACACCTGCTTTTTCCCTTATTGCCATTTCAATCTCTGCGGCAACTTTTGGATTTTGAGCTAAATAAACTTTGGCATTTTCTCTTCCTTGTCCTATTTTTTCTCCTTTGTAAGCATACCATGCTCCCGATTTTTCAATAATATCAGCTTTAGCACCTAGGTCGACTAACTCACCCATTTTGCTAATTCCTTTTCCATACATCAAGTCAAACTCAACAACTTTAAATGGTGGCGCAACTTTATTTTTAACTACTTTAACTCTTGTAGAGTTACCAATAATTTCATCTTTATCTTTGATGGCACCAATCCTTCTGATGTCCATTCTTACAGATGAATAAAATTTAAGTGCATTTCCACCTGATGTTGTTTCAGGACTTCCAAACATAACTCCAATTTTCATTCTAATTTGGTTAATGAAAATCATCATTGTATTTGTATTTGAAATTGAACCAGTTAATTTTCTTAAAGCCTGACTCATTAATCTTGATTGAAGACC